>JAAEZI010000043.1:16122-21199 GCA_018222915.1 Algicola sp. | reverse complement strand
GTTAAAATTACAAAATGTTTCTCGAAAATACAGTAAATCATAAAGAACAATTTGGATGGATTGAAGTTATTTGCGGATCGATGTTTTCTGGTAAAACCGAAGAACTGATTCGCAGACTCAAACGTGCCAAGTTTGCCAGGCAAAAGGTTGAAATCTTCAAACCTGCAATTGATGTGCGCTATGATGAAGAAATGGTCGTGTCTCATGACTCAAATGAAATTCGTTCAACTCCAGTGCCTGCAGCAGCCAACATTCCTATCCTGGCAGATGGTTGTGATGTGGTTGGAATTGACGAAGCGCAATTCTTTGATGATGAAATTGTTCGTGTTTGTAATGATTTGGCAAACAAAGGCATTCGTGTGATTATTGCTGGTTTAGATATGGATTTTAAAGGAAATCCGTTCGGACCAATGCCTCATTTAATGGCAACTGCAGAGTATGTCACTAAAGTTCATGCTATTTGTACACGTACAGGAAATTTAGCACAATACAGCTATCGGAAATCTACAAGTGACAGCCTCGTGCTTCTTGGTGAAGTTGATGAATATGAACCTTTAAGTCGTGCAGCGTACTATAAAGCAATGCTACGTGACAAGGTTAGAAACATGAAGGTCAATGATGCCGAAGAGGTAACGAACAAAAAAAATAATTCTAATGCCTAAAGCGCAAGAAACTGTACTTGAAATAGATTTAAAAGCGCTCAAGCACAACTTTGAGTATATTAAATCTAAACTACAAAAAGACACTAAGGTTTTGGCTGTTGTAAAAGCTTTTGCCTACGGAAGTCATGCTGAAAGTATTGCTGGTTTTCTTCAGGATTTAGATGTTGATTATTTTGCCGTAGCGTATGTCTCAGAAGGTGTTGCACTTAGAGATGCCGGAATTGTTAAGCCTATTTTAGTGTTGCATCCTCAAGCCGTAAATTTTAAAACGCTTATTGAAAGATGCCTTGAGCCAAGTCTGTATAATGCAAAAATTTTAAATGAATTTATTGCTGTAGCTTCAGAAGAACAACAGACCAACTATCCGGTTCATATTAAATTTAATACAGGTTTGAATCGCTTAGGGTTTTGGGAGAATGATATTGATTATATCATTTCAAAATTAAAAACTACAAATTCTGTTTTCATTACATCTTTATTTTCACATTTGGCAGCCAGTGAAGACCTTTCAGAAAAAGAATTTACACTACAACAAATTCGGAATTTCAAGGCTATAGCTGAAAACTTTTCTGAAAAGTTAGGCCACCAACCTATGCTTCATGTGTGTAATACATCTGGGATTTTAAATTACCCTGAAGCTCACTTAAATATGGTAAGAACTGGTATTGGTTTATATGGCTTCGGTAATTCTGAAAAAGAAAACAAAAACTTTATACCTGTTGCAACATTAAAATCTGTGATTTCTCAAATTCACCATATTGAAAAAGGAGAAACTGTAGGTTACAACAGAGCTTATAAAAGTGACGCTATGGTAAAAACGGCAACAATACCAATTGGTCATGCAGATGGTATCGGAAGGCAATATGGCAATGGAAAAGGCTACGTTATAATTAATAACAAACCAGCACATATTATTGGTAATGTGTGTATGGATATGATTATGGTAGATGTTACTGAAATTGACTGCAAGGAAGGAGATGAGGTTGTTATTTTTGGAAACCATCCATACTCAGCTTCTGATTTTTCTAAAACTGCTCAAACCATTTCATACGAGATTATAACTGCTGTTTCGCAAAGAATTAAACGCGTCTTTTTAACATAGTTACTTGTTTTGAGAAACATTTGTGACTTTTTAACTAAATTAGTGTCTAATAAAAAACATTAACTAACTAATAACACATTAAAATTATGTTTAAAGAATTTAAGAATTTTATAATGACAGGTAATGTTATTGATTTAGCTGTCGCTGTTATTCTTGCAAGTGCTGTAGGAATGGTAGTAAATGGTTTCGTTTCAGATATCATGATGCCTATTGTTGGTAACTTTGCTGGTGGCGTAGATTTTGCCGACTTAAAGTATGTATTATCTCCAGCTACTGTTGGAGCTGACGGAGAAATCACTAAACCAGAAAATGCCATTATGTATGGTAAATGGGTGAATTCTATTATCAATTTAATTATAGTAGGATTTGTATTATTTATGATTGTGAAAGCGTATAATAAAACAAAAACACCGCCAGAACCAGCTGCTCCATCAGGACCATCTGATAATGATTTATTAAAAGAAATCAGAGATTTGCTTAAAAAATAAAATAGCTAACCGCTACATTACATATTTTTTTAATCTTAACCACCTCAAAAAAGAGGTGGTTTTTTTATGACTTTTTTTAAATAGAAAAATGAATTAATCCCTACTTTTGTTTATCAAAATTTAATTGTAATGAAAGTAGCTGTAGTTGGAGCCACTGGTTTAGTAGGCGAAGTTATGCTTAAAGTTCTTGAAGAACGCAATTTTCCGGTTTCAGAATTAATTCCTGTAGCTTCAGAACGATCTATCGGTAAAATGATTTCGTACAAGGGAAAGGATTATAAAGTTGTTGGTATGCAAGATGCCATTAGCATGAAACCAGGCATCGCTCTGTTTTCAGCAGGAGGACATACGTCTTTAGAATGGGCTCCAAAATTTGCTGAGGCTGGAATTACAGTGATTGACAATTCTTCAGCATGGCGAATGGATCATACAAAACAATTGGTAGTTCCCGAAATCAATGCTGACAAATTAACTTCAAAAGACAAAATAATCGCTAACCCTAACTGTTCAACAATACAAATGGTGGTAGCTTTGGCGCCTCTTCATAAAAAATACAAAATCAAACGCATTGTTGTCTCTACCTATCAATCTATCACAGGAACAGGCGTAAAAGCGGTTAAACAATTAGAAAATGAAGTTGCTGGTATAAAGGGAGAAATGGCTTACCATTACCCTATTTATCAAAATGCAATTCCGCATTGCGATGTTTTTGAAGAGAATGGATATACCAAAGAGGAAATGAAATTAGTTCGTGAAACTCAAAAAATACTGGATGATCGTACCATAGCTGTTACAGCAACTGCAGTTAGAATACCAACAGCTGGTGGACATAGTGAGTCTGTAAATGTTGAGTTTGAACACGATTTCGACCTTTCTGAACTTAGAAAAATACTCAACGAATCTGAAGGTGTTGTTGTTCAAGATAATATTGATGTTAACACCTACCCAATGCCAATTTATGCCAATGGAAAAGATGATGTTTTTGTTGGAAGAATACGTAGAGATGGCTCACAGCCAAACACACTAAATATGTGGATTGTTAGTGATAATCTTCGTAAAGGAGCTGCGACAAATACCATTCAAATTGCAGAATATTTACTTAAAAATAATCTGCTTTAATTTCAGTAATTTTTTAAGTATTAGGGTTTTTGCCGATTGAGTTGTTATATAAGGGAAAATCATTTCTTAATTTTCGCTTTTAGATATGATTTGTAAATTACCGTAAACCCCACAATAAGACACTCTTGTTGTCTGAAAAAAAGGGTATTACATCTAATAAATTGTATTAATGTTCAATATGTAATTATATTTACTGTCCAAATTTTACTATAAATGTTTGAAAATTACTTTAAATCAATCTGCCTTTTTGTGTTGGTAATATCAATACAATCTTGTGCTGAAGATGATAAAAGTGACTCCTACGTACCTGTGGTTATAGAGACTTCTTCAGATTTTGCTGAAGTTGTTCAAAATAACTCGATTCAAATAGACGTTCTTGCTAACGACACAAATGTACCTGCTTCAGGTAGCTTGACAACCAGTGGCTCAATAAACGGAACTATTGAAGTCTTAGATGTAAATAACACTCCTAATAATCCTTCAGACGATATCGTTTTATACACACCTCATACTGATTTTGTTGGTACTGATTTGTTTACTTACACCATTTGTAACAACTCACAGCCTGCCAATTGCTCAACAGAAGATGTAAGTGTTACTGTAACTCCAGAGGCTCAGGTTGTATATAATCCTGATGAAATACCGTATCAAACCCTTTCAGAATATAACTTTTTTGAAGGAAATTTAAAAGACTTAGACCCTGTTCCCAGTGTTTTGCCTTATGATTTAAACTCTCCTCTTTTCAGTGATTATGCTCATAAGAAACGTTTTGTTTGGATGCCTGACGGAACTACTGCTAGTTACGATAGTGATCATACCCCTTTAAATTTTCCCGTTGGCGGAATACTTATCAAAAACTTTTTTTACGATAACGTTCAGCCAGCAAACACAACAAGAATCATTGAAACACGCTTAATGTTCATGACCGAAGAAGGCTGGGATTTTGCCAAATACGTATGGAATGACGAACAAACTGAAGCGACATTTACCAATAACGGAAGTTTTACTGATGTCGATTGGATTGATGATGATGGCACTCTTAAGTCTGTCAATTACAGAATTCCCTCAAGAAATGAATGTTTCTCCTGCCATAATAAGTTTGGGACACCATTACCAATTGGTCCTAAACCTCAAAACTTAAATAGAGATTACACTTACGCTGATGGTGCTTTTAATCAATTAAGCAAATGGATTGATTTTGGGTATTTAGAAAATAACATCCCTACATCTATTGTTTCAACTGTCGATTGGGAAGACACTTCTTTACCTTTAGAACTTAGAGTGCGTTCATATCTAGATATTAACTGTGCACATTGTCATTCTGAAGAAAGTTATTGTGAATACCGTCCAATGCGATTAGCCTTCCATGAAAATGATGATGACGTCAACAAAGGCGTTTGTGTTACACCTGATACTCAGATATCTCCTTTGACTCATATTGTAGCCAGTGGACGAATTGATAAATCTGTTTTACACTTTAGACTTAGTTCCGTAGAAGAACAATACAGAATGCCTCTTCTGGGAAGAACATTACAGCATGCTGAAGGTGTAAGACTTATAGAAGAGTGGATTAACTCCTTAGATGGAGAATGCGAATAATAAACATAAAATTAGAAAATATAACAATTATGAAATCAAAATTACTTTTTATATCGATGGCGCTTATGGCATTTAGCTTTCAGGCTTTTGCTCAGCCAGTAAACGAT
>JAAEZI010000043.1:15627-16112 GCA_018222915.1 Algicola sp. | reverse complement strand
CAATTACTCCTGCTGCTGATGGTGCTTGTAACACGCCTTTCTATCTTCCCTTTTCAACAGATGGAACTACAGATAGTGGTGTACAAGGTTCTTGTCGAGCTTCAGGTTTAGATCAGTTTTTTACCTGGACTGCTACGACTACAGGTTTAAATTTTGCTTCTCAAAATCCTGGTAATCCTGGTATTGTAGTTTTTAATTCAACAGGTACGGTAGAGATTGCCTGTACAGATACCTTTGCTACTGAGACTATTGGTGGATGGAATATTGGAGACGATCTTGTTATTCAAATTTATGACTTTGAAGGTACTGGTCTTTCTGATGTTGCCTTCTGTTTAGAGGCTACAAATAATGCTCCTGTACCAACTCCTGTAACATTTACATCCAGTTCTTCTGGAGCTTCAGGATCTTATAGAATTGCCTGTGTTGATATGAACGGAGATTTTTTAGATGACTTGGTTTCTATTTCATCAACTAATGTGAATATC
>JAAEZI010000043.1:0-15617 GCA_018222915.1 Algicola sp. | reverse complement strand
AGATATTACAACCACAAATGCTAATTATCTGCCAACATGGAGTTTAGCTGCTGCAGATTACAACAGAGATGGTTATACAGATTTACTTTATGGTGCCGGAAATGGTGTAACCTTCATGAGAAGTGATGGAACTGGAAACGGATTTACTGAAGTATCTGGTCCGCAAGATGTGTTTTCTCAACGATCTAATTTTGTAGATATTAATCAAGATGGTCATTTGGATGCATTCGTTTGTCATGATGTTGCTCCTAACGTTTATTATATAAATGATGGCAGCGGAAACCTTACTTTTAATCAAGGTGGTCTTGGAGATTATCCGTCTGGAGGAAATTATGGTTCAATTTGGATTGACTATGATAATGACAGAGACTTAGATTTGTTTATTGCTAAATGTGGTGGTGAAACAGCAAGAAGAGTTAATCAAATGCATACAAACGATGGTAACGGAAACTACACAGAAAATGCTTCTGCTATCGGTTTAGCAGATCCTATGCAAACCTGGTCTTCTGCTTGGGGCGATTTTGATAATGATGGTGATATGGATGTTTTTGTAGGTGCCAGTTCAGGTAGCCATAAACTTATGAGAAATGATGGTGGTTCTTTTACAGACATTTCAGCTGGATCAGGCGTCGATATGCTATCACTTACATCTACTGAAACTGTAACTTTTGATTTTGACAATGATGGTAATCTGGACCTTGTTTCAGGAGGTAATATTTTATTTGGTGACGGAAATATGAATTTTACTGTTCATACTGGTGTTTTCCCAGGAGCAGGAGCTTATGGAGATATTAATAATGATGGCTATATTGATGCGTTCAACTCTAGTAGTATTTATACCAACAATAAAGAAACTAATAACAACTGGATTAAAATTCATACAGTCGGAACTACAAGTAATATCAATGGTATTGGCGCTCGCGTTGAAATTTACACCGACTCAGGCATTCAAATTAGAGATGTGAAAAGTGGTGATGGTTTCAGATATATGAATTCATTGAATGTTCATTTTGGCATTGGTGCTGATACAAGCGTGTCTCATATTATAATTTATTGGCCAAATTCTGATTGTGAAACGTTTATAAATCCGCCTATCAATCAAGCATTTACTGCTGTTGAAGGTGCAGGAGCATCTTGTGACACTTTGGGTGTTAATGATGAAACTATAGGATTAGATTTGAGTTTATCGCCAAATCCGACTAAAGATATTTTAAATATCTCTACAGCTACCCCTTTACACAAAGATACAATCTATACTATCTTTGATATTAACGGAAGACAAATTGTTAGTACAAAATTGAAAAATCAAACTATTGATGTATCTGCATTGAGTGCAGGAAACTATATCCTGAGAATCCTATCTGGTAAGGATGTTAAGATTCAAAAGTTTATAAAGCAATAAGCTTAAAAAAACCTTCAAATTAGATTTGAAGGTTTTTTTTATTACTTTTAACCACTATTTACCTAATATTTAAACGATTATGAAAAAAATTACATTAGCAGCATTTCTTGTAATGTCTTATTGTTCAATGGCTCAGGTATTGAATCAATCAGCAAACTGGCCAAATGCTAACTGGACAATCACTGGTTCTTATGATTCAGATCCAGACATTTTTACTGACAATCCAACAGTAAGTTCTAACTTTTCATTTGATGATGATGAAGCTGGATCGGCTTCAGTAAATAATGTAGCTGCTGAATCTAATATCATAAATTTAACTTCAGCTTACAATGCCGGAGAAACTTGGATTACTGTGTCAAGTTCTTATGTATTTAATATTTATCAAGACGAAGATTTAAGACTACAGTATTGGGATAATGATGCTGGTACTTGGGTAGATTTTGGTCCTGAATTGGCTCAAACAAACAATGCACCTAATGTGAATTTCTGTAATGGTACGCCTCAACAGGTTAATCAAACAATAAGTATTGCTTCTTTTACAGCATCTCAATTAACTAATTTTAAATACCGTATTTTTTACGATGATAACGGATCTTATGGCTGGGGATTTTGTTTTAATTCTCCTACAATAAGCTCAGAAACACCTCCTGCTTGTCCAAATATTAGCAACTTATCAGTAACCTATGTAACCTTAGATGGTGCCAACGTATTATGGGAAGCTGGAGATGTAGAAACGTCTTGGGAAGTCGCTGTTCAAGCTCCAGGAACCGGAACCCCTTCTGGATCTGGAATCTCAACAAGTTCAAATAATCCATATATGTTGAGTGGATTGAATGCAAACACGTCTTATGAAATTTATGTAAGAGGATTTTGCGGAGGAACAGATTACAGCAATTGGATTGGACCTATAAACTTTACAACATTAATTCCTGCGAGAGTAAATTTCACTCGTCAAACAATGAATATCGGAAATTACGACTTAACAGTTGTTGATATGAATGGAGATCATCTGGATGATATTGTTTCTGTATCGTCTAACAATGTGAACATTCATTACCAATTAAGTACTGGCGGTTTTAATGAAGTTGATATTGCTACATCTAATGCAAATTATTTACCTAGCTGGAGTATGGCTGCAGCAGATTTTGATAGAAATGGATATACTGATCTTTTGTATGGAAGCGGAAGTGGTGTGACTTTTATGAAAGCGAATAATACCGGAACAGGCTTTACCGAAATATCTGGCCCTGATTATGTGTTTTCACAACGCTCTAATTTTGCCGATATCAACAAAGATGGACATTTAGATGCATTTGTTTGTCATGATGTTGAGCCAAATGTTTACTACATTAATGATGGTTCTGGTAATTTAACATTTTACCAATCTGGCATTACTCCTGGTGCGCCATTTAATTTAGGAGATTATCCTTCTGGTGGTGATTATGGATCAATATGGATTGATTATGATAATGATAGAGATTTAGACATGTTTATTGCTAAATGTGGCGGCGAAGTAGCAAGAAGAACTAATCAAATGTTAACTAATAATGGTGATGGCACGTATACTGAAAATGCTGCTAGTTTAGGTCTTAACGACCCAATGCAAACCTGGTCTTCAACTTGGGGAGATTATGATAATGATGGCGATATGGATGTGTTTGTAGGCGCAAGTTCAGGAGCACATAAGCTTATGCGAAACAATGGTGATGGTTCATTTACAGATGTTACTTCTGGTGCTGGTGTAAGTAGTCCTCCAAACGGACATGAAAGTGTAAGTTACGATATTGACAATGATGGTTATTTAGATATTTTATGCAACGGTATGATTATGTATGGAAAAGGGGATCTTACATTTGAAGATGCCGATAGTAATCAAATCGATTATAAAAATGGATCTTTAGGTGATTTAAATAATGATGGTTTTATTGATGCTTATTATAATGGTGAGATTTACTGGAATTTAACAACTAGTAATAACTGGATCAAAATTAATACTGTTGGTACTGCAACCAATATCAATGGTATTGGAGCACGTGTTGAAATCTATACGGATAGTGGTGTCCAAATTAGAGATGTAAGAAGTGGTGAAGGTTTTGAGTATATGAGTTCACTAAATACTCATTTTGGAATTGGAAGCGACACTAGTGTGTCTCACGTTATTGTATATTGGCCAAATTCTGACTGTGAAATGTATTTAAATCCTCCGATAAATCAGGCGTTTACTGCAGTTGAAGGCTCAGGTGATTCATGTGATACTCTTGGAATGGAGGATGAATTAATTGCTTCAGATATTATGCTTTCTCCTAATCCAGCTAAAAATGTATTAAATATTACTACCCAATTGCCATTAGATAATGCAATCTATAATATTTACGATATAAGCGGAAGACGCGTGATGACAAATTCAATAAATAATACCAAGACAATTGACGTTTCCCAATTAACAGCAGGAAACTATATCATTAGTATTGTTTCTAATAACACCATAAGAAATCAGAAGTTTATTAAGCAATAGTTTTTCTTAAAAAATTCCATACAAAAAAGCCACTCCAATTATTGTAGTGGCTTTTTTTTATTACTTTTAGAAACTATTTATCTAATCTATAATTAATTATGAAAAAAATTACATTAATAGCATTTCTCGTAATGTCTTATTACTCTTGGGCTCAGGTTTTAAATCAACCTGCAAACTGGCCAAATCCCAATTGGACAATTACAGGTTCTTATGATGCTGACCCTCTTATTTTTACAGACAATCCTACTGACAGTTCATCAAGTTTTTCATACGATGAAGATGAAGCTGGACCAAGTTCAATCAATAATATCGCTATCGAGTCTGATGTTATCGACTTAACTGCAGCTCATAATGCAGGAGAAACATGGGTTTCTGTAATTAGCTCTTATGTTTTAAATATTTTTCAAAATGAAGAATTAAGAATTCAATATTGGGACAATGATGCTGCAAACTGGCAAAATTTCGGTTCAGTGTTATCTCAAACAAATGGTGCACCAACGTCTAATTTTTGTAATGGTTCTGCAGAGCCAGTTAATGAAACTCTAAACATAGCTGCGTTTACCGCATCTCAACTATCTAACTTTAAATACCGCATTTTATACGATGATAATGGGTCTTATGGTTGGGGAGTTTGTTTTAATTCTCCTACGCTTCGTTCAGAAGTTCCACCTGCATGTCCAAACATTAGTAATTTATACGTTGCATTTATTTCTGAGTATGGAGCACACATTTACTGGGATGCTGGTGATGTGGAAACGGTCTGGGAAATTGCCGTTCAAAGTCCTGGTACTGGAATTCCTTCCGGATCTGGTGCATCAACTGGCACAAACAACCCACACGTTTTAAGTGGATTAACCGAAAATACTACTTATGAAGTCTATGTAAGAGGGTTTTGTGGTGGTACAGATTATAGTAACTGGATAGGACCTGTGAACTTTACTACATTAATTCCGTCCAGAGTAAATTTTTCTCCACAGTCAATGGGTATTGGTGGTTATGACTTAACTATTGTTGATATGGATGGTGATAACTTGGACGATATTGTTTCAGTATCTTCAACTAATGTAAATGTACATTATCAATTAAGTTCTGGCGGATTTAACGAGGTAAATATATCTACGCCTAATGCCGACTTTTTACCAGGATGGAGTATGGCAGCAGCCGATTTTAATAAAGATGGTTATACTGATTTACTTTATGGATCTGGTAGTGGTGTAACCTTTATGAAAAGTGATGGAACTGGAACTGGTTTTACTGAAATTTCTGGTTCTGAATATGTCTTCTCACAACGCTCTAACTTTGTTGATATTAATCAAGATGGGCATTTAGATGCATTTGTTTGTCATGATGTTGCTCCAAATGTATATTACATCAATGATGGTAGTGGTAACCTTACATTTTATCAAGGTGGTTTAGGTGATTATTCTTCAGGTGGTAATTATGGTTCGATATGGATTGACTATGATAATGATAGAGATATGGATATGTTTATCGCTAAATGTGGTGGAGAAACTGCCAGAAGAACAAATCAAATGTTAACTAATAATGGTGATGGCACGTATACAGAAAATGCTCTTGATTTAGGCCTTGCAGATCCAATGCAAACCTGGTCATCAACTTGGGCAGATTATGATAATGATGGTGATATGGATGTCTTTGTTGGTGCAAGTTCTGGCGCACATAAACTAATGCGTAATAATGGCGATGGTACTTTTACAGACGTTACTTCAGGTGCTGGTGTAAGTGGTGCTCCTAATGGTCATGAAAATGTAAGTTACGATATCGATAATGATGGTTATTTAGATATTATATGCAATGGTATGATTATGTATGGCGTTGGCGATCTTACATTTGAAGATGCTGATGATACTCAAATTAGTTATTCTAATGGAGCTTTCGGAGATTTAAACAATGATGGTTTTATTGACTCATATTCTAATGATAATATTTATTGGAATCTCACAACTAATAACAACTGGATCAAAATAAATACTGTTGGTACTGCAAGCAATATTGATGGTATTGGAGCTCGCGTTGAAATCTATACAGATAGTGGTGTCCAAATCAGAGATGTTCGCAGTGGTGAAGGTTTTAAATACATGAGTTCTTTAAATACGCATTTTGGTATTGGAACTGATACTACAGTTGATTACGTCGTGATCTATTGGCCAAACTCACCTTGTGAAGTGTTTTTAAACCCTGGAATCAATCAGGTGTTTAATGCTGTTGAAGGTTCAGGTGATTCGTCTTGTGATGCGCTTGGAGTTGATGACGAAACATTTGCTTCTGATTTCATGTTATCTCCAAATCCAACTAAAAACGTTCTGAACATCACTACTGGTCTACAATTAGAAAATGCATTCTATAGCATATATGATATTAGCGGAAGACGCGTGATGACAAATTCTTTAAACAACACTAAGACAATTGATGTGTCTCAACTATCCGCTGGAAACTACATCATTAGTATTGTCTCTGATAATACGATTCGAAATCAAAAGTTTATTAAACAATAAATCGTCTTAAATTTAAAATATCAAAAAGCCGTTACATCTTTAGTAGCGGCTTTTTTTGTAGTATTTTTGTGTTATGCTTCGAGTCAATACCCTCACTTTTAGTTATAAAAAAAATAAGATTTTAGACAAGGTCAACTTTTCTGTAAATCCTGGTGAAAACCTTTCCATAATAGGTGAAAGTGGATCTGGTAAAACCACTCTGTTAAAACTGATCTATGGCGAATATGACTTAGATAATGGTCACATTTTTTGGAAAGATGAAGAAATCTTAGGACCAAAATTTAACCTTGTCATTGGTTATGACTTCATGAAATATGTAGCGCAGGAATTTGATTTAATGCCGTATATAAGTGTTGAAGAAAATATTGGAAAACACCTTTCAAACTTCTTTCCGGAAGATAAACAAAAACGAACCTCTGAGTTACTGGAAGTTGTTGAACTCACAACATTTGCTAATGTAAAAGTGAAAACTTTAAGTGGTGGACAAAAACAACGTGTCGCCTTGGCTCGTGCTTTAGCAAAGCAACCTGAAATCATTTTGCTGGACGAACCCTTTAGCCATATTGATAATTTCAAAAAACAATCACTCAGAAGGCGTCTTTTTAAATATTTAAAGGACAATAAGATAACCTGTATCGTTGCAACTCACGATAAAAATGATGTTCTGGGATTTGCAGACCGAATGATTCTGTTACACAACGCTAAAATTGAAGCTAATGATACTCCTGAAAATTTATACAAAAGTCCTAAAACACCTTTAGTTGCTTCCTTTTTTAACGAGTTTAACTTCATCAATAATAAGATTGTTTATGCACATCAACTCAAAGTGGTCAAAACCTCAAGTATTGAGGTAAAAGTGGTTAAAAGTTATTTTAAAGGACACTATTATTTAATTGAATCTATATACGACAATGACATTATATTTTTTGAATCTTCTGAAAAACTTACAGAAGGAATAACTGTGTTTTTAGAAATCAGCACATAGCAAAAGCACCATATTTTCCATGATGTGATATCGACAAAGCCTGAAGAATTTGTTCGTTTTTGAAGAAGACATTCGGAATACCTAATGCCGTTTTTTTTATCTCCATCGCACCAGAATCTATTCCCTTATTACAAGATAATTGATGTATAACTTTAGCTTTTACAGTTTCGCTTTGGCTAAAGACAGGCAATTTAAACAGATGAACTTCTAAATGTTTCGTTTCCGCATTTGTCGCGACGCTGTGAACATAATCAGAGGTAATGACCGACTTCAAATCGTACAGCTTCTCATCAATACAAACCGTACCTTGGTGAGTTGAACCCAATTGGCATTCAATTCGTTTCGGATTAAAAAATCGATGCTTGGTTTCTCTAACGTAAGCTTTATAAGCAGCTTCTTTCATACTCCAAAGTAGCCATACCATATGTTCTTTGTTTTCTGAAGTTGATATAATTAATTGCTCTTTTGCAGTAAATATTTTATTTAAAAAACGAGGTCGTTTCCAATTAGAATCTTTTGCTGCTTGTCTCAAATCAACAATGTCGTTTCCAATCATTTTTCAGCTAATTTTTCTTTGATAATATCCATAGCTGCTTTTACAGATGTCATTTTTTCCATATCATCATTCTCAATTCTGATATCAAATTCATCTTCAACATCAAGAATAACATCAACCAGATTTGCAGAGTTAATTTTTAAATCATTGATGAAATCAGTGTCTTCAGATAAATTTTCAAAGGCCTGTTCGTCCTGAATATAAGGTTGAACAATTGTCTTTAATTTTGCTATTAGTTCGTTTTTGGTCATAGTTTTGTAGGCTGTCTCCTCGAGCGCAGTCGGGAGGTTATTAAATAGTTTCGACTGCGCTCGAACTGACAAAAGTTTCTAAGTTTATTCTGAATACTTCTTAAAGATAATACATGCATTGACATCACCAAAACCAAAACTCGCTTTTGCTGCAATATCAAGTTCAGTATGTACTAGTTGCTTTACGATCTTTTCTTCGGAAATCAATGCAGAAATGTCATCATGTACATCTTCACAATTGATATTAGGAAATACAAATTGTTCTTTTAACTGAAGAACTGTCGCCACACTTTCAATGCTACCTGCTGCAGCCAGACAATGTCCTACCATAGATTTTAAAGAATTAATATGTGGAAAATTATTACCTTTTCTTTGTAAAGCTTTAGTCCAGTTTTCTATTTCAAGACTGTCTTTTGAGGTTGCTGTTAAATGACCATTAATAGTATCAATATCATTTGCTGAAATATTAGCATTCACAATGGCTTCCTGTATACAGCGTTGCACTGCTTCAGCATTTGGGGCTGTCATGGTTCCGCCATTGCGTTGACCTCCTGAGTTTATTTGTCCGCCTAAAACCTCAGCGTAAATTGTTGCATTTCGGCTTTGAGCACTTTCTAAAGATTCTAACACTAAAGCGCCAGCGCCTGCACCTGGAACAAATCCTGAAGCTGCTGCACTCATTGGTCTTGAGCCTTGTTTTGGTGAATCATTATACTTGTAAGTCATCACTCGCATGGCATCAAACCCTCCCCAAATATAAGGACCATCATCACTGCAACTACCAACCAACATACGTTTAGCATGTCCATTTTTAATACGTTCATAACCCATTAATATCGCCTCGGTTCCAGTGGTACATGCTGAAGAATTGGTGGTTACCTGATTTCCAAAACCAAGAATTCCGCCTAAAAATGCACTAATTCCACTAGCCATAGTTTGAACTACAACAGTACTTCCCAGCCGTTTTACATCACCTTCATCAAGTTTGTAAATTGCTTCTCTGAATTTTTCGACACCTGAGGTTCCTGTTCCGAAAATCATTCCGCTGTCATAATCTAATTTACTGTCCGCTTCAACAGAAAACCCTGCGTCTTTCCAGGCATCGATTCCTGCCATACATCCATATAGAATACCAGAGCTATTAAAGCCTCTTAACTGTAAAGGCGTTAAATACTCTAGGTTTTTTTCTTCGGAAATTTCAGGAATTCCACCAATACAACAGGAGAAATTTAAATCGGCTAATTGTTGATGAAAGGTAATTCCGGATGTTCCTTTTTTTATAGCTTCAGAGAACGCATCGATGCCTACTCCATTTGGTGAAACAACTCCTAAACCTGTTATGACGACTCTGCTTTTCATGCTTTAAACATTCCTGATAGGTTTCCGCGACACACTAATTCTTCTCTTTCATTTAGCATTCTGACTCTACATTTCAATTTATTAAATCTAAAAACTTCTTTTTCAGATATTACTGTTACTTTTTCTCCAGGAAACACAGGTAAATAGAAATCGACTTGGCTCGAAGTAAAAGCTATATTGGGATGATCATGTTTAGAAATTTCATCTTTCAATAAGTGAATTCCTAAGCTTACTAATCCAATTTGTGCCATACATTCAATAAGAATGACACCAGGTGTTACTGGATTCTCTTTAAAGTGACCTTCATAAAAATAAGCGTCTTCTTTAAATGTGTAATGACCTGTTATCCCTTCAGAAGACAGTTCAGTTAACTCATCAACAAACAAAAACGGATGTTGATAAGGTAATAGTTTTATAATTTCTTCATTATTCATATTTTATCTTAAACAAGTAGATTCCTGCCTACGCAGGAATGACATTTCGACTATTTAACTAATATGTTCGCCTCCATCTACAGGAATAACACAACCGTTAATCCAGGATGCTTCATCTTTTGACAACAGATAAACTGCATTTGCCACATCTTCAGGTTGCGTTAATCTTTTAAACGGATTTCGGTTTAAACTATGTGCTTTTATGGTTTCGCTTCCAGGAATCATTCGTAAAGATGCTGTATCTGTAACACCTGCCTGAATACAATTCGCTCTAATTCCGAAGGTCGCAAATTCTAAAGCAATATTTCTGGTTATGGCTTCTAAAGTCACTTTAGCTGCTGAAACTGCTGCATAATGTTTCCATGCTTTTGTGTTTCCTTCACTTGTAAAACTTATAATTCTGGCATCTTCAGCAAACAGCTGAGCTTTGAAAATTTCTTTGGTCCAATCGTATAAACTTATGGCCATAGCATTAATTGTCAGGTTGAAATCGTCATTTTTCAACGTTGGTGAATCTTCAGAAACCATGGGCTTAAGATTGCCTTTAGCAACGCTATGTACTAAAGTTCTAATCCTTCCCTTTTTTCCCAATATCGTTTTCAATTCAGATGCAAGGTGTTCTCGCTTTTCAGCTTTAAAAGCATCCATATTAAACGATTTGAATTGTACACCTTCAGCTTTAATCGTATCAAATTCAGTAGTAATATCATCTTCCTGAGCTCTTGAGTTGCGATGGATGATGCAAATATTCATGCCATGACTGGCGAGTTTTTTTGCTGTCGCTAAACCCAAACCGCTGGAACCTCCTAAAATGAGTGCCCAGTAATTTTTATCTTGAAATTCTTTCATTTGTTTCTATATAGAGATGCTTCGACTTCACCTTCGCTTTTGCTTCGGTCAACAAGTGCGCTCAGCATGACATTCTGTTTTAATTATTACCATTCTAAAAGTATACGTTGTGCTGAAAATCCTGGTCCAAAACTCAGCATTAAACCTTTGTCGCCTTTAGGCAATTGTTTATCCATAAAGCGTTCTAAAACATACAAAACCGTTGCGCTACTCATGTTTCCGTACAATTTAAGCACTTCTTTTGTATCGTCAATATTCTTACCTAAAGTTCCGAATAAACCCTCAACCGTTTGAACAATTTTTTTTCCTCCAGGATGGAAAATGAGATGATCTATCGCTTCAATCGAGATATTATTTCGTTCTAAAAACGGGTGGACAATTCTGGGAAAATGTTCAGCAATCGTTTCAGGAACTGCTTTGTCCAAAATCATTTGTAAACCTGTATTCACCAATTTAAAACCCATCATGGTTTCAGCATTGTAAAAATGATACATGGCTTCATCAACTATTTTCGGACCTTCTTCGTGGTCATAGGATGATAAAATAACACTGGCTGCACCATCTCCAAAAATAGCTGCACTCACAATATTAACCATAGAATAATCATCTAACTGAAAGGTGGCTGTTGGCGATTCTACTGCAATAACTGCTGCTCGTTTATTAGGATTTGCTTTCAGAAAATTCTTTGCATAAATAATTCCCGAAACACCAGCTGCACAACCCATTTCAGTCACAGGAAGCCGAACAATATCCTGCTTCATGTTAAGGTTATTAACCAAATAGGCATCCATTGACGGAATCATAATTCCGGTACAGCTTACCGTTATAATATAATCAATATCTGTTGGTTTTAATTGAGCTTTATCTAAAGCCTTTACTAAAGATTGTTCTGCCAGCTTGACAACTTCGCGAGCATAAATTTCGTTTTTTTCTTCAAAGGATGTTTTTAAGAAGACATCTTCTGCATCCATAATTGAGTAGCGTCTGTCTACTCCAGCATTTTCGAAAAGTTTAATGACTTTTCTTTGAAACCGTTCGTCCTGACCAGATAGCCAGATATTTAAATACGGAATGATATCCTTGGTTTCTCTGGTGTATTTTGGTAGTTGTTTTGCTACTGATGTGATTTTTACACTCATACATTTTTTTTATTCAAAATCCATTGAAAACGGAAAGCCCACTGCCATTGAATCTGATAATTTGCGTCTATTTGCTGTGATATCTCTACCAGTTCCTGTCGCTTAAATCCTCGTAAAACAGATGTTAAGCCGTCTTCAATAATTGTTTTATTGGTAATTGTTAAACAGAGTAATTTAAACAAATAATAAGCTAGTTTATTTCGGTGTAAATCGTTTACCACGATTCCTAATGTCGCCTTTACTAAAACAGGTTTTAAAAATGACACCAATTTTTCATTTTTAAAATGATGTAAAAATAAGGTCGTCAACACCAAATCATATTGCAATGCTCTAAATTCTTCTGAAAAAATATCAATGGCTTTAAAATCGATATTATCATAGGATTCAGACAAGGAATGCGCATAATCTACTGTGTGCTGGTTGGCATCAATACCAATCAAATGAAATTGATAACCATTTTTCTTTCCAAATCGCGATACCTCTCTCAAAATATCGCCTCCTCCACATCCTAGGTCAATAATGGTTATGGCTTCACTTTTCGGATGATTTTTCAGCACTTTTTTTAATCCACTTATGGTGACTTTATTTCCACCTAGCCACTGATTTATTTTTGCAAGCTTATCTAGTGCATCATGAAGCATTGGACCCTTATAATCTAAATCGTCCATAATTTCCTCTGCCTCACTTCTGTATTTTGTCCGTACTAACAAACTCATTTTATTGTCATTACTTTACCATGTGTTCGTTTTATGATGAGTGGCAAAATGGCTGGAAACCATTGTAAGCATCGCATCAATACTTCTGATAGTTTGGGTTTACTAAATATGTTCGCAATGATATGACCCGTTTTTAATCGTGACTTAAATGCTGTGTTCCATTCCCTAAGATACTGCTTTTCTAAGGCTTCTCTATCGAAACTTTCTGAATAAAAAAAGCTGATGATCAATACGGAAGCGATTTGAGCGCTTCTAATTGCCATGCTCATTCCGTTACCACAAAGTGGATGAATTAAAGCTGCTGTATCACCACACATAAGGATATGGTTTTCTATAGGTTTTTTGGCATCGAAAGAAATTTGACTTATGGTTAGAGGCGCTTCAAAAACTGAATTTGTAGTGTTAAAAATATCTTTTAAGAAGGTGTTTTTACATAAGACCTGTTGTTGAAACTCTTTGATATCCTTATAATTTTTAAACGCATTGTAATTGGTGATGTAGCACAAATTAATGTTGTCATTTTCCACTTTAGACACACCACAATAACCACCTTTAAAATTATGAAGCGCAACAACATCGTCTGGAAAGGTTCCTTCTACATGAGTTTTTACCGCTAAATAAGGTGACTTACGCTTTATGAATTGTCGGTTGAGTTTGATGTCTAAGTTAGAACGTTTTCCATAAGCTCCAATAACGATTTTAGCTTTAAACTGTCTTTTGCTTTTAGTTATGATTGAAAACTCATCATTTTTAAACTGTATATCTTCAACTGAATCCTGCAGGATTTCTGCGCCAACCTCAAGAGATTTACTAGCTAAGGCATGATCTAAACAAAACCTACTAATTCCGAAGCCACCTAAAGGTAATGTTTTAGAAATAAGCTTGCTTTGCCTTGTTGACAGTTGAAATTTGTTGATTTTTTTTGCTCCAAAAGAAAACACATCAATATCCAAAAAATTCAGGTATGGCAAGACTTCATTAGAAATATATTCGCCACAGACTTTGTGTTTAGGATAGCTGTTTTTTTCAATGACTAAAACACTCAGGTTTGACTTTGATAAGTGAATTGCACTCGATAAACCAGCCAATCCACCTCCAATAATGATAACATCGAATGTTAAGGAACTCTTATTCAATTTCTTTTTCTTAATCTTTTTTTAAAGATACAGATATAACTGTTTAGACAGAATTAAAATAAGGACATATATTCTGAATACGTCAATCCATCAGGCAATTGAGTTGATGAAAATTCTAAATGCAAAACACGTCGTCTTCGTTGTACTTTAGATACTGAAGATGCATGAAGTAATAATGGCTTTAATAATTGAACACCACCAGCACTGACTTCACTTACAAAAGGAATTGAACTTTCAGTTATTAATTTAATGTCCTCATCATCTAATCGTTTATGGTGCGAGCCTAGAATCACTTTTAAGGCGCCATTTTTAACAGTGGTATCATCTAAATGAATGCGCATTGAAAATGTATCTTTTGAAATGTATTCTGGTGGACGAACACTAATTATACCCTTTTTGTTAGTCCATGAACTAAAACCTTCTGAGTCTAGCTTTTCTTCAACATTAATGGGCACATCTTGATGCCAGGTCACATACCAATTATCTTTAGGAGATTTGTCAAAATAAATCGCTTTGGTTAAAAATGCATTTTTATCTATTGCCTTGATGAGTTTTTTAAAATTTCTATTAAATAAAATATCCTTAAGTTCTGGCATTTTAATAAGTACTTCTCGCATTCCAAAAGCCTGCTCATTATTGTTTTTTATGTAACTATCAAATCGCGTTTTTAATTTTCTAATATCGCGTTTGGTATATATATGATTTAATATGCCGAAACCTTTGTGTTCCAATCGTTTTGAAATTGTTTTTAAATTCTTATCGCTAATTTCTGTTTCATACGAATCAATTGCATCATATAGTCGTTGTTTTATGTTACGCTTTAAGCGTTCAGGAGCTAAAACTTTAATGCCTTCTCCAAAGCCTAATATTTCTTTTTCCAGCTCAAAATTTAATTGCACATCTAAGCTTATTGTAACACCGTAATTATCTCTTGAGACTTCCTTTTGCGAATGATGAAATGGTTTTGTTAACACATATGGAGCTTGTTTATGATTAACATACAATACTATACTTTCAGGTTCTAATGTTGGGCTGACAGAGACTCCTATCGCTTGTTTATAATAACTTTCAGAATCAAAATTAGCATCTGTCAAAAATGGTTTACTGCTTTTTTTGACTGAAATGATTCGATCGAGAGCTAAATTCATAATTCCTTCATTGATTTTTCGTTTTCCAATGACAAACCACCTGTTTCTGAATTCTTTTAGAAGGTATGGATGAAATGTAAATACACTTTCCTGACGTGCTTTAAAAGACTGATACGTGATTTCAATAGCTTGTTTTTTCAACACAAATTGATACAACTGGTCTAAAAACTCCAAGCCTTTTAAATTATCATTTTTTTCAAAATCAATAAGTGGTTTTTCATGTGTTTTTTGAGTATAAACATGGTCTTCAAGTTTTTGAACCATGCTTCCTAATTCTGAAAAATGAGAAAATCCCTGAAATTGTTTTAAAAATGAAACAGCTTCAGATAATCTGCTTAAATCCTGATTGGAAATCGGACTGTTAGTTATGCTGTAATCTTCAACCTCATATTTGTAAAACTTGCGATCATAAACTACAATTGGTGCATTATAACCCAACTTATCACTTCGCATCATTTGTATATCTAACTGAACGGTTCTCTTACTTACATCAACATCTTTACCTTCATATTCATAAAGTGCATCAGAACAGGCTTCAATCAAGTCGTTTAGCGTCCATTGTCTAAAATGATTTTGAAGACATTTATCAATCGTTTTATATCTGATTAAAG
>JAAEZI010000003.1:162932-170109 GCA_018222915.1 Algicola sp. | reverse complement strand
CCAAATTGTTCTTTATGATTTACTGTATTTTCGAGAAACATTTTGTAATTTTAACACTAAAACCAACGAGCCGTTCGTTTTGTATAAAGGTGGCGTAAATTTATTAAAAATCAAAAACCTAACTGGGAATAAAAAATAAAAGTTATGAAGAAGAAGCTGGAAGCAGATTTAATTAGCATCGCACATAGAATTTTGAAGCTAAAAGGCAAAGAGGATGTGGTGAAGTTGCATGCAGAAGCAGGAGCGTTGTATGAAAAACTCAGTGTTCTCAAGTTTGCTAATGAGAATTTTGAAGGGGATATGCCAACGATTGGTAGTGATTCGTCCTTCTTTGGAATGTTGGATACCGCCTTCAATAATAAAGTAAGCGATAATATTGAAATCGAAGATAAAATTTATGTCAACCTTGATGAGAAGGAACAAGACGACATCTATGAACCAGTGATGTCAAAGATCAAAGATATGGTCGCTCAGATGCCTCAAGGTGATGAAGACTCAGAAGACCTCTTGGAAATTGCTGTTGCAAAAAAGTCAAAACAAAATACGCATCTCGAAGATATTACTGCTGGTTTTGAAGAAATTCCAGTTTTTGAGCCTATTGAAGATGCAAAGGCCAATGAGAATTTTAGAAAATCATTAAATGATAAGCTTAAAAATGGCGGTCTCAATATCGGGCTCAACGATAAATTAGCCTTTATCAAACACTTATTCAATGGTAAAATTGAAGATTATGAACGTGTGTTATCCCAACTAAAAACGACAAGCTCTTACGAAGAAGCTTCACATTTAATTAATGATATTGTAAAACCAGATTACAACTATTGGGAGGGGAAAGAAGAGTTTGAAACCCGTTTCTTAACAATCGTTGAAAAAAAATTTGAATAACGAATCATCAATAATTGAGATAGAGCCAACCAATTTTTGGTTTCTCACCCGTATTTAAATCCAATATATAGAAATAGGTTCCTGTAGGAAGGAGTTTATCGGTGGTAGGAATACCCATATTTGGTTTACCGTTCCAATCATTTTCATAATTATGCTGCTCATAGATTTGTACCCCTAGTCGGTTATAAATCTTTAGATGTGTATTTGAGTATTCTTCAAGACACTGTACATAAAAAACATCGTTTAATCCATCGTTATTAGGAGAGAATCCTTGTGGAATGTACAAGCATTCATCTACAAAAACTTCAGCGCCATCAGTATTGTTGGTCTCATCTCTATCTGGTTGGTCCAGTGATGCTAATGTGGCAATATTCAGGAGATTGTTGTTGGAGTTAACAAGTGCCACAATGGTCAAAGTTTCAGTTTGATTGGTTTGTAAAGCATCGATTGACCATGACATGCTAGTTGCATCAAAACTTCCTTCTGAAGTCATAGCCGAAATAAAATCCATTCCTGATGGGAACAGATCTGATATGTAAATATTTGTACCCTCAGATGATCCAATATTAGACGCTGTGATAGTAAACGTTACTTGATCACCAATAGCAACATCTTGAGGAGACACCTCTTTTGCAATACTAATATCGACATCCGAATCGTCATCTAAAACGGTTAGTGTGGCATTGGTTTGAGAGAAATCAATATTGTTTTGGTTTTCAAAATTATTAGCATCATTGAGATACACACCTGGAGTATTGGAAGTAACAACCACACTAAATGAACAGGTATTAACACCTTCAGGAAATGTTAAATCGGTTACTCCCACAAAATTATCACCTGTATTACCAACAAATGTTGCGGTACAGCCATTACTTAACACCCAATCTGGTGCACTCACCAAGGAAATTTCGGGCGGAAAGACATCTGCAAATGCGATATTAGTTTGCGCTGGATTTGAAGGTAAGTTCGTAATGATAAAGGTTAGTGTACTTTCTTCACCTATCATGATTGTTTCTGGATTATAGTTTTTATCTAATATAGGAGCAACGACTTGCACATTACTTATAGACGTATTTGTTTCAGGAGATACCTCAAACTGATCTTCTTCATTAGGTGTCGCTACGGCAATATTATTATAGGCGCCACCAAAATTAGGTGCTGTGACAGGAATTCTAATTTGAATAGTGGATGCAGCTTCCATATTTTCTATAGTGCCTGTTATAGTATTACCTGTCGTCGTAATTCCACTAACGCAGGTTGCCGTACCATTGGTAACAGTGCATGTTGGTGTTCCAGTAATGGTAAATACGTCATTGATGGTATCTTCAAATAGGATGTTAATCGCATTAGAACTTGTCTCACTGTTGGTAATATCAATAATCCAGTCGAAAGTCTGATTGATATTCACTTGTGTAAATTCAGGAAATGTTTGCACGACTAAATCTACACATGGCGCAAAATAGGTGATGACCGTTGCAGTATTATTGGCTAAATTATTATCGAGCGCGCCATTGGTATGACTAATTTCAACAGAGTTATTGACCGGAATGGAGAGAATATCGCAATCTGTTTCCCAAAAGACAGTCGCCAAGAATGTGACAGAACTATTGGCTGGCAGACTCCAGTTGTCATCTTCTGTAATTTCCCAAAAGGTATCTGGTTCACCTGCTTGTGGAACGCCATCATAAGGAATTCCAATATTAGCCGTATTAATAGTAAAACATTCTGCGGAGCCAGTCGTGGCTATACATTCAACAGAAATGAGAGTTCCAGTGGTTGCAACACCGCTCAAGGTATTTGTAAAATCTTTAAGGGCTATAAATGTGTCGAGATCACTTAAGTTAGCTGCTGTAATTTCATAGGTAATATTCCCTGCTTGAGTCGGGTTTTCTGGTGTTCCACCCGATGGTAAATCTGGGTTCACTTGTATTTTTGTAACACTCAAATCGCTGTTAGGGCATTCGTCTGTTGGAGGTAACAACACATAATCACTTTGTGCGCTATTTTCAATGACTGAATCGAAAATATTGGCTTCTAACACATTAGTTCCGCTTCTGATGTGCGCTAAATTATTATCAGTATTCGCTGAACATTCAGGTTCAATAAATTCGACAACGGTCTCGATGGTGATAGTGGCACCAACTGGCATCACAAAGGCAGTACTTACCCAATACAATTCTTCAATATTAATCATAAAATCATCACAATCTATCGTGCCTGTGGTTCCTATGCAAGTCACGGAAATAATATTCCAATCAATAGTAGGTGAAAGATTTTGAAGAAAAAAAGCAATATTAGCATCCAACGGACCATTATTACAGACGGTTGTCTGAAATGTGACGGGTTCATTCCAATTCACCATCGTAGCAGGATCTGGATCTATTTGAACGGTATCAATACATATATCTGTGACTTGACATAATTCAGATTCCAGAAGATCCGTTGTAACGGTATTGGATGCATTGGGAGATTCGTTGACATGGCTGAGTTCTATTTTAATAATACTCGATACAGCGATGGCATCAAGTTCTACAGCACAAGATGGGTCAACATATCGGTAAACTAGTTCGAAAGTAACGGATCCACCTGACGTATAGATGTGAGGAGTTGCAAACGAAAACATTTCTGTTGCACCACTTATTAGTACTGGTGTTCCAGCAGTTATTCCTGAAACATCAGGACATTCTGTTCCTGCTGTGGCACCGAGACATTCTAAAGATTCGAGCTGCACATTTGGTCTTCCAAAATCGATATCGGTAAGTAAGTCTAATTCCGCTTTGAAACTACTCAAAGGAAAATCGATGCTGCTGTTATTCGTTATAGTAAACTGATAGGTTACGGTGTCGTTCCAGGCAGATATTGGCGTTCCTTCGGCTGGTGACGTTTGAGAATGACTAACAGTAAAGTCAATGGGAACATCAATAACATCAATAGAAATAAGGGATTGGTTGTTAGATTCATTAGTGTCTGTGGTGCCTTGAGGAGGAGAAATAATCGCATTAATGGCGATACCACCTACTTCTGGTGGCGCAGTCACTTCAATTTTGATTTCCAGACTTGAGTCGGATGGCAGATTAGCAATAACACCAGTTAGAGTACTCCCACTTAAAACGAGATTGCTGGCATCTGTCGCACCTCCAGTATTGTTTTGAGACGTAATGCCATCTAAGTTCAAATTTTGTAAGTCACTATCCATAGTAATCATGAAACTTGCATTAGTGACAGCATTACCTGAATTAATTATGGTTACGATGTATTGGAAATCTTCATAAATAGCTACTTGTGATACACTAGCACCAGAAGTATTTTGAGCTTGTGCCACGATAGAAACATCTGTTGTCTGCGCAGTAAGTTGGTTTAAAATGCATAAAAATGAAAGCAAGCGGAACAGGTTTCTAAGCATGTGGTTGTTTTTATTGAGATGCTAAATATCGGAAAAGGTTGCGTCAATATCGTTTAAAACATCGTAAATTTGAAATGAAAACATGGAGTAATGAGTAAGCTTTATATTGTACCAACACCTATTGGAAACCTAAAGGACATGACTTTTAGAGCTGTTGAAGTCTTGAATCAAGTGGACTTAATATTGGCGGAAGATACTAGAACTTCTGGAAAGCTGTTGAAACATTATGACGTTGGAACACCAATGAAAAGTCACCATATGCACAATGAGCACAAAATGGTCGATCAGCTTATTCAAAAACTAAAAAGTGGACAAACTCTAGCACTTATTAGTGATGCGGGAACTCCTGCTATTTCAGATCCAGGTTTCCTGTTAACGAGAGCTTGCGTTGAACATCAAATTTCAGTAGAATGCCTACCTGGTGCTACCGCATTTGTTCCTGCATTGGTGAATTCAGGATTGCCTAATGACAAGTTTGTCTTTGAAGGCTTTTTACCTGTAAAAAAAGGACGACAAACCCGTTTAAAATTACTAGCCGAAGAGTCTCGTACCATGATTTTTTATGAAAGTCCGCACAAGCTCCTTAAGACCCTTACCAATTTCTGCGAATATTTTGGAGAAGATCGACTTGTTTCTGTTTCTCGGGAATTGACCAAATTATACGAGGAAACAATTAGAGGGACTGCCCAAGAGGTGCTGCAACATTACACCGAAAAACCGCCAAAAGGTGAAATAGTGATTGTTGTTGCTGGTCAAAAATAAATCAATTCATAATTTTTACAGTATTACCTTGTGTCCACGTTTTATGTTCATCACCATAATACAAATACACTGAACTTGCAGGTGCTTGATATTCTCCGGCAATGTCAGCTTTTAAATCCAGTCGAAGAGTTTTTAATTCCTTAGGGCTAAAAGTTCTCCAGTAGAAGACGACATAGTTATCGAAAACCTCATAATAAGCAATCTTTTCTTCTTCTAGAAGTTCTTTGAGTTGCCATGGTTGAACCGTCGTTCCTGAAGGGATACCCACAACAGCTGTAACCATGCCTGTAGGATTTGCTTGCACGTTAGATATGTCAATGCTCATACTGATATTGTCTCCCACATGATAAGCTTTATCTGTAATTGTGGATTGCATTGTTATTGGATTTTCACTAGATGAATCTGGTAATGTGCTATCCCATCTTAATGTGAGGCAATAAGGAAGACTAACAGTTTCATTAGAATAATTAACAAGCACCTGTTGCTTACCTGTTTTAAAATAAGAAGCGATATTTTCTATACTGATGATACCATTGCTATCGACGTTTAAGTTTTTCTTTAGGGACTTACCATTAATAACCAGAGTGATGTGATCGGCATCATTGATGATTTTCTTTTTATGATGTTTGGTATAGGTAATTAATGCTTTGAGTGCCATGGCCGTTGACTGCGTAGAACCGAATCTATTGTTTTTTCTTTGTTTCAAAAGAAAATCAATCCCTTTCGATATCAATGTTTCATTATAGTGAGGTTCTCTCATTAAAGCTAAAAGCGTAAAGGCTGTGGTTTCAATGTTTTTTGCATTGCCATAAGATCGAGTGATGGTATTTTCCACAGGAAGCCCTTCAAAGCCCTTGTCGGAAATCATCGATTTAAGATCATTCAGCAATTGGTCAACATGATTTGATTTGTTGAGGTTATCGCTTGTCAATAGCATTATTGCCTTTTTATAGGCATCCTCACTTTTTAAGGCATCTTCAAGTGCCATCTGATATTCTAAATTGTAATCCACATCAATGTTTGCTTCACTGAGTGCGTATACGATATAGATATTTGCAATATCTTGAGGAGAACTTGCAAAACTGTCATAACCTTTCTTGCTTTTTTTGAAACCGCCTTTTCCATCCTTTCTACTCATAAGCCAATCAACAGTTCTATCAATCATAGCTTGGTCGACACCGTTATACACTTCCTTCATTTCAGTGAATTCAAGTACACCATAGGCTGTAAGCGTTTCATGTGGCGGTGTATTTCCAAACCATTCAAATCCGCCTTGTTTGGTTTCAAATCCGGTGAGACGTTTATATCCTTGCTCAATAAACGCCAGTGCTTTTGCTTCAATCTCTGGATTACTGTTTCCAGACTCTCTCAGATATTTCAATACCATAATATTGGGATAAGTCGTGGAGGAGGTTTGTTCAAAGCATCCTGAAGGCTGACGTATTAGGGATTCCACACCATGCATCACATCACCTATAACATCTTTATAAATGTTGAAATCAGCAGTTAAACTCCCTTCCACCATGTGATTAATATCAAATTCAAACCCCTGTGACTTAGTTCCAGAAACGGAAGTTTCAGTTGGAAAATACGGACTTATTATGGTGACCTCTTTTGAGGTGACATCGGAAAATTCTTTAGATTTTACATTAAGATCTATAGTTGTTTTTTTAATCTTTCCGATAGGTTTGACTTGAATATTATTAATGATAGAACTATTTGCTTCTATTGAAACATGAGTATTAAAAGGTTTGACAAGTTTCAAATAGCTAGGCAATTTTAATTCTATGGCAGCTTCAATGGCTGTATCGGTTTCATTTGTAATCCTTAAAGGTAAGGTCACTAGGTCATCCAAAGCCATATAATTAGGTGTCTTTAAATCAATATGTAATGCTTTTTTTGTAGCGTAATTTAGCTCCTGGCGTCCAACCATACCATTATAACTAACGCCTTCAACACGTATATTAAAGGAGGTTATAGCATCGCTATTGTAAAATTCAAGTTCTGCTTTTCCATTTTCATCAGTTTGTACCACCGGATTCCAATAAATAGTTTGACGAAAATCAGTACGCTCTTCCGGCAGGTTTTCTCCCTCATACAAAGGCATGTAAAATGCCTTAGGTTTGT
>JAAEZI010000003.1:69753-162894 GCA_018222915.1 Algicola sp. | reverse complement strand
GTTTGTCAAGATGTCTGTTTTTGTTGTGATAAAAATGTTGAATCGCGTAATTGTTGAAACGTTTACTATTGAGTTTTTTCTTTCCGTAGTTATTGATATAACCTTCAGTATTGGTTGATATTACCACAACTCCGTTAGCAGCTCTACAGCCATATAAGGCTGTAGCTGAGGCGTCTTTAATAATGGTTATTTGTTTAATTTCTGAAGCACTCAACCGTCCAATAATGTTTTGATTAACAGGAACACCATCTACCACAAATAAAGGCTCGTTATGACCACTCATACTACTTGACCCTCTTAATAATACAGTTGTATTTGCTCCAGGCTGACCTGATCCACTTGTTATTTGTAATCCTGCAATTTGACCTTGCAACGTTTGAGCGACAGAGGCATAGGGTCTATTCTCGATGGATTCTGCTGAAATCGTCGTAATTGAAGCCGCAGTTTTAGAAGCGCTGTTTAATAAACTATAAGCTTCAATAATCACCTCATCCAAATTGTTTGTATCTTCGTTCATTGAAACAGCGACTCTTGCCTTTTTTTTGATGATTTTGTCTGTTGGTTTTTGGAACCTCTCAAATGGCCTTGGAATTTCTTTGTTCTCTTGTTCGATGAGCATATTGTCACTCTCATAACTGGCATTAATAAGGTCAGTCTTTTTTATAAATACGGGTTTTCCATCGTCTCGAAATGCCAATAACACAAGAGAAGTTTTTTCTTTAAACTTAAATGCAAATGAGCCATCGGGTTCAGTTTCAAATAGAAGTACTTGATTACCTTGATTATCGAGTAGAAGCAAACGTGCAAACATCGGATTCCCTTTTTTGTCTACAATGGTTCCAGTTTGTATGGCATGATGATCTGGCATATATTGAGCATTATCAAAAGACTTATGTTGGTAGTCTCTCCAACCATGAGTTAACATAACATAGTCTATCGCTTGGTAGGACTTCGCTTTTGTAGGATTAAAATAATACCCTGGCTTATGGATGTTTCCTTTTAATTCAGAGGACATTAATAGATAAGACAAAATGTGGTCTTGTTGATCATCGGCAAATGACACCAATTTATTGTCTGCAACTGCAATTGAAAGGTTTGAAGGCAAAGGCTTGCCCGTACCATCTTTTGTAGTTATGGCTAACTTTACTTTTTCTCGCGCCTGATAGGTAGATTTATCAATATCAATATTGATACAAAGTTGTTTGTGGGCATTTACAAAGACCAATCTTTCTGCTTCAATATGTCCCGAAGTATTTTTTATGCTGAATTTTGTAATACCCATGGGAAATGATTCTGTATTGATGCGGAAGCTTCGATGTTTCGTTGAAATCTTTTTTTGCAGCAGGACTTTGGATGCACTAGTCACTTCTAAAACTAATGGCTTTTTTTCTGTTGTATGCACCATTACTTCTGCTTCTGATTTATGAATTTTGACCGAAAACTTGGTGCCGTTTTTATAAACTTTGGGAAGTTTAATTTGTCTTTCGGAAACAAAAGGAGATTTTAATTTCGCCACATAATTTTCACCAGTTTCAGCATGAAGACTCACGCAACCCATGCCGTCGTGAAAACTAGAGAACTCAGTAATAATTTGACCGTCAGCATTTAAAATATCGCCAGCAACGTCAACGGGTTTACCAAATTCATCCATGGCTTTGAAAGCGACGGTGTTTTGAGTTCCTGCAATAATTTTCCCGCTTTCAGGAAAAAACTGTAAGTCTAAATTATCTAGTGTTACAGGGACACTTCTTGAAATGGATTCGGTAGTACCGTTATAAGGTATGAGGATATTTAGAGTGACATCTGTAGAGTTTAAATCTTTCGGCAGTAAAAAGTTTGGCGTGGCCTTTCCAGAGGCATCTGTGAGTATTGTTTTTGAAATAATTTTTTCACCTTTGACTGAAACGACATAAGCAATTTCATGATTGCTAAGCGGTTGGTTCTTTAGGTCTTTTACTTCAAAGTTTGCAAAAACTTCCGAATTGATACCATAGCCTTCTTTTTCAAATTTTAATTTGAGTAAGAGGTTCGGGTTAACAATTTTTTGAATGGTTAGTTTCTTGGTAAATAGGTGTTCATCACCAAAATTTCGCATCCAATTCGTAAACACTTTTAATGTGTATTGACCGCCAAGCCAATCATCATTAACATGAAAATTGCCATATACGTAACCGTCTTTCATGGCGAGTTTTAATGTTTTTATAACGGCACCTTTTGGTGAAATTAATTGGGCATTTACAATATCACTAATATTGGAAACCGAATTATCCTCTAGTACTACATAGGATTTAAACCAAATAGTTTCTCCAGGAAAATAGAAGCTTCTATCTGTTTGTGTATATATTTTTTCAATGTAATTCTTTGAGTTCTCGTTGTGATATGCTTTGAAAGCCATTAATGAACAAACAGCTAAAATAGCGCATACAGTATAGGTGAATCTTTGAGTAATAGTTTTCATGGCGATTAAATTTTTAAGTTCAGTTTAAACCCAACTTCACTGGCGATAGGAAGATTGAAAAAGTTAAGACCTTGTCCAGAATTGGTATCGAATAAACTACTGTAAGGAGACGCGCCTTCGTAGTTTGTCCAAGTAGCCAGATTGTTGGCGTAGATGCCAACACCCAATTCTTGAATATGTTTGGAGTAATTGAATTCGAATTTGTAGGAAAGATCGATGGTTTTTAAGTTGATATAACTTCCGTCTACAATAGCCTCTTCACCAATACCAGAAAACCCATACCTCACAAACCTGTTATCTGTTACGGGATTTTCAGGATTATAAAAATCTACAGGAATGGTATTTTGCAAGCCGTTTACATCAACACCTTCATAGATATAATTGGTAATGGCGCGTTCTTTTGCAGATTGCTGAGATCTACCGAGATAGTTTAGCGTATTTTGCGTGCCATTCCAAACATCTCCTCCTTTTTGAATATCGATAACAACACTTAATTTTAGGTTTTTCCAGTTAAAACTGTTTGTAAATCCTACATTAAAATCTGGAGTAGGATCACCAATAACTCGTATTTGGTTGTCAACAACTGGATATCCTTGACCATCTATTATAAGATTGTTTTGATTATCACGAGCAAAAGCAGAACCCATAATGACGCCAGCTGGCTCTCCTACTATTAGGTTTTTAGAAACATTTGAAAATCCAGCAATAGGGATGCGATCTGTATCACCAATTAACCTAATGACTTTAGTTCGGTATGTAGAAAACAACAATTTCGGGCTATAGCGTATATTATTTCCTAGATATATGGTCGTATTTAAAGCGAGTTCGAGACCCTTATTTCTAATATCCGCTACATTTTTTAATAGATACCTGTTATTTTCATAAACAGGAAACACACTATCATCAGTTTCAGAGCTGTAATAATTTATGTCCAGCGTCATATTGGAATTAAAAGCATAAAAACGCGTAAACAATCCAATAGTATGATGTCGTTTCTTTTCTAAACTCAGTGCTTGGTTGATAAATAAATCATTGTTTGCTGTATAGCCCTGACTGTCGGAAGGCAACAATTGAAGACTGTTATGACTCTGATTGTCATAATAAAGCGCAGGTTCCTTCACGTCAAAATTGGTACTCATTTTTAAAGAAAGTGCCCTAAATGCATTTATATTAAATAGGTCATCAATATCCATGTCAAGCGAGATAAAAGGAAGTATCCATGCGTTTTTTTGAATAGAGGTCACATAAGAATTATTACCAATACTAACACCTATATGAGCATTGTCAAATTCCATATCAACCTTGTTAAGAAGCCTTAATGAATGGCGTCGCATTTGAAGCAATCTATCTGTTGAAAAACTAGGGTTATGAAATGAGAAAGCGTCAAACCCCATGGATTCTTCTAAATTATATTCTAGATGTTCCAAAGACCAATCAGCTATTGCTTTATAAGTTAAATAATTATCAGAGCTATTGTCGTTTTGTGTTTTAAACCTTGCGATGGCATTTATGGTATTGGTCTTTATGGATTTATAACTCAAATAGCCGTTTTCGAATCCTACGGTATTAGTAACTTGGCCAAAATCTTGTTGCATTGTAGTCCTAGAGTAGCTCAACACACCATCAAGTGAGGTGTATTTAGAAAAATCTATTTTGTTCTGTAAACTCGTGTTAAGGAACTGATGAGATTCTCGATTACGCGTATTTTGGAGAAGCCAAAGTGGGTTGTTGTAATTTGAGTTAAATTGACGCTGAGACATATTGCTAAGTCGTGTGCCTTGTCTATTGCTGAAACTTGCTGGTGTTGCCCATGTATTTAAAAGTACATTATTAATAAAACCATTAATGTTTGGACGACTATCTGCACTGCTACCATAAGTAATGAAGGCATACCAATTAGAAACATGTGAGCCTGCATCATTATGTTTGAAAGATAAAGTGATTTCATTACGCTTTCTTTGCTCTCTATCAAAGACGTCTTTAGAAATGGTGTTTGTGAAATCCAACCCAAAAAGGAGCTTATCTGTAGAAATATTAACGAAAACATTGTTTGAATGATTTATGGAAGTGTCTAAAAGGTCATTATCATAGCTATTAGCTCTTTGCCCATTACCACTTCCTAACGGAACTAAACTGCCATTAATGTCATACGGATAATTTGTACCGTCAAACTCTAGAGTGTTTAATTTAGGACCATAGGAAAAAGGCGTGTCAGTGTCAGGCCCTAAAAACATAAGGCTACCGTCAAGAGATGCTCCTTGTGCATATGTTTTTTGTAGTTTTGGACGATTAGCTTGTTTAAAAAATTGAACTCCAAACGCGTACTTATAGCCAGCTTCTAAGTATACATAAGGATTATGATATTTGAAATGGACGGTGTCTTCGGTGATTCGAATCAACTTGATTTCATTAAATCTATGGCTGTTTTGTTTGTACGTGTGTTTGGACTGATTTAGGCTTGGGATGTTAATTATGGAGTTAGATTTAAGGCGCAATGCCTCTGCATAAGCTTTATTTTCAACGGTCTCTACTGGGATTTGTTCAATAAAATTAATGTTGGTATCGATTCCAAACATGGCACTGGTAACTCTTACTTCACGAGTTTTCATCCCAATGTATGAATATACCAAGGTGTCACCAACTTGGCATTTAATACTATAGTTGCCGTCAAAATCTGTTTGTGTCCCTCGTGAGGTTCCTTTTACTATGATAGTCAAACCAGGCAATGGTAGTCCATCAGTTTCAGAAGTTAAAGTTCCGGAGACAATGCCGCTTTGACCCATGGTAGTGCCAAATGCCAATAAAAATAAGAGGCATAAATAAGAAAGTAGTGGTTGGTTTTTCATGTCTTGATGGTTTTATAGTTCAAAACTATAGGAGCATCAGCATTTTAAAAACCATCAATGAGTGAAGGAGGTGTTTGGGTGAGCGAAGTCATTCAAACCCACTACTTATTTAAGCGAAAACCATCATTACTAGTTAAAGTTTTTATTGTTAATATTGAGAACCATCGTGTTTTCCAACTTCGAAACCATATTTGCCCAAATAGTGGTGTCCACTATCGATGGCACCAGCTTCCATCGTAGTTCCCATAGAATCATTCCATCTATTTAAATAGCCAAAAAGAGAAATGACACCAAGCATCTCAACGATTTCACCTTCATCCCAATATTTGTATAGATTGTTTTTAATTTCAGCATTAACGGCATTAGGTACTTGCGAAGCGGCCAAACTAAAATCCAATGCAGCACGTTCGGCTTCAGAAAAGGCTGAGTGCGTTCGGTAATCCCAGATGTTGTCCAGTTGCTCTTGTTCGGCGCCATAACGTTCAGCTGCACGAATGGCATGCGCTTGACAGTAACGACAGCCAGTGGCATTACTTGAGACCCATGCAATTAAACGTTTTAAGGCGGATGTCACGCGGCCTTCATTGGCCATTACCGCTTTGTTTAAGTTGATAAATGCTTTGGAAATGGCAGGTCTGCGTTGCATTGTTAGTACGGAATTTGGACAAAATCCGAGTGTTTCATTAAAGAATTTAGCAAGTTCTTTTGTTTCTGGATCATGATCTGCGGATAGTGGTGTAACTAATGCCATATGTAATAGAAATTTGTTTTTTTAAATAGTATTTTTGACTAAGATAGTATTTATATACAGAAGCAACCGAAAACTTAAATCATTAAATTATGGCAGATAAAGTAGTGACTCATTGGAAAGGCAATTTGCAATTTGAATCTGATAACCCAAGTGAAAAAACGTTTTTAATCGATACATCTGCTGAGCATGGAGGACATGGTTCTGGATTCAGACCGAAAGCCTTAATGTTGTCTTCTCTGGCAGGCTGTTCTGGGTTAGATGTGGTATCAATTTTAAAGAAAATGAAGGTACCCTTCTCTGATTTTAGAATAGATACGTATGGAGAACTGACAGACGAACATCCAAAATATTATCATTCAGTTAAGGTGGAATACCACTTTTATGGAGCGCAATTAGATGAAGACAAAATGAAGAAAGCTGTAGACCTTTCCGTCACAAAATATTGTGGCGTGATGGAAATGTTTAGACAATTTGCGACCATAGAGATCTCTATTCATTATCATAATATATAGAGAAAATAATCTATATTTGTGTATGCGTTGGACAATAAAACCGAAACCAGATGCTCAATCTGTCGATATTTTGCAAAAAGCATTGCAAGTTGATGTGTCTATTGCTAAGCTGTTAGTTCAGCGTGGCATTGATACTTATGAAGCTGCAAAAACATTTTTCAGACCTAGCATTTCAGATTTACACGATCCTTATCTTATGAAGGATATGAATATTGCCGTGGAACGTATTGAAACTGCTCTGGATAATAATGAAAATATTTTGGTTTATGGTGACTATGATGTTGATGGAACAACGTCTGTGGCACTCATGTCTTCATATCTAAAAACGAGATCCAACAGAGTTGCAACCTATATTCCAGATCGGTATGATGAAGGTTATGGCATATCGTATAAAGGAATTGATTTTGCCCACGACAACGATTTTACTTTAATTATTGCTTTGGATTGTGGTGTAAAAGCTATTGACAAGGTGGCCTATGCATCAAAAAAGGGCATCGATTTTATTATTTGCGACCATCACAGACCAGCCGCATCATTGCCAAAGGCTGTAGCAATTTTAGATCCGAAACGTGAGGATTGCAAGTATCCTTACAAGGAACTTTGTGGTTGTGGCGTGGGATTCAAACTCATTCAAGCCTTAGCAAAGAATAATGGTCAAACTATAGAAGAACTTGGCACCTATTTGGATTTGGTCGCCACTGCCATTGGCGCTGATATAGTCCCTATTACTGGAGAAAATCGTGCTTTGGCCTACTTCGGATTACAGGTAATTAATACCAATCCTAGACCGGGAATAAAAGCGATTATTGATCAGGTTAAAAAACAAGAATTTACGATTACAGATGTCGTTTTTATTGTCGCCCCAAGAATTAATGCTGCAGGTCGAATGAAGCATGGTAATTATGCCGTAAGTTTATTAACTGAATCTGATGAAGACTTAGCAAAAACTTATGCTGAGGAGATTAATTCTTTTAATTTAGATCGTCGAGAAGCCGATCAATATATCACCAAAGAAGCGCTTGATCAAATTGAAAAAAATAATGAAGAAAATAGGCTTACAACGGTCGTTTATGATGAGTCGTGGCATAAAGGTGTGATAGGTATTGTCGCATCTCGACTTACGGAAACATATTTTAGGCCAACATTGGTATTTACAAAAAGTGGCGAAAAATTGGCAGCATCGGCACGTTCGGTTCCTGGATTTGACGTTTACAATGCCTTAGAAGCATGTAGTGAACATATCGAACAGTTTGGTGGTCACAAATATGCTGCCGGATTGACCTTGAAAGAGGAAAATTACGAAGCATTTAAACAAGCATTTGAAGATGAGGTGTCAAATACGATTGATAGGAATTTATTGGTGCCAGAAATTAAAATTGATTCAGAATTAAACCTCAGCGACATTACCCCAAAATTTTACAGGATTTTAAAACAGTTTGCTCCCTTTGGACCAGGAAACATGTCACCAATTTTTATGACAGCTAATTTAAGAGACAATGGCTATGGTCGATGTGTGGGTGACGATGATAAACATTTAAAGTTAGATTTGGTACAAGGTGCGTGTAAAATCTCGGGTATCGGATTTAACCTAGGTGATAAATTGGATTTAGTAAAGCAGAATAACTACTTTAGTGCCGTCTACTCCATTGACGAAAACCATTGGCAAGGGCAAGTTAGTTTACAACTTAAATTGAGAGATATTAAGCCATAATATTTGGAAAGAAACGATCCATATGCCGCATTAAGAATCAGAGAATTCAACCTTTTTCTGTTGGTACGCTTTGCATTAGTCTTTGGCTGGTCTATGCAGTTTGTGGTTATAGAATGGCAAGTATATGCGTTAACTGAAGATCCATTGTCACTAGGAATTATTGGTCTTTGTGAATTTTTACCAGCTTTTTTTCTAGCGCCTTTTGCTGGACATATCGTCGATAAGAAGGAAAAACGTAACTTATTTACAGTTTGTATTGGCCTATTTTCGTTGATAAGTTTTGGATTATTCCTATTGACTTCAGACAAAGTAGAATCATCTTGGGAAACCCATTTTATTTTATTTGGAATTTATGCGCTCGTTTTTTTCGGAGGAGTCTTGAGAGCATTTTTTGGACCAACGATATTTTCACTAATAGCCCTTTTAGTCCCTAAAAAGGTTTATCCAAATGCAGCAACATGGAGCAGTAGTACTTGGAAAGGTGCCAATGTCTTTGGTGCTTTATGCGGTGGCTTTTTTATTGCATGGATAGGCGTCCACTACACCCTTGGTATTATTTTCTTTTTAGTCATGTTATCATTGCTACTCGTGTTTCAAATAGCACCAAAACCTATTTTGAATAAATCGTCAAAAGAGACCGTCAGGGAGAGTTTAGAGGCGGGAATCAGCTTTGTATTTAATGATAAAGTGATTTTAGGAGCATTAACTTTGGACATGATTGCAGTGCTGTTTGGCGGTGCGGTAGCAATTTTCGCCGTATTCGCAAAAGATATATTAGATGCTGGTCCCAAAGGATTCGGGATATTAAATGCCGCACTTTCTTCGGGCAGTATCATAACAATGTTAGCGACTACTTACATACCAATTACAAAAAATACAGGGAAGAAATTACTTATTTCAGTTTTTGGGTTTGGTGTTTGTATGATCATATTTGGTGCCTCCAAATTGTTGTGGCTAAGTGTCATAGCTCTTTTCTTTTCAGGCGTTTTCGATGGCATTTCAATGGTTGTGCGTCAAACCATTCTTCAGCTTAAAACTCCGGATGCCATGAGAGGTAGAGTAGGTGCGGTAAATTCAATGTTTGTGGGTTCTTCTAATGAATTAGGAGCTCTTGAAAGCGGAATTGCTGCAAGACTGTTTGGTGCGCCTTTAGCCGTCATATTTGGCGGATCCGTAACACTCATCATTGTGGTATTAATCAAAATGAAGAATAAGGCGTTAAGTGAACTTGATTTGAGAGAAGATATTGAAAAGCACAACTCGGAGGCATCCTAGTATTTTTTCAAATCGAAGGTTTTACCATCAAATACACCATAGGTATAATATTGGATCCAGTCTCCTAGGTTAATATATCGCGACGTATCATTTAGGTCAATTTCCATGGGAAGATGTCTATGGCCAAACACAAAGTAATCACGATGCTGTTGCTCGAGTTTTCGCTTGCAGTATTGCACGAGCCATTCATTGTCTTCACCTAAAAACTTAGCGTCTTCATCACCAGAAATCATTTTGTTTTTTACTGATAAATAATGGCCTATTCTCATGCCAAAATCAGGATGTATAAATCGCCTAAATAACCAAACACAAAAAGGATTTGTAAACAGCTTTTTCATTCGTTTATAACCTTTATCTCCTGGGCCTAATCCGTCGCCATGACCTATAAAAAAAGAAGTGTCATTTATCATAAACTCTTTCGGCTTATGAAAAACAGGAATATGTAATTCTTCCTCAAAGTATCCGTTCATCCATAAATCGTGATTACCTACAAAATAGTAAATAGGAATGCCTGCGTCACTAATCTCTGCTAACTTTCCTAAGGTTCTTGTAAAACCTTTAGGAACCACTCTTCTGTACTCCATCCAAAAGTCAAATAAATCCCCAAGAAGAAAGATGGCTGCTGCATCTTTTTTAATCTCGTCTAGCCATGCCACAAACTTTTTTTCACGAGGTCTAGAAGCTTCCTTCGAGGGAGCTCCTAAATGATTATCTGATGAAAAGTAAATTTTCTTTCCCTCCGGAATTTTTATGTGGGTTGGTTTAGTCATTGTCAGAGGCAAACCACTGTGCATACGATGTGGCTGTTTCTTGAAGTTTTAAAGAATGTAGCTGGATGTTATGTGGTAATCGTAACTTAATTTTGTTAGCAAAATCAATGACCATCATTTCACTGGTAGGTTGATAATCTACCAATAATACGTTATGTCCTCTATCTTCAAGTTCCTTCGCTAATTCTACATGAGGCGTATTTTTATTGAAGACAGTTGCATGATCAAAAACATCTACAATATCTTCCTTCACAATTTTCTTTAAATCCCCAAAGTCAATGACCATTCCAAATTTCACGTGAGATGAATCAGCAATAGGCTTACCAATAACAGTCACGTCTAAGCGATAACTATGACCATGGACGTTTTTACACTTTCCATCATAACCATATAGGGCGTGACCGGTTTCAAAAGAGAACTGTTTTGTTATGCGAATGTTGCTCATTTAAATTTTATTTTCAGTACAAAGATATTCATTTTGTAAAAGCAATTGGTTTTTAGATTACATTTGCCGGCCTTTATGAAAAACATTGATAATTAAATCATTGTTTTACAGGAAATTACTTATGGTAGAACCATTGATTTCTGCGGAAATTTCTTGTGAAGAGAATCCGCTCTACGAACAAATCATTTTTGACATCGGGTCAAAAGGATTTTCTATTGCTGAAGGGTTTTTTACGAATGAGACAATCGTTGCGTTAAGAGATGCTTTAGTTCTTAAACATGAAGCTAACCGCTTTAAGAAAGCGGCCATTGGTAATCATTTGAATGAAACCGTGGAAAAATCGATTCGAGGCGATAAGATTCTATGGATTGATGAGCAACAGGCAAATACGACCGAGTGTTTGTTTTTTGAACAAATCAATCATTTCGTCCAGTACTTAAATCGAACCTGTTTTATGGGCATTATGTATAAGGAATTTCACTATGCCTTATATCCAACAGGTACTTTTTATAAGCGTCATATTGATACATTCATGAATGATGATAGAAGGAAACTATCCTTTGTATGTTATTTGAATGATGAAGATTGGCAGCCTGAGAATGGTGGTGAACTAGTTCTTTATTTAAACGATGATGGTATTGAAATTCCAAAAACAATATATCCGTTTCCAGGACGTGTCGTTATTTTTGAGAGTCAGCGCATAGAACATGAGGTAAAACCCGTTCATACGGAACGTTTGAGTATTACTGGCTGGTTAAAAACTCGCTGATTAACGTTTTTTATTTCGGTTGTAAAAATACACTACGATAAGAATAATTCCCAAAAGTAGAAACAAACCGTTTCCGCTTAAAAAAGACATGATATCCATAAATTTTTTGCTTTAAAATTAAAAATTGACTTACTAAAGGGTTCCGGTGTGTCATGGAACTCATTAGTAAATAAGATGTCAAAGTTACGTGTTTTGGCTAAGTGGTAAAAATTGTTGTCGAAATTTTATGATTAAAGGTAAGCCTCTCGCTATCATCCATAAAGTTAGAGCGATGAAAACGGCGTACAATTTTAAGTCAAAGCTATCTAATAAAAATAGAAAAGGAATAAACACAAGTCCAGTAGATAGCAATAATAAATTTCGCAAAAATCGCATTTTACCCATTCCTTTGAACATCCCATCAAATATAAAAGCCAGAGCACATAAAGGCTGCATAGCTAGCACAATCCAAAATATCTTGTAGAATTCGTCGAGCACCAGCGGATCTTTCGTAAAAATAGTGCCGATAAAGCTGTAAACGAGTAGTCCTGAGATTGTGAGAATAGCGCCAACACCAATACCACATTTGATGAGTAATTGACTCAATGAGATGAGTTTTTTGTAATCTTTAGCACCCAATAGTTTTCCTGACAAAATGTTTCCAGCACTGGCATAACCATCAATGATAAAAGCTCCTAAAAACCATAGGTTTATGGCAATGGTATATGCGGCAATATATGCTGTACCATAAGAGGTTGCAAAACGTGTAGCAAAATATAAGGTGGCATTTAAAGCTAAGGTTCTTACAAAAAGGTTGAGTACCATGATCCCGAACGTTTTTATCTCCTTATTAAAAGGGAGGGTTATACGCAGTGAAATATCCGTTTTTCTAATTAAATAAAAAGCAGACGTTAATGCCATAATTATTTGCGCAATAACGCTCGCCCAAGCGGCTCCTTCGATGTGCATTGGGCTGATAACTCCTTCAATTCCATAAACAAAGGCAAAGTCTAAAACGATATTCATGACAGCTCCAACAATTGCGATAATCATCGGATAGAACGTGTTTTGAAGACCTCTAAACGTTCCAAATACGGCAATAGTAAACAAGGTAAACGGAAAACCAAACACTCTAATCCCGTAGTAGGTCACACTATAATCCAAAATCAGTTCCGAGGCGTTGTAGAGTTTAAAAATTTCTGCGGAAAAAGGTAGTGTAATGACTATGATTAAAATACTGATAGTCGTCATGATAAAAATGGCTTGCGCAGGAAGGTTTTTCACTTTTTCCAATTGATTAGCTCCCAAATGTTGAGACACAATAGATGAAATAGCACTTCGCGTTTGACCGAAGACCCAAATTAACATGGAAATAAATGTGCCGACAATACCAACAGCAGCCAGAGATTCGGCAGCGTTGTAATCCACATTACCTATAATAGCAGTATCAGTCAATGACAATATGGGTTCTGCCACGCCAGCAATTAAGGCAGGAACGGCAAGTTTGTTGATGTTTTTTAAAGTGATATCAGTTTTCAAATCGGTAGTTCGTAGCAATAAAAGGGTTCAGTACTTTGATTCGGAAAGTAAACATTTCCTAAACGTTGGTAACCTCTTTGCTCATAAAATTTTTGGTTTCTCGGGTTTTTGGAAAACGTATCCAATCTCACAGAGTGACACTTGTTTATTTTCGCATGATTTTCAGCATAATCCATGATCTGTTGCGCATATCCTTGACCTTGGTAATTGGGATGTATAGCTAAGCGATGGATGTAGATATTGTGATCATTTGGTGTTAACCAAGAAATGGCTTCGTACTCTACATCCATCATCTTAGAGATAGTTATACAACCTATGATTCCTTGGTCTAAAGCGAGCGTATAAAGTTCCTTATGTTCAATGTCCTTAAGAAAGGCTTTTTTGTTGGGATAATGTGCATTCCATTGATAGATATGTCGTTCGATCATATGGGCTGCACATGCTTTTGTAATGTTAATTATATCATCTATGTCTTCAAGTGTTGCTTGACGTATCATATTAATAGTTACCTTTGCAAAAATTAAAACAAAGTTACTTTTAAAAATTAGAATATGAAGTCTATTCTTGTTCCTGTCGGATCTTCAAAAAATGCAGAAAGTCATTTGCAGTACGCTGTAGATTTTGCCAAAGCTTTTAGAGCTAAGCTTTATGTCGTGCAAATCTATAACGTATACACTAAGGCTGGAACCATGATTAAGGTTGATCATATTTTGGAACGAGAAAGCTTGGCTTTTTTAAATAACCACGTATCTAAAATAGACACAAAAGGGGTTGATGTCATTGTAAAGACTTTTAAAGGCAAATTGGTAGATACATTGGAATTAGCTTGTCAAGCTTTAGATGTTGATCTGATATTGTTGGAGCCGAGAACCAATTCTATTAAGGACGAGGTTTATTTGGGTAAAACATCTGGAAAGATTGTAAAACAAACTAATATTCCGGCATTAATTGTACCTGAAGGCTATAAATATAAACCTATCGTTTATATTTTAATGGCTTTGAAATCGGCAATTATTAAAAACGATAAGGCTTTGATTCCTTTAAAGGATATTAAATTTCAGTTTAAATCTATTGTCAATCTTTTACTCGTGAAAACACCATTTCATAATGAGGAAGATTTTAAGGTCAGTGAAGATTTAGCGTCTTTAATTACAAAAACAACACATTCTGAAAATCCGACGACGTTCCAAGGTGTTTTAGAACATTATAAGGATAATAAACCAGACTTATTGTGTGTTGTAAGACGTAAACGTGGCTTTTTTACTAAATTATGGGAAAGTAATACCATTCTAAAAAAAGATTTTCATAGTTCCAGCTTACCAGTTTTGGTGTTAAGCGGATTAAAATAAAAAATGGGGCATTAGCTCATTTGGCTAGAGCGCTACGCTGGCAGCGTAGAGGCGATCGGTTCGAATCCGATATGCTCCACTTAAAAAACAGATGTTATAGCATCTGTTTTTTTTTATGTATTCTGCAGTTTCAGGCGTAAAATGAGCATAAGGCGCGTGCATTTCAACGATAAAATATGAATTACATAAGCTTAAATTGGCTATTCATCGAATAATCAGCAAAATAGCAAACCGTAGTCGATTTTTTATTCGTATGTTTCACACAGTTAATTGCCCCCAACATGAAACTAACACTACTACTAACCTATCTTTTAAGTCTCGGCTTATACGCTCAAGACCTAACGCCATTTGATCCAGAACACAGCAAAGGACAACTTTACGAATATGCGACCTATACGAATGTTGGCAATCAAAATTTTTCTATTGCCGATATTATCAATGGCAGCACGAAAGAATTTAAAGAACTTCAGTCAGAAAACCACAGTGTCGGTTTTACAACCGATAATTATTGGGTTCACTTTCGACTTGAAAACACGACTACTCAAGATCATGTTTATTATTTAGAAACGGCAAGACCTATAACAGATGTCGCTACTTTGTATCAAATAAGCCAAACTGGCGTTGAGACCTTTAGAAGTGGAGATCAAATTGCATTTGAAGACCGACAAGTTGGTCATCGTTCTACCATTTTTAAAGTCGAATTACCTGCCAATTCGGTGCAGCGATTTTATTTGAATTTAAGTAGTGATGGTGAGACGGTTAACATACCTCTAACCTTATATGACGAAAGTTCATTTTGGGAAGTTAATTACAAACAGCAATTGTTTTTAGGTTTGTTCTATGGTTTGTTATCATTGGCAGGCATTATTTATCTTTTCTTTTTCACAAGTCTTAGGGAAAAAACCTTTTTATATTATGGATGTTATGTGTTTTCTATAGGATTTATGCAAGCGGCATTGGATGGTTTTATTTATGAGTTTCTATTGCCTGATGGTGGTTATTTTAATAGTAGAGCTGTACTTATAACAGCACTGTTATCAAACTTCTTTCTGTTGAAATACTGTGAATACTTTTTAAAGGTTGACACGAAATTGCCGACTTTCAAAAAGCTTTTCAAAGCTATTTATATCATACTGGCCATATTGTTTATCATGGTTTTTGTGAATGAAACCACCTTGGAAATGGTATACCCTATTAGCAATTTAAACGGATTGTTGAGTTTGATACTTATTTTGGCTACGGTATTTACCATGCGTTACAAAAAAATGAAAATTGATCCTTATTTTTCATTTGGTATATTCTTCTTGGTTATTGGGTTACTTGGGTTTGTTATGAATAATTTAAGTCTTCTCCCTAACAATTTCTATACATTGAACAGCGCTAAATTTGGTTCTGGATTTGAAATTATTTTTCTGTCGCTGTCGATGACTAATTTGATAAAAAAATTGCGACAAGCCAAAGAAACGTCACAGGAAGAAGCGCTTCAAAAATCGGAAGAGATCAGTGAGTTAAAAACTTACTTTATGTCTAATATTAGTCATGAGCTGAGGACACCTCTCAATGCTATCATGAGTATTGCAGAAAGCGAATTAACACAAGTAGGGAATTCTGTAGAAAGCAGAAAACAGTATCAAATCATTAAAAATGCCTCTTTAAGTTTGTTGAGTAACGTCAATGATATTTTAGATTTTGAAAAAATTGAAAAAAATGAATTAATACTAAAGGAAGAAGAATTTAACCCGTCTATTGCAGTGCATCAAATAAGTAATAATTGGAAAATTGAGGCAGAGAAAAAAGGCTTGAAATACAGTTTTGATATGGATCCTGAAATCCCAACGACTACTATTGGAGATGCCGAAAGGTTTATACAAATTATCAATAATGTATTGAGTAATGCCATAAAGTTTACCAGCAGTGGCCATGTAAAATTCAAACTAAAATGTTTGGCGCAGCCTAACGAAATTTCCCGTTTCTATATACAGGTTACAGATACAGGAGTTGGCATGGACAAAACGTTAAAAAGTAATGTTTTTGACAGTTTCAATCAGATGCGATTAGATCATAAGCGTCAATTTGGTGGCATTGGACTTGGATTAACTATCGTTAAACATTTAGTGCAACTTTTTGAAGGGACTATTCAAATTGAAAGTGAGAAAGGACATGGAACCGATGTCTATATAGAAATACCATTAAAATATATTGCTAAGGAAGATACCGCAGATGCTGATACTTCAACGAACCTTCCAAATGCACAACATGTTTTAGTTGTTGAGGATAATAAACTAAATCAAATGGTGATGAGAAAATTGCTGAGTAGCATGTCACATATCAGTTTTGCAGTAGTGAATAACGGGAAAGAAGCTTTAGAAGCTTTGAGTAAAGACGTCTATGATGTTGTATTAATGGATTTACAAATGCCAGTAATGGATGGTTATGAAGCCACCAAGATCATTCGAAGTGGAGACTTGGGTACAAGCATTGGAGACATTCCTATTATTGCCGTAACAGCAGATGCCATGCAGGAAACCAAACAACGCGTACTGGAGCTTGGTATGAACGATTACATGACAAAACCTGTTCAAAAGGACGTGTTACTCAAGAAAATGACTGAATGTTATAAAGCCCCTTCTTTAAAAATAGCTTAATCAATAAAGTGTAAACTTTCTTCAAGAACTTTAGTTAAAGCCTTAGGTAGGGTATCTTTTTCCCAAGGATGACTCGACCCGAATACGTGGTTGGAATTTTCTATAGCCACCAAGTTGTTTTTAGGATTATATGCCAATAGTTCCTCGGCTTCCGAAAATGATACTGAAGGATCATCCTTGGCGTGAATGATGAGTATAGGCTGTTTTATTTTTTTAATAGCAGATTGAATATCTAATCGCTCTTTATGCTTGATATAATTCTCATAGAATTGAAAATTATGTGGCATTTGTTGTTTGGTGCGACCATTTAAAACATACTTTACACCATTGTTTCGCCAGGCTTCTAAATCGCCAGTAGTGGCTGATCGCTTTCCAAAATCACAAATACTTGCCCAAGTGATAAGCTTCGTAATTCTTGGGTCTTCAGCTGTTTTTATAATGGATATGCCTCCACCACGTGAATGTCCAATAAGGATCACATTAGAGTTGTCAATTTGATTGGCATAGGTGAAATTTGGATTTAATAAATAATTCAAAATGGCGTCTAAATCATCAATTTCTTTGGTGTAGTTATTTTCAGCAAAGGCCTGTAGATCAGGAAAATCTATCGGATTCTCTACAGTTCCGCCATTGTGAGAGAAATTGAACTTCACAAAAAAATACTGCCTTGCTGAGAATTCATTTGCAACTAAGTTCCATGTTCCCCAATCCTTGAACCCCTTGTACCCATGAGAAAAAATAACCAGAGTTTTGGGCTTATCATCTCGATTAAAATAGGCATCCCAAACAATTGGTTTCTTATCAGGTCTTTCTAAAATTTGGTTTTTTAAAATCATATTATACCTCTTTTTCTTCAAAGTCTAAATTCACATCGTAAATTTCTATGATGAGCTTTTTCAATTGATTTTCAAAGGCTAGTAATACCGCTTCATCAATCGTATGATTTTTAGTCCGACTTTTTATTGAAGGCTTTATGGCAAATTTCAAAAAGCCAGAATTTAAATTTTTAAACGAAATAATTCCTGCTTCTACAGGCAATGTAATTTGGTTGCTTTTAAACATCATGTAGGCATACATTAAAATTTGAAAGCTTTTACTGTATTTCGTATAATCGGTGGTGATGTCATCCCAGTCAACTATTTCAACTTTACCAGCTTCAACCTTTCCCGTTTTATAATCTATAATTCTTATAGTGCCGTTGTATTCATCTATACGATCAACTTTTCCTGTTAGGTTAACCGTTTTTGAAATGTCATCAATGTTTAAAGACACATCGTTTTTAGTTTCAATAGCTAAAATTTTTATTTGATTGCCATTTTTAAGAGTTTTGAGTTCTAAACGTAAAAAATTAGCCACATAGCGCTGTGCGATTTCATAAATGAGCAAATTTTTACCATTAGTAAAATCACCATCCTTATATTCTATTTTGAAGTGATGCGTTACAACCTTCTTGATGTTTTTAATCATAGTATTCACAACACCTTCAGTCAGAAATTCTCCAACAATAGGTTTGTAAAAATCTTCTAAAGTATTGTGGATAATCGTCCCAAGGGTATTAAATGCGACACTTTCCTCGACGTCATCATACTGTTTGATGCCCAATATCTTTTCGTAATAAAAGTCCATTGGATTTCGCACGTAATTTGTCAATGAAGACGGTGAGAATCCCTTTTGGGCTAAGTCGTCTAGAGTTTTTATGATGTCTTTCGATTTCTTTATTGTTTTTAGTTGGGTATTAATGACAGGCACTTTAGCGGAAACAATTTGGTGGTTGATAGTGTGAATACCTTCGACTTCCAGTTGTGTTATAAATCTACTTTTTTCACCGCCATTGAGAACATCAGGTTCTGTATTGTACAAAATATAGGCAGATTTTGAACGCTGTATCAACCGATAAAAATGATAGGTGTAAACAGCATCTTTTTCCTTATAAGTTGGTAAGTCATTTTGCAACTTGACATCAAATGGAATAAAAGAATTATGACTTTTTCCAGCGGGTAAGATGCCTTCGTTGACTGAGGTAATGATTACCGTTTCAAAATCAAGGACACGGGATTCTAACATTCCCATGATTTGTAAGCCTTTAAGAGGCTCGCCTTTAAAATCTAATGTGTCATTTTTTATAAGTTCTCGGTAGAGCGTAAACAAGGTTGCTACGGAATTAATATGTGAAAACGATGCGTTGAGTTTGGCTAAGGTGTTAAAAATCTCATGAAAACGATAAAGATATTCTAAAGACAACAGCTGATTAGATTTATCTTGGTCTAGTTGAGATTTAATTTTTAAAATGAGTTGTGTACAACATGTAATAGCTTTGCTCGACGAGTCCTGCCATGAATCAAATAGGAGACCGATAACATCTCTATGTTCAATTGCCAATGCTTTTAATTCTGAAGATTGCAAGTAAACTTTATTATTTTCTTGAATGTAGCTAATAAGGTTGTCTGATACATTTCCAGTAGTCTGTTGAAATAATTGTGACACATATTGGTTTGATAACACACCAATCACGTCTTTATAGTAAAGTGTTTTAGAGGATTTGTGAATGTTAAAAAGCGATTCAAAAAGGGAAGCAAGAGGGATAACCTTTAGAGGTAAGCCCATCGTAATATTCACGGCACCAATAGCTTTAGGGATGGAGTTGAGTAAAGGCAATAGAAGCGTTTCATCTCCAAGGACTACGGCAGTATTTTGTAAATTTTTCTTGTTTTTTGCTATGGTTTCTAACAGCTCACCAACATATTTGATCTGACTAATATTTTTAGGAGCTCCTATAATTTGAATGTCTTTAGGTTGCGAGTAGTTGTTTCCTATCCAATTGAAATCATGTTTGGAGAAGTAATTCCATTCTTTTCTATGGGCTCTTAGGAAAAGACCTGCATCATGCACCTCATTATTTATAAAGACCTCATCAATATCCCAATAAATCAGACCTAAGTCTTGTGCTAAAATCTCTTGAATGATGACATTTTCTGCTTTATTCAAAGCATTAAACCCGACAAAAATAAATGTTTCATGAGTATTTAGGGACAAATACTGTTCTATATTATCGACGGCTTCACGATAGACCAATCCTTGATAACCTTTCTTCTGAACTTTTAAATGTTTTTTGAATTCCGTGTAATAGAATTTCAAACGATTCCAGAATTGCAAGTAGTTTTTAATATAGGTCGTAGGTTGCTCATCAAGAGACCAATGTTCTATTTCCTTTATGGCATTGAGATAATCAAATATATCATCAGGAGGAATGAGATAACGATCTATTTCATTGAAATCCTGTAAAAGAACTTGAGCCCATTTAGAAAACTTGTCAAAAGATTCAAGATCTTTTTCTGGAGTGTTTTTTAAGTACACATCATAAAAGTCGAAGAGCAACTCTGAGTTGCTAGTGTATTGAAACTCTGAGATGGTTTCTACAAATTCTTCAATAGATAAAATGTTTGGAGAAAAAATGGTTTCATTAACATGCTTTGAAATAGCATGCTTCAGAAAAGTGCCTGAACGTTTACTAGGCAAAACAAATGTCAATTGGGAAAGCGTGTAAGATTTACCAACTAAATCCTTAAGGACTTCATCTATGAATGATATCATAGTATAAAAATAAAAAACGCTCCGATATTCGGAGCGTTTTTTTATTTATTTGTGTGTTTGTGAAACTTTTATTTAAGTTTTACTTCAACACGTCTGTTTTCTTTTCTACCATTTCTGGTTTTGTTAGAAGCGATTGGATAATCTTCACCGTATCCTGCAGCAGTTAGTCTATCTGCATTAATACCGTTTGCAATTAAATAATCTCTAACAGCGTTAGCTCTTCTTTCAGATAATAACTGGTTTGTAGTTTTAGAACCTACACTATCAGTATGACCTTCAATAGAGAAATCTGCTTGTGGGTACTCTTTAAAGATAGCAACCATTGCTTGTAATACAGCATCAGTTTCAGCTTGGAATGACGCTTTACCTGTATCAAATAAGATCGTTCTTGCGTATTCGTTTAACTGCTTCATTACTTCTTCAGTTGGCTCAATTTCTGGGCAACCATTGTTAGCAACTGTACCAGCTTCGTTAGGACACTGATCATCTTTATCTAAGACACCATCACCATCTGTATCTGGCCATGGGCATCCTTTGTTAGCAGAAGGTCCTTTTTCGTTAGGACACTCATCGTCTTTATCAGCAACACCGTCACCGTCAGCATCTGGACAACCGTTTAAGGCTTTTAAACCAGCAACTGTTGGACAGTCATCATCTTTATCAGCTACACCATCACTATCAGTGTCAGGGCAACCATTGAATTCAGCTAAACCAGCTTCGTTAGGACAATCATCTTTAGCATCTTCGATACCATCATTGTCAGAATCTGGGCAACCGTTGAAAGCTTCTAAACCAGGTACATCTGGACAAGCATCATCTTTATCGTAGATACCGTCACCATCAGTGTCTTTACCACCAAATTTGATAGCTAAACCAACTGAATGTTGAAAGTGCTTCGCTAAATAGTCTTCGAATGAATGCTTGTAAGAAGATTGAACTGTCACACCAATGTTCTCAGAGAACCAGTAGTTGATACCTAAAGTTCCGTTTAAAGTTCCAGCACCGATATCATCTACCCATGTGTAACCTCCACCAACACCTAAGTAAGGCTCAACGGATTCAGAGTTGATAAGATTTGCAAAGCTATAAGATATTGTACCATCTAATCCATAGTAAGACAAATCATCAGCAGAAGTATCTCCAATTTTATCTATTCTGTTTATTGTTCCAGCGGCAGTTAATGTAAATCCATCGCTTAAGTATCTAGATACAGAAACTCTAGATAATGAAGGTAAATAGTTCCAGTGATCAGTTACATTGAAATACTCATCAAAGTACTCACCTAATGGAGCTTCTTCTCCAACAGGATAAAAGTCGACCGCGTTTGCGCCAATGCCAATTTTCCAAGGGTTGTTTTCGTCTTGCGCATTAGCGTTGAAGCTTAATACGATTAACATAGCGAAAAATAATCTGCTAAGATTTTTCATATTCAATAATTTTAATTTTAAGTGTTAATTACAGGCAAAAGTAAGTTGTTAAATTTTATTAACAAAGACAAATATATAAAAATATTGGTTATTACCACTAAAAATAGGGAGTTTGGACTAATTTTAAATAATTTCAAGTTTTTCCCCAACTTTAGTGAATGCTTCTATGGCTTTGTCTAGATGTGCTTTCGTATGTGCCGCTGAAAGTTGCACGCGAATTCGCGCCTTTTCCCGCGGTACAACTGGGAAAAAGAACCCAATTACATAGATGCCTTCGTCTAATAGCATTTTAGCCATTGTCTGCGATAGCTTGGCATCATAAAGCATGACGGGAACAATGGCCGAGTCACCATCAATAATATCAAAGCCCGCTGCTTTCATGCCTTTTTTGAAATAAGCCGTATTACTTTCCAATGTATCACGGAGTGAGGTGTCATTTGAAAGCATATCAAAAACTTTGATAGAAGCGCCAACAATTGCTGGTGCTAAGGAATTAGAAAAGAGATACGGTCTAGAACGTTGTCTTAAAATTTCAATAACCTCTTTTTTAGCCGTGGTATAACCACCCATAGCTCCACCCATGGCTTTTCCTAGGGTTCCTGTAATGATATCAATTCTGCCTAAAACACCTTTTTCTTCTAAGGTGCCACGTCCTGTTTCTCCAATAAAACCAGTGGCATGACATTCATCAATCATGACCATGGCATCATAGGTATCTGCCAAGTCACAGATTTTGTCCAAAGGTGCCACTAAGCCATCCATGGAAAACACACCATCAGTCACAATGATTTTAAAACGAGCACCATTCTTATTGGCAGCGATGAGCTGATCTTCCAAATCTTTCATATTGTTATTGGCATAGCGATAACGTGCCGCTTTGCATAACCTGACGCCATCAATAATTGAAGCGTGATTTAGAGAATCAGAAATTATAGCATCCTCCTTTCCCAATAGCGGCTCAAAAACACCACCATTGGCATCAAATGCTGCGGCATAAAGTATGGTGTCTTCAGTACCGTAAAAATCTGCAATTTTTTGTTCTAGCTCTTTGTGAATATCTTGAGTTCCACATATAAATCTTACAGACGACATACCAAATCCGTGAGTATCCATGGTATCTTTAGCAGCTTGTATGACTTCAGGATGAGCTGATAAGCCTAGGTAATTATTAGCGCAAAAATTTAAAACCGTTTGTCCGGTGCTTAACGTAATTTCTGCACCTTGAGGAGAGGTAATAATGCGTTCTTCTTTAAATAATCCATCGTTTTTAATAGATTCTATTTCGTTTTGTAGGTGTTCTTTTATCTTTCCGTACATAGTTCATTTTAGTTTTTACAAATTTAAATTTCTTTTATGACAATGTCCTCATTAATGTAAATAAGGATTTTTTTAATGACATCATACCCCATGTCTTCCAATACATGTTGATAATCAAATAATTGTTCCTTGTGCTTGGCTTCTTGCTGACCTGTTTTGTAATCGATAATGGTGGCTTGCTGTTTTGGGTTTATAACAATTCGGTCAGGTCTCAGAAGTTTTCCGTTTTTTGAAATAATATCACGTTCGTTAAAAATGGTGAGCTCCTGATCAAAATATACCATTAAGTCTTGATGCTGTATAATGTTATTGATAACAATTTTGAGTTCTTTAGAAGCGTCTTCTGAGATAATGCCTGCATCTATAAAATGAGTCAGGGCAAACTCGACATCTTGTTCGGTGTGAATATGAGACATGATTTCGTGTACCAATTTTCCTCGTTCAATTGCTTTTTTCTGTGCGGTATCCCAAAGTGATCCTGAACGTGTCAAAATATTGAGATTGAGATCTTCTTTTTTTGTTGAAATTAACTGGTTTTGATCTACAGTAGCAGTAGTTATTTCATCAGTTTTGAACGTTTTTTCGGAGGTTCCAAAACGATACTTGAATTGATGCTCGCGCCATTGTCCAGTTGATTTCAAATAATTGATAAACAGCCCAGAATAATGTGTTAATCGTTCTACTTGTGAATTGTCTACATCAAATTCAGAAATCACAAATAATTGCGCAATGGCTCTTGTAAGTACCACATATAATAAATTAATACTATCTAACTCTAGTTGTGACCTGTATGAATTGTAAATGAATGCTCCCGTCTCATTAAACTCTTCGAGATCTTTGTTCAGATTAATTAATAAACTTGAAAACCCTCCAAACTGTGTCTTGCCAACCGGAAACCAAGCTTTTGGATTCATATCGAAATAAATATCCTGATTGGCATAAGGGAAAATGACCACTGGAAATTCAAGTCCCTTAGATTTATGAATTGTCATAATCTTAATGGCATCTTTTCCAGTAGGTGAGACGATACTTAATTTGTCTTTCTTCCGTGCCCAATGTTCTAAAAATCCAGAGAAACTTGCATTGTATTTTTGCGAGTAATCAAAGACTTCATCTAGATAAAATTGGATGTAAGCGTTAGATTCGTCATGTAAATGAAAACTTCTTATGATGCTTTCGACGGCTTCGTAGAGTGGTAATTGAGAAAATCGCTCATCATCAAATGTGAAGCCATAACTCTGTAACTTAGTAAAAAGCGTTTTGGTATTTAAATGAATAAGACTGAGATAAAACAAGTGCTTGTCTTCAATATTGAGCTTCTCAGCCAAATACTCCAATATTTTTATTTTGATCTCGTTGTTATCTGGTTGTAAGCTTAAAGTTATTAATTGATTGATGAATTTTACTTCAGGCGCATTATTAATAAGTAAGGTTTCAGAAGATATGATCGGCATATGATGATCACTCAAATAGTTGGCGATGGTCATTCCTTCTTTACTTTTTCTCACAATGATACAAATGTCATTCAGCGAAAACTCTTCATCTAAAACATTCTGTATGGTATCTAAAACAGCTTGGCAATACAACGCATCTTTATCTTGGTCTTTGCTATCTAAAAATTGTAATTCTACAAGCCCTTCCGAAGTAATTTCTACTTCTTGTTTTGCCTTTTTGTAGATGAGTTGATGTTGAGGATCGGAAAAGGCAATGTCTGCAATATGCTCAAAGAAGTGATTGTTAAATTCAACGATGGTTCGGTGACTTCTGAAATTTGAAGGTAAATCTTTAACTTTCTGTGTAACAGACAAAGGTGTTTTGGCTTTAGTGTATAAATCAATAAATTGCTCTGCACGACCTCCGCGCCATCTGTAAATAGCTTGTTTTGCATCACCGACAATCATGGCAGAACCTACCTCTCCTTTTAAGTTTTGACCTGATGTTGCATTGTTGATTAAAGGAATTAAATTTTCCCACTGCAGCACCGAAGTGTCCTGAAATTCATCTATAAAGTAATGTTTAAATTTTTCTCCCATTCGTTCATAAATGAAAGGTGCAGGTTGCTTTTGAATTTCATTATGTATGATAGAGTTAAACTCAGAAATTAATAATAAATCGTCTGCTTCTTTGAGTGTTTCTAACGATTTACTAATGGCACCTAATACAGAAAGAGGTGTGATATTTTTTAAAACATTAGTTAAGAATTTAGACGTATAAACTAAGGTCTTAATGGTTAAATAGTGGGTTTCAATTTCAGGTAATAAACTATCGATGAGAGCAGCTGTGTCAGCATCTAACTTCATACCGTAGATTTTTGTGCGATCTGCTAAATTATTTTGAAGTTGATTCCCGTAGAGATTTGTAAAATCTAAAGTGCTTGCTTTTTTAAAATGGTTGGGTAAAGTTTGTCTGCTGAAATCTTCGAATGCAATACCTGCTGAAGTAATGAGTTCTAATGTCGTTTCAGCTAATTGTATGATTTGGTTCTCAACATCTTTTTTTTGCGATCTTAGGATGTGATCTAAGTTTTTAAAATCATTCAAGTTTTTATCTTGTAATGTTTGTAAAAACGGAATATCATTCTCGTTAATAAGCAGTTGAGCGATGTTATTAAAATCATAAGAAATATCCCAACTCCTATCATCATCAGCTTTCTCTATGGCAAAATCGACTAATACTTTCGTCAAGATGTCATCGGAACCAGCTTGATCTATCAATTGATCAACCGCTTTTGCTAAAATATCCGACGTGTCTAATTCCACTTCAAAATTGAGTGGTAGTTTTAAGTCGTAAGCAAAGGTTCGAATGAGTTTATGGTTAAATTTATCAATCGTAGAAATATCAAAAGCTGCATAATTGTGAACAATCCGTTCCAAAATTTGTTTGGATGTATGATGCAATTGTTCTGGAGTCATGTCAAGTTCATCTACTAACACTTTAAACATGGGATGTGACGACTGTAATATTTGTACGCTGGAAAATGCTTTCAACATGTCAATGATGCGGGACTTCATTTCACTCACGGCTTTATTCGTAAAAGTGAGTGCTAAAATTTGCCGAAAGATTAACTTACTATGTGAGTCGAACAGGATTTTAAGATAGTCTTTAACTAAGGTAAATGTTTTACCGCTTCCTGCAGAAGCATTATAGATTGTAAATGGTGATTGATTTTCCACGCTTAAAATTATAAAATCTATCTATGAGTTCATAGGTATTTAATATTTTTAATTGCGCCTTATTATGCGTAAATTTGAGTGAATTAATTATTAACACAAAAAACCAATAATATTATGGCTTTCGAATTACCGAAATTAAAATATGCATATGACGCGTTAGAACCACATATCGATGCGCGCACCATGGAAATACATCATTCTAAACACCACAATGGTTATACGACAAAGTTGAATGCAGCTATTGAAGGAACCGATTTAGAAGGAAAATCTATAGAAAATATCTTAGAGAATTTAGATATGGAAAACAAAGCTGTTAGAAATAACGGTGGCGGTTTTTACAATCACTCATTATTCTGGGAAGTAATGAATCCAGAAGACAGAGGGTATTTATCAGGTGAACTTAAAGATGCCATTGAAGCAGCATTTGGTTCAAAAGAGGCGTTTGTTGAAGCATTTAGTAAAGCAGCAGCAACTCAATTTGGTTCTGGATGGGCTTGGTTGTGCGTTCACAAAGGCGGTAAGGTTGAAGTTTGTTCAACACCTAATCAGGATAATCCAATGATGCCAGGCGTAGGTTGTGGCGGACACCCAATTTTAGGATTGGATGTATGGGAACATGCCTATTATTTAAATTACCAAAATAGACGACCAGATTATATTGACGCTTTCTTTAAAGTGATTAATTGGAACGAGGTCGAGCGCAGATATGCAGAAGCGAAGTAAGATTCGTTAACTTATAAATTGATAAAAGCAAACTCATAAGGGTTTGCTTTTTTTTATTTAAACCGATATGAGTTGTTGTAGAACGCATTAAAATGAAAAAAGCCGGACGAGAGTCCGACTTTTTTGCCCCAAATCTACCATAAACTTAACCTACTTATGTTATGGTGAAACAAATATAACAGCACTTATATTTAATATGTTAATTTTTTAGACCAACGACAAATAAATTGGCTTAAACGGAAAAAATTGACAGTCTTAGAGTTTTATAAGATAAAAGGAGACAAGGCTTAAAGCAAGATAGTGAATGAATGAAACACAAGAAAGTCATAGTTTTTATGCGATAGCGCTATTTTTCAAATCTATGAAATCTGAAAACCTTCAATTGATGCCATAAAAAAAGGTGAACAAGAGTTCACCTTTTTTTGCCCCAAATCTACCATGAACTTAACCTACTTATGTTATGGTGATACCAATGTATGTGTTTATTCGAGAAGAGTAATCAAATATTAGACGAAATGCATTTTTATCAGATAAAAAGCATAATTTTTAGGATAAAGTGCCAAAAATCAACCGTTTATCTAGTAAGCTCTTTCCTTATTTCCTTCATAGAAATTGACGAAGGCCCTGTTAACCACTCTGTTACCTCCTGGTGTTGGGTAATTTCCTGTAAAATACCAATCTCCTAAATTTTTTGGGCAAGCTTTATGTAAGCTCTCAATTGGTTGGAAAATGGTTTTTACCTTGGCTTTTACCGAATCATCAGAAATGAGTTGGGCTATTTTATTTGAAATCTCATCTGCGGTAAATTCATTGTACAAATCCTTTACAAAATTTTCGACTTCCTTGTCTTTCAACGCTAATTGAGCCTTACACTTCTGATAGGTCTCTTCTATTAAATGGTATTTGTTACGTTCCTTCAATAATTCCAACATCGCACGGAAGGCGATGAGACTCTCTAGATTTGCCATATCAATACCATAACAATCTGGATAACGAATCTGTGGTGCTGAAGATACTACTACAATTTGTTTTGGATTAAGACGATCCATCATTTTAATGATACTTTTCTTTAGTGTTGTTCCTCTTACGATACTATCGTCTATAATCACTAAATTATCTGTCGGCTTAATGACGCCATATGTCACGTCATAGACATGAGCAACAAGATCATCCCGACTACTATCTTCGGTAATGAAGGTTCGTAACTTGACATCCTTTATTGCAATTTTTTCGATACGAGGTCTTTCAGATAGAATTTCAGTGACACGCTCTGCGGATAATTTTCCACCACCATCTAAAATCGCTTTTGTTTTTTGCTCATTGAGATGTTCTTCAACAGTTTCAATCATTCCGAAAAATGATGTTTCAGCCGTATTTGGAATGTAGGAGAATACCGTGTTTTTTGTGTCATTATCAATAGCTTCCAAAACTTTAGGCATTAATAATTTTCCTAGGTTTTTTCGCTCCTGATAAATTTCAGCATCACTACCTCTTGAAAAATAAATGCGCTCAAAAGAACACGCTTTACGTTCTAGTGGTTCTATAATCTGCTCAATAAAAACCTCTCCAGACTTTTTTGTGATAATGGCGTGACCAGGATCCAATTCTTGAACATCTTCAAATTTTACATTGAAAACGGTTTGAATAACAGGTCGTTCTGAGGCCACAACTACAATTTCTTCGTCCTCGTAGAAATAAGCCGGTCTAATTCCAGATGGATCGCGTAAAACAAACGAATCTCCATGTCCTAATAATCCAGCCATGGCATAGCCTCCATCCCAATTTTTGGCGGCTTTCCTCAAAATTTTTGCAATATTGAGACGTTCAGCGATTAATGGCGAACATTCACTTTTATTATAGCCTTCCTTTTTGAGTTTCTTATATATTTTAGCAACAGCGTCATCAAGAAAATGACCTATTTTTTCCATGATCGTAATCGTATCCGCTTTTTCTTTTGGATGCTGACCAAGCTTAATGAGTCCATCAAAAAGTTGATTGACATTAGTCATATTAAAATTTCCTGCTACAATCAGATTTCGATGCATCCAATTATTTTGTCTTAAAAAAGGATGGACACTTTCAACACTATTCTTTCCAAAGGTCCCATAACGAACATGTCCCAATAATAATTCTCCAATATACGGGATATGCTTTTTCTGAAGCGAAACATCGTTTTGATATTCAGGGTGTTCTATAAGTTCTTCGTTAATGCGTTGGTTGATTTGTGCAAAAATATCTTGAATAGGCTGCTGTGCAATGGAGCGCACACGACTAATATAGCGCTCTCCAGGATTTGTGTCTAATTTGATGCTAGCAAATCCAGCACCATCTTGACCACGATTATGCTGCTTCTCCATCATGAGGTACATTTTATTGACACCATAAAATGCACTTCCATATTTTTCCTTGTAATACTCTAGTGGTTTTTTAAGTCTGATGAGTGCAATTCCGCATTCATGTTTTAAAGCATCGCTCATTGTTGTTGTGTTGTTTTTGAGTGAGCCAAAATTAATTATTTTGGATGTGTTTTTATAATTAAAAAACGCGCTCAAAATGGAGCGCGTTGATTTATGTTAATTCGATATTAAACTGTGTTAATCGCTTGAATTGTTCCATACGTTTGTGAACTTCTTCGTTTGTGAGGTTCACCATACGTTCTGTACCAAATTTCTCCACGCAGAACGATGCTAAAGTTGATCCATAGATGACCGCGTTTTTCATATTCTCAAAAGAATAATCTTCAGTTTTCGCCAAATAGCCTGCAAAGCCTCCAGCAAATGTATCGCCTGCGCCTGTTGGATCAAACACTTCCTCTAGTGGTAAAGCAGGTGCGTAAAACATATGATCTTCATGGAATAGCAAAGCACCATGTTCGCCTTTTTTGATGACCACATACTTAGGTCCCATTTCATGAATTTTACGCGCAGCAACCACTAACGAATACTCACCAGTTAATTGTCTGGCTTCTTCGTCATTTATCGTGATGACATCTATTTTTTTGATGACTTTGTGTAAATCCTCAAGAGCGCAATCCATCCAAAAATTCATGGTATCCAGTATGACAAGTTTCGGCTTTTTGGTCATTTGTTCTAACACACCTATTTGTACAATCGGATGCAAATTTCCTAACATCACCACGTCCGAATCTTTGTAGCTTTCTGGTACTACTGGATTGAAATCTGCTAACACATTGAGTTCGGTTGCTAAGGTATCTCTAGAATTCATATCATTGTGATATTTCCCGCTCCAGAAGAATGTTTTTCCTTCTTTTACAATTTCTACACCATCTATATTAATATTTCTGCTAGATAACAAATCCAAATAGTCTTGAGGGAAGTCTCCTCCCACAACTGAAACTGCGGCAGCGTCAACATCAAAATGTGAGGCAGCTAAACCTATAAAGGTTGCAGCACCACCAAGAATTTTATCGGTTTTGCCGAAAGGCGTTTCAATGGCATCAAAAGCCACGGTTCCTACGATTACTAATTTACTCATGTAAGCGATTTATTTTAAGCGGCAAATATACGATTTTTACAGACTATTAAACGAATTTATTTTCGACCAAAATCTGCAGGAATTTCTCCCCAAGCTTTGGTTTCCCATTTCACAATAGTGGTCTTGTACGTATTGTTTTTGAGCCAATCAACCGCACGATCAACCAACTCAAATAAAGACTTGTTTTTAGTATTTCGCTCTAGTTTTGTATTACACGTTTTCTTGCGTACCCAACTCATGGCAGTTTTGGAGTCGGTATAGATGATACGATCACTGTTGTTTTTTTTCAAAAACGCCAGGCCATGTACAATTGCCAAAAACTCTCCAATGTTATTAGTGCCTTCTTCAAATGGACCTTGGATAAACAATTGTTTTTTGCTTTTGGTATCAACACCGCGATATTCCATTTTTCCAGGATTACCAGATGACGCAGCATCTACTGCAATAGAATGGTAATTTGGCATTCCGATTTTTTTGAGTTGCGCTTCGGAAAGCTCACTTTTGAAAATTTTGCTTTTACCAATGTAATCTTTGTACTTGCCTTTCAGTGCTTTTTTGGCAGCGTCAAAAGTGGCAAATGACTTATACTGGGCACCTTGAAAATCTTTAATTTGTGCTTTGCAGTCATCCCAAGATTCAAATACACCCGTATGATGACCTTTCCAAACCGTATAAAACTTTTTCTTCTTTTTACTCATCTAACAGTTGTGCTACAATCTTAGGAAAGTGTTCCATTTCTAATGTATGAATTTTACTGGCAACAGTTTCTGCGGAATCCGCAGCGTCTACAGCACATCTTGCTTGAAAAATAATGGCGCCTTCATCGTAGTGCTCATTGACGTAGTGAATGGTGATACCTGTTTCTTTTTCATGATTATCAACGACAGCCTGATGAACATGCTTACCATACATGCCTTTGCCTCCATATTTAGGAAGCAATGCAGGATGAATATTGATCACTTTGTTAGGAAACACATTTAATATGCGCTCTGGAAATTTCCAAAGAAATCCAGCTAATACAATGATATCGGGATGAGCGGCTTTTAGAATATTCAGAACATCATCTGTTTCAGTAAAGGCTATTTTATTGAAAGACAAGGCACTAACTTTCAGTTTTTTTGCTCGTTCCAAAACTTTGGCATGAGGATTGTTAGTAAGCACTTGAATGACAGAAGCATTTTCTCTGTTGTGAAAAAACTTAATTAAATTTTCAGCATTAGTGCCACTTCCGGACGCAAAGATTACAATACGTTTCATTTACAGACAAAGAGTTAGTGTTATTCAAAAACAAAAAAAAGAATAATAAATAACAATTAGTAAGTAAAAGATAAATTCTTCAAAGTAATTTAGTAAATTACAGACACATTTTTAACGTAAAGGTGTGTATTAAAATAAAGTTTTTTATTTTTGCGACCTAATTAAAACTTAAAATTAAAAAATTATGTCAGACATTGCATCAAGAGTAAAAGCGATTATCGTAGACAAATTGGGTGTTGATGAAAACGAAGTTGTAACTGAAGCTAGCTTCACTAACGATTTAGGAGCAGATTCATTAGACACTGTCGAGTTAATCATGGAATTTGAAAAAGAATTCGATATCCAAATTCCAGACGATCAAGCTGAGAACATTGCAACAGTTGGTCAAGCGATCTCTTATATAGAAGAAGCAAAATAATTCAATAAACTTTTATGGAATTAAGGCGAGTTGTAGTTACTGGTTTAGGCGCTCTTACACCTATAGGCAATACCAAAGATGAATATTGGAATGCGCTTGTTAGTGGAAAAAGTGGTGCCGCACCTATAACGTATTTTGATACTGAAAAGTTCAAAACGAAATTCGCTTGCGAATTAAAAGACTTTAACGCCACAGATTTTCTTGACAGAAAAGAGGCTCGTAAGATGGATAGATTTACACAGTACGCTATGGTGGCTTCAGATGAGGCCATCATAGATGCTAAGTTAGATCTTGATAAAGTAAATAAATTACGTGTCGGTGTTATTTGGGGAGCAGGTATTGGTGGTTTGGAAACCTTTCAGAATGAAGTATTAAATTATGCTGAAGGTGATGGAACTCCAAGATTCAATCCGTTTTTTATCCCTAAAATGATTGCAGATATTGCCCCTGGAAATATTTCCATCAAAAATGGTTTTATGGGTCCAAATTATACCACAGTATCTGCGTGTGCCTCTTCAGCCAATGCCATGATCGATGCCTTGAACTATATTCGTTTGGGACATTGTGATGTTATTGTAACTGGCGGAAGTGAAGCAGCGGTCACCATTGCAGGAATGGGTGGTTTTAATGCGATGCATGCCTTATCTACAAGAAACGAAAGCCCAGAAACGGCTTCAAGACCTTTTGACGCCACCAGAGATGGTTTTGTCTTAGGTGAAGGAGCAGGAGCAATTATTCTTGAAGATTACGAACATGCGAAAGCTAGAGGTGCTAAGATTTATGCGGAGTTAGTAGGAGGCGGTTTGTCTTCTGATGCTCACCATATGACGGCTCCACATCCTGAAGGCATCGGTGTGATGGCTGTGATGAGAAATTGTTTGGAAAATGCAGGAATGAAACCTGAAGAAGTTGATCATATCAACACGCACGGGACGTCAACTCCGTTAGGAGATGTGGCCGAACTTAAAGCGATTTCTGAAGTGTTTGGTAGCCATGCAGAACATATCAATATCAATTCAACCAAGTCCATGACTGGACATTTATTAGGAGCTGCCGGAGCTATTGAGTCTATCGCCTCGATACTGTCGATAGAACATGGCATGGTGCCTCCAACCATAAATCACGAGGTTGTTGATGAGAATATTGATCCAAAACTTAATTTAACATTAAACAAGGCTCAAAAGAGAGACGTTAAAGTTGCTATGAGTAATACCTTTGGATTTGGCGGACATAACGCCTGTGTATTATTTAAAAAAATAGATTAAATCCCGAATGAGCTTCATTCGTAACATACTAAAAAATTCCCGTTCTGATAAAGACGGGAATTTTTTTTTAATACTCAACGAAATTATTGGGTACAAAGCCAAAAATGATGCTTTATACATCAAAGCGTTTACCCATCGCTCCATGAATATTAAGGATAAGGATGGTAACGCGATCAATTATGAACGGCTAGAATTTGTTGGTGATGCCATGCTAGGCGCTGTCATTGCAGCCTATTTATTTGAAGAGGTGCCTCATGGAGATGAAGGCTATCTTACAAAAATGCGCTCAAAAGTTGTGAGTAGGGAACACCTGAACGAATTAGGTAAAGAATTGAAACTCATAGACTTAGTAGAAAGTAAAATCCCGAAGTCCAATTTTGGAAATAATATTCATGGCAACTTATTTGAGGCCTTAGTTGGTGCTATTTACCTTGATAAAGGGTATAAGTATTGCGAAAAATTCATACACAAACGTGTGATCAAACCTCATGTAGACATAGAAAAATTAGAAGGTCGCGTGATAAGCTACAAAAGCTTACTAATAGAATGGTGCCAAAAAGAAAAGAAGACCTTTGATTATCATGTGTATGAAGATACTGGCAATGACGATCTTAAACATTTTTCAGTGAAACTTTCCATAGATGATAAGGTGATTGCTAAGGCTAGAGCTACTTCCAAAAAGAAGGCCGAAGAAAAGGCTTCCAAGCGTGCGTTTTTTGCCTTTCAGAAAGAAATAAGTAAAGCATTGTAAGTTGGACCAAATTCCAATTAATTTAAGTTATGAACTACAACGTTTTCGTTTTAGCTAAGGCTTAAGATTAACCAAAACTTCACAGTATTATAGCATTTATGTGTTATATTTACAACTTGTAGTTGATTAATTATGGCATTACACAAGCTACTTGTTGACGATTTTTATGATGCTTCTTTCACGCTTTTGGCTATTCATTGTAGGCTAGAAGATTATCGTTTGGCCTATTTGCTTAATAAACATCTCGGACTTCATTTAGCTCGTAAGCCCAAAGATTTGGACTACAATTATTTTGCAGCTTCCTATTCAATTTACGAATGGGAAAATACAAAATTGGATACCGTTTGGAACTTAGTGTCCAACATTTGTAAAAAAGAAGAGTTGGCGCTCCAAAGCTCAGGATCACTTTTCGAAAATCCATCTAATGTTACACGAACCTACAACTTAATCACAGAATTAAAATCTGTTGATTATCTCCTTAAAATTTCCAATGAATATCGAAATTTTAATGAGAAATTAATATTAAATAAAATTCAGTCAATACCTCAGGTGATAACCACTTATAGTGTTGACATTGACCAAATAAAAGCTAAAGACCACTTAATTTTTGATTGATGCTAAGAACTAAAAAAACTAAAATAGTAGCCACATTAGGCCCAGCTACAAGCAGTAAGGATGTCCTAAAAGGCATGCTGGAAGAAGGTGCCAATGTATTTAGAATTAACTTCTCACATGCCGATTATAAAGATGTAGAAGAACGCGTAAAAATGATTCGGGATCTCAATGAGGAATTTGGATTTAATGCCTCTATTCTTGCCGATTTGCAAGGTCCGAAATTACGTGTGGGTGTGATGAAAGGAGAAGTTGTTGTCAATGAAGGTGATGAAATTGTTTTTGCAACAGGTGAGCGATTTGAAGGTACGAAAGATCGTGTTTACATGACCTACGATAATTTTCCGCAGGATGCTAAACCTGGTGAACGCATTCTTCTTGATGATGGAAAATTGATCTTTGAGGTGGTATCTACAGATAAAAAATCTGAAGTGAAAGCCCGCGTACTGCAAGGTGGACCTTTAAAATCTAAAAAAGGTGTGAACCTTCCAAATACCAATATATCTCAACCAGCTTTAACTGAAAAGGATATCGAAGATGCTATTTTTGCTTGTAGCTTGCAAGTAGATTGGATAGCCTTGTCTTTTGTACGTCACGCCGAAGACCTTATGCAACTGGAAGAATTGATTAAAGAACACAGTGACCATAAAATTCCAATTATAGCTAAAATTGAAAAGCCAGAAGCTGTTGAGAATATTGATAAAATTGTAGCATACTGTGATGGTTTAATGGTGGCTCGTGGTGATTTAGGTGTAGAGATTCCAGCCGAAGAAGTACCGCTTATTCAAAAACAATTGGTGTTACGTGCCAAGCGTGCTAGAATTCCCGTGATTATAGCAACTCAAATGATGGAGACTATGATCACCAGCTTAACACCAACACGTGCAGAGGTTAATGATGTAGCCAATTCAGTGATGGATGGTGCAGATGCTGTGATGTTATCTGGAGAAACCTCCGTTGGAAATTTTCCAATTCAGGTCATCAGACAAATGTCTAACATTATCAAGAGTGTAGAAGATTCAAATTTAATTCAAGTACCACAATCGCCTCCACATATTAAGACCAAGCGATATATTACAAAATCCATCTGTTACCATGCAGCTAACATGGCGAATGAAATTAGTGCCAAAGCGATTTCAACACTAACCAATTCGGGTTATACTGCATTTCAAATTTCGGCATGGCGACCAAGCGCACATATTTTAGTGTTTACGTCTAATAAACGTATTTTAACACAATTAAGTATGCTTTGGGGCGTTGAAGCGTTTTACTATGACAAGTTTGTGAGTACAGATGAAACCATAGAAGATGTTAATGCCATAGCGTGTAAAAAAGGCTATCTCGATGTTGGTGATATGCTTATCAGCTTAGCAGCAATGCCTATTCAAGAGAAAGGAATGGTGAATACCTTAAGAGTCACTGAAATTACGAGTTGTAGTTTTTAATCGTTTAAACTCTACAGTTATAAAGAAAATGCGTTTACTACAATAGTGAACGCATTTTATATAAATTTAAATGTGGTATTGATAGGTCTATACAAGCACACTTAATTGCTTTTCAACAGTGTTGTTTTTTGGAGATGTGCTAAATTGATTTGAGGTGTTTTTTTCACCTCCAGCTTTTAAAGCCTTTTCACCTGCAAAGAATGTTTTGTGATCATCTCCCAGATCTGAACCAGCCATACGTTGATGCTTTACACATGAAACGCCTTTTCTAATTTCTTGCCTCTGTACATCTTTAACATAAGAGAGCATGCCTTCTTCTCCAAAATATCCTTGGGTTAAATTGTTCATATGAAGTGCAGTTGTATGATATGTTGGTAATGTGATCAAATGATGAAAAATCCCAGCTTCTTTAGCGCCATCAACTTGGAATGTTTTAATCTTTTCATCAGCGCGATGACATAATTCAGAATAATCATACTGAGCGTCCATTAAGTTATTTCTATCATAAGCAGTCATATTTTCACCTTCTGCAAGCATCTCATCGTAGGCTTGATGACGGAAATTTAAAGTCCAGTTAAACGAAGGCGAATTATTATAAACCAATTTAGCATTAGGCACCACAGTTTTAACTCGGTTTACCATATGTGCAATTTGTTTAACATTTGGTGTTGGAGTTTCAATCCAAAGTAAATCGGCTCCGTGCTGAAGGCTCGTAATACAATCTAATACAACACGATCTATATTTGAGCCCTCTTTAAACTTATACAAACCATTTGCTAGTCTTACAGGGCGTACGAGTTTACCATCTCTTTTAAGAAGCACATCATCTTCTTTAGCATCAATAATATTAATTTCTTCAGCTTCAACAAAGGCTAAATATTGGGACGCTAAATCTCCAGGTTTTTGACTAACAGGTAATTTTTGTGTTAAGCCAGCACCTTCAGAATCTGTTCTAGCAACAATAATTCCGTCATCTACTCCCAATTCTAAAAAGGCATATCTAATTGCATTTAGCTTAGCAATAAAATCTTCGTGAGGAACTGTTACTTTCCCATCTTGATGGCCACATTGTTTTGCATCTGACACTTGATTTTCAATTTGAATAGCACAAGCTCCAGCCTCAATCATTTTTTTCGACAGTAAATAAGTTGCCTCTTCATTTCCAAACCCTGCATCAATATCTGCTATAATAGGAACCACATGTGTTTCAAAATTATCTATTTGATCTTGAACATCTTCTCCGTTTTCTAATCTTCTGAATAAATGATTCAGTTCAATGGCATCAGCTTGGCGTAAGAAATCATAAATTTCTTTTATCAGATCTGGAACAGCATTTTTTTCGTGCATAGATTGATCTGGTAATGGACCAAATTCTGAACGCAGAGCAGCTACCATCCAACCAGACAGATACAGATATTTTTTGTTCGTAGTTTTATGGTGTTTTTTTACAGCAATCATTTTTTGTTGTGCCACAAAACCATGCCAGCAACCGAGAGACTGTGTATATTTAGAAGAATCTGCGTCATATTCGGCCATATCATTTCTCATAATCGCAGCGGTATATTTTGCGATATCTAATCCTGTTTTAAAACGGTTTTGAGTAAGCATTCTCGCGGCACTTTCTGGGCTTATGGCATTCCAGGTATTGCCATACTTTTCTTTAAGCGTTTTTACAGTCTGTAATGCAGAACTATAATTTGATTTTGATAAATTTTTCATAATTTTGGGATACGTTATTTATTATTAATAATTAGATCCTGTTGATTGTTGCCGCAATCGCAGGATTGTTTTTTTTATAAATATTGATAGGCAGGAAGTGTTAAAAATTCTTCAAACTTTTCGGATAAAACCAATTTGTCAAAAAGCTCAAAAGCCAATTTAAACTTGCTATTAGCAATATTCTCCTCACCAATTTCGGTAATAATTTTTTCAACTTCGTTATCAAATAGTTCGATGTAGAGTTCAAGATTAAATGTTCTGCCATCCTCAAGTTTCACTTCATTTTTTAACCACTGCCATACTTGTGTTCTTGATATTTCGGCAGTTGCTGCGTCTTCCATTAAATTATAGAGTGCCACAGCACCATGACCTCGTAGCCAAGCTTCAGTATATAAAATACCCACATTAATATTTTTTCTAATTCCAGCTTCTGTAACGGTGCCTTTAGGGAGCTCGACTAAATCACTTTTAGTGATATTAATATCATCACGCGTCACATGTAACTGATTTGGTGTTGGCATATGCTTATTAAATTCGTTCATTGCAACTTGAACTAAAGCGGGATGCGCTACCCAGGTTCCGTCATGACCATTTTTAACTTCACGCTCTTTGTCTAGTCGTACTTTTTCTAAAGCAGCTCTATTGGCTTTATCATTATTTTTAATGGGAATTTGTGCTGCCATACCACCAATAGCCAGGATGCCACGTTTGTGGCAACGTTGAATAACCAATTTTGAATAAGCATCCATAAAAGGAGTGGTCATCGTTACCTGATCACGGTTTGGTACCACAAAATTTGGATGATTTCTGAATTTTTTGATGTATGAAAAGATGTAATCCCAACGACCACAATTTAAGCCTACAATATGATCTTTAAGCTCAAAAATGATTTCGTCTAACTGGAAACTTGCAGTAATTGTCTCTACTAAAACAGTGGCTTTAAATGTGCCTTTCGGAAGGTTTAAATACGCTTGAGCAAAGTTAAATACGTCATTCCACCAGCCAGCTTCAGTATAATGTTCTAATTTGGGAAGATAAAAATAAGGAGCTGTTCCGTTTTTTAACATGGTTTTTGTGTTGTGGAATACATATAGACCAAAGTCTACCAGGCTTCCAGAAGTTTCTTCATTATTAATAAGGAGGTGTCTTTCGTTTAAGTGTAAGCCTCTTGGTCTTACTAAAAGAACGGCTGTTTCATCATTTAATTGGTAAGTTTTTCCTCGCTTTGTATCGACCAAAGAGATTGTTTTTTTATTGGCATCAATTAAGTTTTGTTGTCCCTGAATACTATTTTTCCAAGTTGGAGAATTACTATCTTCTAAGTCGGCCATAAACGTTTTGGCACCAGAATTTAGAGCATTGATTATCATTTTTCGATCTACAGGTCCGGTAATTTCTACACGTCTGTCTTTAAGATCATTCGGAATATCAGCTGCAACCCAGTCGCTTTCTCTTATCGTTTTAGTTTCTTGAGGGAAGTGAGGAAATTTTCCACTGTCAAAAACCTTCTGCTGTGCTTCTCGGTTTTTAAGTAAGGTTAGACGTTGGGAATTAAAATACTCGTGAAGTGCTGTAATAAATTCTAGAGCATCATCTGTTAAAATTTCTGGAAAGTAATGTTTTACATTGTTTGCGAACTGAACTTTTGACGGTTTTAAAAGTGTGTTTTCCATAGTCTTAAATATTTTATACGACAATATTAAAACAAAGTTTTTAAAAAAACAAGCGAACGTTCGCTAAAAATATATTTTTCGCTTTTATTTGATGATTCGCAAAAATGATTACCTTTGTTTTGTTACTATGGAACAAGAATATATAAAACTCATATTTGGCTTAAAACTTAAGCAAATACGCACTGATAAGAATTTATCTTTATTTGGATTATCAAAAATTTCAGGGTTATCGAAATCCTATTTAAACGAAATTGAAAAAGGGAAAAAATACCCTAAACCTGATAAAATTGCCATTTTATCTGAAAAGCTCGATGTGCCTTATGATCAAATGGTGTCTTTAAAACTGGATAAAAACTTAGCGCCAATAGGCGAGTTACTTCAGTCTAAAATTTTAAAAGAGATTCCGTTAGAGCTTTTTGGTATTAAAGAGAGCAACTTAATAGATATTGTGTCTAATGCTCCAGCAAAAGTTAATGCATTTATTAGCACCATTATTGAAATTGCTCAGCATTATAACTTTAGTAGAGAAAGTTTTTTTCTGGCTTCTGTACGTTCATTTCAAGAAGCAAATAATAATTATTTTGATGATTTAGAACAGCAGGTTTTAAAATTTTCAAAGGCCTATCAAGTAGACTTATCTACGCCTTTTACATCTAAGGATATAGAAGAAATTTTAATTGAAGAATATGGTTACATTATTAATGAAGCCGAATTGAGTACCTATGAGGCTTTAGAAAATTTGCGTTCTGTTTTTGTACCCAAGACTAAAACATTATTACTTGCTGATGGTATTGATGAAGCGCAACGTACGTTTATTTATGCTAAAGAAATTGCCTATAATTTTTTAGGAATTACAGATCGTTTATATACGTTTCCATGGATAAAATTTGAAAGTTTTGATCAGGTTCTTAATAACTTTTATGCCTCTTATTTTGCAGGCGCCCTTGTGATTCCGAAAGATGCTTTAACATTACAATTGGAAGCTATTTTTGAACAATCATCATTTGATGAGGCTTTGTTTATTAAAACAATGAATACATTTAATGCATCTCCTGAGTCATTTTACCAACGACTGACTAATATTTTGCCAAAAGCATTTAATATTCAAAATTTATTCTTTTTAAGATTTACACATAAGCTTGGTACTGAAAAATTTCATTTAAAAAAAGAACTTCATTTATCACATCAACATTCTCCTCGTGCTAATGAAACTAATGAACATTACTGTAGACGTTGGGTATCTTTAAATGTTTTAAAAGATATAAGTACAAGTGAAAAAGCGCATGAGTTTGATATTCAAATGTCTAATTATGCAGGCGATAATGCGAGGTATTTAGTTTTATCATCTGCAACAAAAGATCCTTTTAGAGAGCATCAATATAGAAGTATTTCAATTGGTTTATTAATCAATAAACAATTAGAACGTAAGCTAAAATTTTTAGAGGATAAGAGTATAAAAACGGAAGAAGTTGGAGTTACATGTGAACGATGTCCTATACAAAATTGTGAGGTAAGACAAGCACCAGCATTGGTTTTAGAGAGGGCGGCTAAAAATAAAAAAATAGAACAGATTGTTGAGGAACTGAACCAAAAATCTGTTTGTTAAAACTCAAATTTCAATTGTACGCTCACAGGTTTTTCATCAACTCTTGTTGCGCTGTTTTTCGAGGTTTCCGTGTTGAGGTTAGACATCGAAATTCCTAATAAACGTACAGAGTTATTTAAAGACTCTTGATACAGTAAATCCTTCGCGGTTTCAAGAATCATACTTTTATCACTTATGTAATAGGCTAAGGTCTTGCTTCGTGTTTGCAATGTGAAATCGCTGTACTTAATTTTTAAGGTCACAGTTTTTCCAGACACCTTACTTTTGACTAGACGTTTCGCAACTTCTTCAGCAATATGCTCAAGCTTATCGAGCATAAAAATTTCAGATGATAAATTTTCACTAAAGGTACGTTCTGCGGCTAATGACTTTCGGATACGGTTCGGTTTCACTTCACTTTTATGAATCCCTCTTACAACTTGATAGTAATAACGACCCGATTTTCCGAAGTGCTCCTCAAGATATTCTAAAGATTTTGATTTTAGATCCTTTCCAGTAAAGATGCCTTTTTGGTACATTTTTTCTGCGGTGACTTTACCAACACCATAAAATTTTCGAATATCTAAGTCTTCTAAAAACTGAATAACCTCTTCTGGATTCACCGTTTTTTGTCCATTTGGTTTATTATAATCACTAGCAACTTTAGCAATAAACTTATTGATGGAAATTCCAGCCGAGGCGGTCAACCCTATGTCATTAAAGATGCGTTGTCTAATTTCTTGAGCGATCAAAGAAGCACTCGGATTCCCTTTTTTGTTTTCAGTAACATCCAAATAGGCTTCATCTAAAGACAATGGCTCTACCAAATCGGTATATTCATAGAAAATTGCTCTAATACGCTTAGAAATTTCGGTATAACGTGCAAAGTCAGTTTTAACAAAAATAAGATCTGGACATAATTTTTTGGCGAGCCTACCAGACATAGCACTTTTTACACCAAATTTTCGAGCTTCATAACTTGCCGCACTTATGACACCACGTGTGCCTCCACCACCTACTGCAATAGCTTTACCTTTAAGTTCTGGATTGTCCATTTGTGCCACGGAAGCATAAAAGGCATCCATATCCACATGAATAATCTTTCTAATTGGTAAATCGTCTAGCATAGTGTAAATTTAGACATTAAATGTCTTTTTCAATGATAGAAATAGAGCGTAAATTTTTAGTGGTTTCCGAAGATTTTAAAGCCCAAGCGCAGAAAAAAACGAGAATTACACAAGGGTTTTTAAATACAGATCCAGAAAGGACGGTGAGAGTGCGATTAAAAGGAGACACTGGTTTTCTCACGGTTAAAGGAAAATCTTCTGTTGATGGTTTATCCCGTTTTGAGTGGGAAAAGGAAATTTCTCGCACAGATGCCAGAGATTTATTGTCGTTATGTCAAAAAGGAGTTATTGATAAAACGCGTTATGAAATTGCTGTTGGACAGCATCTTTTTGAAGTGGACGTTTTTGAAAGAGATAATCTGGGATTGGTTATTGCTGAAGTAGAATTGAAGCATCCAGACGACCCATTTGAAAAACCGGATTGGTTGGGAGAAGAAGTTACAGGAGATCCACGTTATTATAACTCGCAGTTAAGTCTTCAGCCATTTAAAACCTGGTCATAAAAAAACCACTCCGTAGAGTGGTTTAAATTTTGATGCTATTCTAATTAGTCTTTTTTAGCACAACAAGCTTTTGTACAATTTTCAGCGCAAGCCTTTTTTTCAGCTTCCGATTTATTGGCACAAGTTGTTTGATCACAATTAGCAGAACACTCATGTATTTCTGAAGAAAACGATGTGACTGTTTTCATGTCCTTTACCTTGTAAGTCTCACCAGCTTTGGCAACTGCTTCTTCCAATGAAGTTGGTGTCACCATTGCTTCGTCATACTCTACCATGGCTAGCTCTTTTTCAAAATCTACTTTGGCAGATTTCACGCCATCCATTTTAGCAATTTTCTTTTCGATGGTTTTTGCACAACCCATCGCACAAGTCATTCCTTCAATACCAAATTCGGCTTTTGCGTAAGTAGCATTTGGATCTAATTTTTTAGCGGCATTTGTATTGATTTCGGCTTTAGTTTCAACCGTTTTTACTTCAGGACTTTGGTCATTTTTACATGAAACAATCGCTGTAGATATGAATACAATGGCTAAAATATGTTTAAAAGTTCTCATAGTTAATAAGGATATTATTTCGAACAAACTTAATAAATATTGAGGTGTTGTGTATTAAAATTAACGATTTTTGTGAATTAGTTAGGATACTATATGGGGAAAATTAACAAAAAATGGCTTTATCTACTGATATTATCGGTTATCTGGGGAAGCTCATTCATTTTAATAAAGAAATCCTTACTTGGATTAAGCCCTTTTCAATTAGGTGCGCTTCGGACGATCATCACTGGACTCTTACTATTTACAGTAGGTTATAAGAGCTTAAAAGGCATCGAAGCAAGTGCTTGGAAGTGGATTGCTGCTTCTGGGTTTTTAGGATCTTTTATACCAGCCTTTTTGTTTGCTATTGCTGAGACCGAAATTGATAGTGCTATCACTTCCGTTTTGAATTCTTTAGTCCCATTAAATGCCATATTATTGGGTCTTGCTATCTTTAAAATCGGATTTACAAAACAACAACTTGTAGGCGTTATTATTGGATTTATTGGCACTTGTATTTTGATATTATCAGGCGCCAATCTCAACCCTGAACAAAATTATTTATATGCCGGATTTGTGATCTTATCGACGGTTATGTACGCCTTGAATGTCAACATCATTAAAGCGCATTTACAGCATGTAAAACCCTTGGGTATTGCTACAGGTAATTATGTCATCATTATTATTCCAGCCATCATCATTTTAATAGCCACCGATTTTTTTTCTGAACGTACTTTTGAACATCCTGAGTTTAAGATGGCAATGGTATATGTAGCTGTGTTGTCTCTTTTTGGTACAGCCTTAGCTAAAGTATTATTTAATACACTAGTACAAATATCAACGCCTGTTTTTGCCTCTTCGGTTACCTATATCATGCCTATTGTTGCATTCGGATGGGGCGTTTTAGATGGTGAAACTTTTGGTCTCTTACAACTGACGGCCAGTGCTATCATATTATTAGGCGTCTATCTTGCGAATAAAAAACGATCATAAAAAAAACCGAAGCTTGCATGCTTCGGTTTTTTTCTAAGTTATGTGCTTTAGATTAATCAAAATCGGCATCGGTGACGTTTTCATTGACTTTAAGTTCTTTCACTTTAAAATCAATGCGACGAGGACCGAAAGTTTGTCCAACAGTGAATGGAAATTTAATACCAGCAACTTCTTGGTAGTCGTTATAGAACGTTGTTGACGATCCAGCTTCACTAGAAGTAACCTCTTTTATTTTTAATCCAGTATCGACACTGTAATAGATCGCTGTGTTTTCATCTACATTAATTTTGTAGGCTTTTTCACCATCAATCATTTCGATTTTTTCAAGAGTCACACCACCATTTAAGTAATTAACTTCTGGAAATGGTGAAGATTCGCTTTGTAATCTTTTAACTTGATCATCATTCAAATCAGTTTTTACACCAGCTGAAGATGTATAACCTGTAGAACCATCAAGCACAGATTTTTGTGAACCCATAGGTGTATTGATGATTTGTAAATATTGATTACTCTTCGTTTTCTTTAATTCAAGATTCATCATCATTCCTGGTTGTAATTCAGCTTCAGCAGTGATATATACAGAATTCACCTTGTCTAAGGCATCTTTACCACCAATAGCCTCGATATAGGCTTCCATCACTTTGGTAGCATTCATATCTGCTGGCATTTCAATCTCATAGCTTGGTTTTGATGTGCTGTTGGCATACTTATCAAAGTACTTAATCGGAATTCCAGTTTTCTCAAGATTTTCCAAAATTTCACTTCCTTTTCCTACAACAATAAAACGTGCATTTTGTGTTTTGAAATATTTATTAGCCACACGATTAACATCATCTGCAGTTACAGCATTAATCTTTTGTAAGTAAGTCGTGTAAAAATCATCAGGAAGGTCATTCAACTTGATGTTTAAGGCATAGCGCGCAATAGTTTGTGGGTTTTCTAAAGCCAGAACAAAATCACCAACATATTTTGCCTTGGCATTTTTCAACATGTCCTGTTCAACAGGTTCTGTCTTGATACGATTAATTTCTTTCAAAGTTTGAACCACAGCGCTATCGGTCACCATATTTCTTACAGCGGCACCCGCTGTGAAACGAGAGGCGTATTTATCAGTCCCTATGCTCGAACGTGCGCCATAGGTGTAACCATGTTCTTCACGAAGATTCATATTTAAATAACTGTTGAAACCACCACCTAAAATTTTATTCGCGATTAAAACAGAATGATAATCAGGATCTTTCATTTCCAAATCTACATTGTTTGTCAAGGAAATATTAGACTGTACGGCGTTAGGCATATCAACAAAATTGATTTGTGTGTATTGTGCATTTGGAGCTTCTTCAGGAACGGTATAGTCAACACCTACAGATTTTTCCCAAGGTCCAAAATACTTTTCAATTTTCTTCTTGATATCCTTTTGATCCACATCTCCAACGACCACCAAATAGGCATTGTTAGGGTTGAAATACTGCTCATAAAAAGATACGACATCTCCGAAAGACACGTTATTTACAGTTTCTTCCGTCGTAAATTCTCCATAAGGATGTTTTTTTCCATAAGCCAGAGCAGATCCAACACGACCAGCCACAGCTTCCACACTTTTTTCTTGAGATTTTAAACCTTCCAAAAGTTTATCTTTTTCTTTTTCGAACTCCTCCTTTGTTAATAAAGGATTGATGGCAGCGTCTGCCATAAGTTCTAAAATACGATCAGAATATTTAGAAAGGGATCTCGCAAAAGCACCACTAAAACCAAAATTTATGCTGGCACCCAAGAAATCTACTTCTTCATTAAATTCATCTTTAGAAATATTGGTTGTACCATTACCCATCATCGCTCCAATGAGACTTTCTACGCCTGCTTTGTCACCTACTGTCATAGGCTTATTGTCAATGGTAAGTGAATAAGACACTCTTGGTAATTTGTGATTTTCTACGATTAAGACCGTCAAGCCGTTCTTTAATTTGAACTCTTTAGGCTTTTCCAAAGATATTTTTGGAGATGGTCCTGGTTCAGGCATTTTAGATCGGTCAATTTGTGCAAATGCACTTACCGACATTAAAAATGCTACGATATATATTGATAATTTTAATTTCATTGTTGTCCTAATTTTTAGTTTTCACTTTTCTCTTCTGGTAAGTACTCTAAAATCAAACGTTGATTCGGTTTGAGATATTTATTAGCCACTTCCATAATTTCTTCTCTTGTGATGGATCTGTAAATATCAATTTCATTGTTGATCAGATTAACATCGTCATACAGCATATAGTATCTAGCCAAAGAATTCGCAATTCCTGAAATACTTGAATTAGAATTCACGAAATTGTTCTCAAATTCATTTTGAAGTTTTTGGTAATCTCTTTCAGAAATTAGTTCATTTTGAACTTTTACAATTTCTTCATCTATTTCAGCGATGAGATCATCTAATTTAACGTCTCCCAATGGCAAGGCATACAATATGTATGTGCCGTAATCTTCTTGACTTTGATTAAATGCGCCCACTTGGAATGCCATCTTTTTTTCGTCAACCATTTTCTTGTAAAGCTTAGAGCTTTTTCCACTGCTTAAATAACTAGAAATCATATCTAAAACATAAGCATCTCTTTCTTTAAAAGAAGGCGTTCTATACGCAGCAACAACTGCAGGAATTTGAATGTTCGGATCGTAGGCTTTAGCTCTGATCGTTTCTGTAATAGGATCTTCTTTAGGAAAATCTCGAACGATATCCTCGCCACGAGGAATAGGACCAAAATAATCTTGAATCATTCTTTTGACCTCTTTTTTATCGATATCACCAGCTACTACCAAAACAGCGTTGTTTGGTACGTAGAATTTTTTATTGAAGGCTTGAAATTCTTCAAGCGTTGCAGCATCTAAATGCGCCATTTTTCCAATCGTGGTGCCTTTGTAAGGATGCTTCTTAAACATGTGCAGCTTTACGTTTTCTATAAATCTACCATAAGGTTGATTATCGACACGTAATCTTTTTTCTTCCTTTACAACTTCATTTTGAGTATCTACACCTATTTGATTGATGATGGGATGTAGTAATCGTTCTGATTCCATCCATAGACCTAACTCGACATTGTTTGATGGAAAAACTTCGTAGTAGTAGGTACGATCATCAGTTGTGTTGGCATTGTTTGAACCGCCATTAGAGGATACAATTGTAAACCATTCACCTCTTTCTATGTTTTTGGTTCCTTCAAATAAAAGGTGCTCAAAAAAGTGTGCAAAACCAGTACGATCTGGATTTTCGTCTTTTGCACCTACGTGATACATGACTGAAGTGGTAACAACAGGAGCAGAGTTATCTTGATGTAAAATAACATGCATGCCATTATCAAGATCATACTCTTCAAATTCAACTTTTTGGGCGATTGCAACATTGCAAATCAACACCAAAGAAGCTAAAGTAAATAAGCATTTTTTCATTGTGAGTTTGTTTTAAATTAATTTGTGAGTTGTATTATTGTTTTTGAACTGTGTCAATTAGTATGAATTTACATAATTATGTTACACGGTTGTTACAAAAATAGCAATCGCATGGCGTTTTTCCCGCATTTGGATGTAAAAATAATCTTAAATTCCGTCTTCCAATGTATATTTCTCAGTGTAAGACGTTATTCATTGATTAAACTTGTTTTGCCAGAAGCCAGCTTAACTTCGCTAAAAACGTATAAATCGTTTGTAGATTAATTAATTAGAATGTATATTTGCACCCGCTTTCCCAAGAGTTAGCACTATTATTAACAAAATATCATTAATAAAAACGTTACGCTATGTACGCAATTGTAGAGATAGCAGGGCATCAATTTAAAGTTGAAAAAGACCAGAAAGTTTTTGTTAACCGTTTAGCAACAGAAGAAGGTAAGAAAGTTTCTTTCGATAACGTTCTTTTAATTGGCGATGGTGACAATGTAACTTTAGGCGCCCCAGCTATAGACGGAGCACAAGTAAGTGCTAAAGTCTTAAAGCACCTTAAAGGTGACAAAGTAATAGTTTTCAAAAAGAAAAGAAGAAAAGGTTACCGTGTAAAAAATGGTCATAGACAAGCCTTATCTGAAATCGTTATTGAATCTATCGTTTCTTCTGGAGCTAAGAAATCAGAGCCGAAGAAAGCAACTAAAAAAGCTGAGCCGAAAAAGGCAGAAGCTAAGCCAGAAGCTAAAAAAGCAGCAACTAAGAAGGCTACAGGAAAAGCTGACGATTTGAAGAAAATCGAAGGTGCTGGACCAAAAGCAGCTGAAGCGTTGGTAAATGCTGGTTATGAGACATTTGCTAAAGTAGCAAAGGCCACACCAGAAGAATTAAGCAATGTGCTTTCTGAAGCAAGTTCAAGATTGGCACATATCGTTACAGATACATGGCCAAAACAAGCTAAATTGGCTGCTGATGGTAAATGGGACGAGCTTAAAGCATTACAAGACAAATTAGATGGTGGAATTGAAAAATAATTCCATTTAAGTTTAACAATATAAAACCTTAAGACAATGGCTCATAAAAAAGGAGTAGGTAGTTCTAAAAACGGTAGAGAATCAGAATCGAAACGCTTAGGTGTTAAGATATTTGGTGGACAAGCTGCCGTAGCAGGAAACATTATCGTAAGACAAAGAGGAAACACGCATCACCCAGGTGAAAATGTATATGGTGGAAAAGACCACACATTACATGCTAAGGTTGATGGTGTTGTGAAATTTACTAAGAAAAAAGACGGAAAGTCGTTTGTATCAATTGAGCCGTTTGAAGCTTAATTGTACAAATTCTTAAGAATTATTCTATTAAAAAACCCATTCCAATCGGAATGGGTTTTTTTGTAGATACCTACCATAAAACAAAAAACCCAAGAGACGATCTTGGGTTTTTATTATTATTATTGAGATATGAGCTTATTAGCCTTTTAAACTAGCCTTTAAGTATTCCTGATTCATTCTGGCGATATTTTCTAAGGAAATACCTTTAGGACATTCCACTTCACAGGCACCAGTATTAGTACAGTTACCAAAACCTTCTTCATCCATTTGCTTCACCATATTTAAAACGCGATCTGTTGCTTCTACTTGACCTTGCGGTAATAACGCAAATTGAGATACTTTCGCTCCAACAAACAACATGGCACTAGAATTTTTACAAGACGCTACGCAAGCACCACAACCAATACAAGTGGCTGCACTAAACGCATCATCGGCATCGTGTTTATTGACAGGAATGGCATTAGCATCAATGGTGTTACCTGATGTGTTTACAGAAATAAATCCGCCAGCGTGTTGAATACGATCGAAAGCACTACGATCTACCACCAAATCTTTTATAACTGGAAATGCCTTTGCACGAAAAGGTTCAATGTAAATGGTATCACCATCCTTAAATTTTCTCATATGAAGCTGGCAGGTCGTGACACCTCTGTCTGGACCGTGTGCTTCGCCATTAATGTAGAGTGAACACATACCACAGATACCTTCTCGGCAATCATGATCAAATGCTACAGGCTCGTCTCCTTTAGAAATGAGTTCGCTATTTAAAACGTCTAACATTTCTAAAAAAGACATATCTGGTGAGACATCACTAATTTGATAGTCTACCATTTTCCCTTTATCGTTGGCGTTTTTTTGACGCCATATTTTTAATGTTAAATTCATAGCTTTCTCTTATTTATAACTTCTTTCTTTCACTTCAATATTTTCGTAGACCAAATCTTCTTTATGCAATACAGCATCTTTTGGTTCACCTTTGTATTCCCAAGCAGAGACATATTGGAATTCCTTACGCCTCATGGCTTCGCCTTCTGGTGTTTGGTATTCTTCTCTGAAATGTCCACCTGCAGATTCCTCACGTTCCAAGGCGTCTTTGGCAAATAACTCGCCAAGTTCTAAGAAATCAGCGACACGTCCAGCTTTAGCCAATTCTTCATTGAACTCATCAGCAGATCCAGGCACACGTACATCTTTCCAGAACTCCTTTCGTAACTCGGCGATTTCAGTAATTGCTGACTTTAAATCTTCAGCATTTCGTGCCATACCACATTTGTTCCACATGATTTTTCCAAGTTTCTTATGGAAATAATCCACAGGATGTGTACCGTTATTATTTATCAAGTGGTTAATATTGTCTACAACATTCTTTTCAGCTTCTTCAAATTCCTTCGTATCCGTTGAAATTGGACCTGTTCGAATATCATGAGATAAATAGTCACCAATGGTATATGGCAATACAAAATAGCCATCAGCCAGTCCTTGCATCAAGGCCGACGCTCCTAATCTGTTGGCACCATGATCTGAGAAGTTGGCTTCTCCAATACAGTACAGTCCAGGAACGGTTGTTTGGAGATTGTAATCGACCCAAATACCTCCCATGGTATAATGCACCGCAGGATAAATCATCATTGGTGTTTCATAGGGGTTTTGATCGACAATTTTTTCGTACATCTGGAAAAGGTTTCCGTATTTCTGTTTGACGATCTCTTGACCTAGTTTCTTAACCAAGGCATCATCGTTTTCATCTAAACCTTTGACATGGGCTTGTTCTTTTCCGTAGCGCATAAAGGCTGACGCAAAATCTAAGTAAACAGCTTCGCCTGTTGCATTCACACCATACCCAGCATCACAACGTTCCTTAGCCGCTCTTGAGGCCACATCACGTGGTACTAAATTTCCGAAAGCAGGATAGCGACGTTCCAGATAGTAATCTCTGTCTTCTTCAGCAATTTCAGTAGGTTTTAATTTACCAGCACGAATCGCTTCAACATCTTCTTTTTTCTTAGGCACCCATATACGTCCATCATTTCTGAGAGATTCAGACATAAGTGTTAACTTGGATTGGTGATCTCCAGAAACAGGAATACAAGTAGGGTGAATTTGTGTATAACAAGGGTTAGCAAAATAAGCGCCACGTTTATGTGCTTTCCAAGCAGCTGTGACATTACTTCCCATAGCATTGGTAGACAAGAAAAATACATTACCGTAGCCACCAGTTCCTAAAACCACGGCATGTGCTGAATGGCGTTCAATTTCACCAGTCACCAAATTACGAGCAATGATTCCTCGTGCTTTTCCATCCACAATAACGACATCCAACATCTCATGACGGTTGTACATTTTTATCTTACCACGACCAATTTGACGGTTCATAGCAGAGTAAGCACCTAATAATAATTGTTGACCCGTTTGTCCAGCAGCATAAAATGTTCTAGACACTAAAACGCCACCAAATGAACGGTTGTCTAAGAGTCCTCCATATTCACGAGCAAAAGGAACCCCTTGTGCGACACATTGGTCTATGATATTTGCAGAAACTTCAGCCAGTCGGTAAACATTAGCTTCTCTTGAACGGTAATCTCCACCTTTAACGGTATCATAAAACAAGCGATAGGTTGAGTCGCCATCTCCTTGGTAATTTTTCGCAGCGTTGATACCTCCTTGAGCAGCAATCGAGTGTGCACGTCTCGGAGAATCTTGAAAACAGAACGCTTTTACGTTATACCCTAACTCAGCTAAAGTTGCAGCGGCAGAGCCACCAGCAAGTCCGGTGCCAACAACAATCACGTCGATGTTTCGTTTATTGGCAGGATTAACCAGATTAATATTGTTTTTATGATTGGTCCACTTATCAGCAAGTGGTCCTTTTGGTATTTTAGAATCTAAAGCCATATTTAGATGTGTTTTTTAGTGATTAAAATGATGGAAAAGTGCAATGAATATAAACCCAAGCGGGATAACAATTGCATAAAACTTTCCAAAACTGTGTAATCCTTTGGTGTATTTGTTATTGGCGCCTACCGATTGAAAAGCTGAATCAAATCCGTGCAATAAGTGCAATGATAAGAATACAAAACCAATACAATATAAGGCGACACGCCATATAGGCTCAAATTTATGAACCAGTTCTTCGTAGTATCTAAATTCACCATTTGGTAAGGTGCCTGACATATCACCAACGATGTATTTCGTATTGATTTCTGGAATCCAAAAATCAATAAAGTGGATCACGAGAAATACTAAAATAAACCCACCACTCCAAATCATGTTTCTACTCATCCATGTGGAATTGGCTGCACCATTATTTTTAGCATAACTGATTTGTCTTGCTCTATTATTTTTGATTTCCAATACAAATCCCATGACAAAATGAAATATCACTCCAAGAATTAATACGGGCTGCAATACGTATTGGATGACCCAGAACGTTCCCATAAAGTGGGAGACCTCGTTAAATGTGTCTGGACTAAAGACTGATAGAATGTTGATTGAAAAGTGTTGTAAAATGAAAACCATCAGGAAGAATGCCGAAAGTGCCATGGCAAACTTTCTTCCAATCGACGAATTTAGAATTCCGCTCATTATAATTGTAGTTAATTATTAAGTACTACAAAGATAAGGCTCAAAGGGATGAGCAACAAATTTTAGACTTTATTTTAGTTATTTAGAATGGGTTTAATTAGATACGACGGGAATCAACCCTCTAAGTCCCATATCGACGACTTGTTCGCCAGCTTCAGGTTCATACTTTCCATCAGCGTTAACTTCGGTCCACTCGAAACTGTTGTTGATGCAAAAGGATAATGTTACAATTACGTCTTGTGTTTCACTACCAGTTATCGTCAGACCATTCTCAAATTCGCCTGTGACAACACAAGAACCTTGCGGTATAGGCGACGAATTAAATAACGGGTTGGGCACTGTGGTGGCACCTTCTGGAGCCTGTCCTTGTGTGGTGAACCCTAGGGTTTCAAATGCCCAAAATCCTTGTGCTTTGTTTTCATTGACTTCAATGGTAGTACCGTTTAAGTCAAAGTTTGTAATATAAGAGTTGTAGCCTACGAAGCTGGCCAAAGTACCAGTAATGTCTTGATTATTGACAAGAAGATTAATGTCACCCTCTTGATAGGCAAGAGATACTCTTACCCATTGATAATTCCCTACCGAAATGTCACTCAAAGGGATACTTAAGAACGTTTCATTGTCGCCAGCAAAAATAGCATTTTGAAAATCAATGGCTTGTTCACCTCCCATAGTGGTTTCAGGACCTTCATAAATAATTTCTCCGGTACCCAATGCTGTGGTTGCTGTTGGTGCAAATTCTATATAATTGGCACTCATTCTATTAATATCAGGAGATTGGGCAGCATTCCCTGTTGGTATGGCTGCAGGTTGCCCTAAATTGTTGAGACGTTCCTGATTCGGATCAAATTTTAGCTTGATGACAAGCTTAGGACTGGCTGGTTGCACATTATCAACTTGATCGCTACTGCAAGCGATTGTTAGGACTGACGCCAAAAGAGCGAATATTCGTAAAGTTTTCATGACTTGGGAGTTTATAATATAACTTCATATTTAGTGACTTATTTTATCTCAAAAGTTGTTTTTTCATCACCAATTTGAATAGTGTATGTGCCTTTTGGAAGGTAGTAAGCGTCGTTTGTAGCTTTATTAATATCCATGCTTGTATTCTCTTTCATCAATACTTTTCTACCGTTGTCCGTTAGCGTAAGATCATAGCTGGTATAATTAAATCCTTTATCTGCAGAGACCGTCATTTGATTGAGTAAAGCTCCTTTTTCAGAGAAGACTTTAATAGATTGCTCATTGCTCGCATTGGCATAAAAGGTAATTGCTACCTCAGGTTCAAAGGCTTCAAACCACTTGCTCCATGAACTTCCCCATCTGGAAGAATGTCTGACATCTTTTACCTTAAATAAGGTGATATCTTTTGATAGCAGTTCGGAAGTCATTTGCTGAAGTGGTGCAATATCCGTTTTGTAGATACTTCGTCCGTGGGTACCTAAAAGTAAATCTTTTGAATCTTCTTGAAGGACGATATCATGAACAGCAACATTCGGGAGTCCGTTACTAAAAGCTTCCCAACGTTCTCCTTGATTAAAGGTTACATAGGCACCATTATCTGTTCCCAAATATAGGATGTGCTCATTTTCTGGGTCTTCTCTGATGACATTAACTGGTGAGGACGGGATATTGCTACTAATGTCTTTCCATGTCTTTCCATAATCATCACTCATATACGCATAGACTTTAAAATCATCCCATCGATAGCCATTTAGTGTCACATAGACACGTTCTTTTTTATGTTGTGATGCCACCACGCGACTCACCCAAAGATCTTTTGGAAAGGAGTCAGAAATGTTTGTCCAACTACCACCAGAATTTTTGGTAATATGTACTAAGCCATCGTCACTTCCCGTATAAATTAATCCAAATTGAAATGGCGATTCACTAATTGAGGTCAATGTTCCGTAGGCTACGTTTCCTTTTTTTCCACCTTTGGTGAGATCATCACTAATAGCCGTCCAATCATTACCTTGATTCATGGAACGCATTAACTTATTGCCGCCCAAATACAAAATATCTTGATTGTGAGGCGATAATAATATAGGGGTTTGCCAATTGAATCGGTAAGGTGTGTCTCCTAATTCGTGTTTTGGCTGAATGTATATTTGTTCTTCAGTTTCAAGATTGAGTCGGAAATAGTTTCCAAATTGAAAGCCAGTATAGACAATATGGTGATTTCTATTATCGATTTGTATTTGCATGCCATCTCCACCCATGATACTTTTCCAAGGGTATTGTCCACTTTGATGCCAGCTCTTATCTTCACGAGCGTTATGAGCACCTACCCAAACACCATTGTCTTGTAAGCCACCATAGACATTATATGGCTTCTCATTATCAACATTTATAGCATAGAATTGACCCACAGATGGCGAATTGTTCTTTATCCAATTCTCGCCATCGTCATAGGTGATATTGACACCGCCATCATTACCATTGATGAGGTGATCTGGATTCTTAGGGTTAATCCACAGTGCGTGATGGTCGGCATGCACATTCTCTGCACTAATAGACGTAAACGACTTTCCTCCATCTTTTGATTTCACAATTGGAACACCATAAATGTAAATATGATCAGCATTATTTGGTGCGACATAGATATGTCCGAAATAATACCCATAACTGTAATAGATGTCGTCGAGGTAATCCGCATGGGTTTTTTCCCAAGTGATACCACTATCGGTACTTTTATATACTTCAGTTCCTATCACAGGTGTGTCAAAAAGCATGGAGTTCGCATCTTCCAAATACTTCGCTAAATCAATGGGTTTCACGTTGCCGCTTCTAACCATTTGCTTGACATTGTCTGCTCTATATTTTTCCTGAAAGCCATTCATTTTGAGGTAGGCATTGAGTTTTTTGTTATCCAATGAGAGAAAAGTTTCTGTAGACATGGACTTGAAGTCTTCTTTGGTTAAAGCATTGGAGCTTTCTTTTTTTCCTTCGGAAGGTCTGCGAAACTGACTATCATGCACGGCATAGACAATATTGTCATCGTAAATAGCCAATCCAATTCTACCAACACCTTGACCCGTTGGAAAGCCACTTTTTTCGGTAGACATTTTTGTCCATGTGTTACCAGCATCGGTACTTTTATATATGGCTGAATTATTGCCACTGCCATCGAAGTTCCAAGCTTTTCTGTCTTTCGTCCATGACGAAGCAAACATCAGATTGAAATTTTTGGGATTGGTCTGTAAATCAATGATACCACTCATGTTATCTACAAAGAGTTTTTGAGACCATGTTTTCCCACCATCTATCGTCTTATAAATGCCACGCTCTTGATTTGGAGAATACAAGTGCCCCGTAACACCTACAACGACTTCGTCAGGATTGTTTGGGTTGATCAAAATACGACCAATATGATGAGAATCCTTGAGTCCCATGTTTTCCCATGTTTTTCCTTGATCTGTCGATTTCAAGATGCCAATTCCTGCGTAGCTAGAACGCGAACTGTTGTTTTCACCAGTACCCACCCAAATGGTTCCGTTTTTCCAATCGACTGCGATGTCACCAACATTTTGAGTGTTGGAATTATCCAAAATAGGTTCAAAGGTTGTTCCATTATTGTTGGTATACCAAACACCTCCAGAAGCATAACCGACATAAAACTCTGTGGGATTGTCAGGATTGACGGCCAAATCTGTTACACGTCCGCTCATGACAGTCGGACCAATATTTTCAAAAGCGACATTTTTCACCAATGACGATTCTGAGAGTTGTTGCTTTTTGGTTAAGGCTGATTCAATAGTTTGTGGATTTGTCGCTGGCTGCTGTGCAAAAGAAATGAAAGTTCCGAGGCAAATGAGAAAACAAAATGGTTTGAACATGGTTTGTTGGTTTTTGATCTGCACTAAAGGTAATAAATATTGAGTTTGCAAATAAAAAAAGACGCTCAAATGAATGAGCGTCTAAAGGAACCATAGGAGTAAAAAGTTACTCTTTTATAAATTTCTTGCTAATGGCGATATTTTCCATTTGGAATTCAATAAAATACATACCAGCATTTAATTGACTAACGTCTAGGCTATTCAAAGAATTAGATGATGGCTTATTCGATAAGACCAATCGACCTCTCATGTCGTAAATTGAGACATTATCAATAATCATATTGGTTGCGTTGGAAATATGTAAAGTGCCTTTCGTCGGGTTTGGATATATTGAAATATGAGTTTCAATTGTTGCTTCGTCAAGGCTCAATGTTAGACCTGAACATGCAGAATAGGTCATTAAGTCTTGTGCACAAACCTGATTTGCCACATTTCTATTCATGACATCTGTACCACCAGCAATATCACTGGCACCCAAATCTCTACTGTTTTGAGAATTAGCGATTGAATAATGCATCACTTCTCCAACATTAATAATATGTGCCAATTGGTGTCCATGACCTAATTCGTGTACGGCAACGCTTTCAAAATCCACTTCAAATCCCGTAGCCGTGTCTGGACCAAACTCCCATGATAGAACTGCAAAGTCGCCAGTAAACACGTCATTAAAAACAATGTCAAGTTCTGTCACGACAACATCAATTCCTCCCGGAGAACCAGAGGCACAGGATCCAAATCGAGACGTACAACGACCCAAAACACCTTGAGGTAATTCGGTACCATTATCAAAACGTATGATATTAACACCATCTGCAGCAATCACATCTATAGGCGTCACACTACCAATTTCCCAATTGATACCTGTGGTACAAACCCAAGTATCAAAAGCTCTTAAAAAAGACGCATTTGCAGCGGCATTGCCATTAAATTCGGTGTTCATTTGCCAAGTATAACCGCCATTTCCGTTCGTATCAAAGTGCTGTGAAGGAAAGTCTACAGTACCCGAACTAGGATTAATCTGTGAGTAAAATACGGTCAGTGTTTGAGCAGAAATAACTTCACCTCCAATATCAGGCGTGACTCTAATGTCTCCTGTTCCAGCTCTCGAAGGCACTTCTACCACAATCTGGGAATCAGTCCAACTAACGATTTGACTATCTAAAGCATCATAATACACAGGATTAAACATATTATCGACACCACCAAAATTAGCATCTCTAAAGGCAATTGTACCACTTGTTCCAAAACCACCACCATCAACAACTAATAAATCCTTGACACCACCATTCACAGTTGTTGGAGAAAAACTAGAAATAAAAACTGCACCATTACTGTCTCTGTTAGCGCTTAGGTTTTCATAAACAGTGTCAACATCAAAATCTGATATTTCCGTTATGGCAGCGTTATTGGTTAGTGATTGAATGGCACTGTAAAACTCCGTAGTAATTCCTTGTTGCGTTTGAAAAGGATTACGAACGATGTTATTTTTTAAGTCGTATTGATAAAAACCTTGAGATGAGGCGAAAGGCATTAACTTGTTTGACGTTGTTCCTTGGCTCAAAGCCACGTTGTTTGCATGAAGCATAAATACACCAGTATCACCAATATTTAATGTTAAACTTGGTGTTACGACTTCAGATTCTAAACCTACAGTTCCTCCAGGTGTCACTATTTCCACGAGTGTGCTTGTTGTTTGCCCTTTAAAGACTTTGTAGACTTCTACCGTATTAATGGTATAAATATTTTGTTGGTTGTCGTCCCAAAACGAAGTTTTAGAAATAACTTGGCCTTCAATAATTTGTGAAGACGCTTGTACTTGTGTTTGTAAAGGTACTTCAAACATCAATTCTTGTGCAGAAATAAACGTTTGAGATGATACTATTAGCAAGATAGCTAATAACAGGTGTAATTGCGTAGTTTTTTTCATGTGTATAGTTTAGAGTTAGGGTTGAAATTATGTATTTCAACGGACAAATATAACAATTTGTCGGAAACAGCGCTATTAAAGTTGGTCATTAACACATACGATAGAGTTTAAGAGCCGGTTTTATGAGATGATTTAATTTTTGAAATGAACGAAATTCATAAATAAACCACATTTGAGTTCTGAATTGCGTTTTTCTTTAATTATTTTTGAAGCTATAAATTACAACACATCATGAAATACGATAGAATAGACCGTCAACTCTTTATAAAAAACCGAAAAAACTTCATGTCGAAAATGATACCGAACAGTTTAGCGGTTTTCAATTCCAATGATATATACCCAATTAGTGCAGATAGTACGATGCCGTTTCAACAGCATAGAGACATTTTTTATTTAAGTGGTGTGGATCAAGAGGAAAGTATCTTGGTCTTATTCCCAGATTGCCCAAAAGAAAAGCATCGTGAAATCTTGTTTCTGAAGGAAACCAATGATCATATTGCGGTTTGGGAAGGTGAAAAACTCACCAAGGAAGCTGCACTTGAAACTAGTGGGATTAAAACGGTGTATTGGTTAAAGGACATGGAGAAAATCATGTTTGAACTGATGACACAATGCGATACCGTGTATATTAATACCAACGAGCATTATCGTGCCAACGTGGAGACGGAAACGCGTGAAGACCGTTTTACGAAATGGTTGAAGGACAAATATCCTGCGCATTCGGTAGCAAAAAGCAATCCTATTTTACAGCGTTTACGTTCGGTCAAGGATCCCATTGAATTGGAATTGATGCAGCAAGCCTGCGATATTACCAATAAAGGCTTCCGACGTGTCTTGGATTTTGTAAAGCCAGGCGTTTGGGAGTATGAGATCGAAGCTGAGTTCATGCATGAGTTTTTGCGTAATCGCTCCAAAGGATTTGCTTACACACCAATTATTGCTTCTGGTAATAATGCCAACGTCTTACATTATATAGAGAACAACCAAGAATGTAAAGCAGGTGATTTGATTTTAATTGATGCAGGTGCTGAGTACGCTAATTATGCTAGTGATTTGAGCAGAACCATCCCTGTATCTGGAAAGTTTACTGATCGCCAAAAAGCCGTTTATAATGCCGTAAATCGCGTCAAGAATGAAGCGACCAAACTACTAGTGCCGGGAACGCTATGGGAACAGTATCATGTGGAGGTTGGTAAGTTAATGACTTCTGAATTGATAGGTCTTGGTTTATTAGATAAAGCCGATGTGCAGAACGAAAACCCAGACTGGCCTGCCTACAAGAAATATTTTATGCACGGAACCTCGCATCACATTGGGTTGGATACTCACGATTATGGTATTTTAACAGAACCGATGCAAGCCAATATGGTCTTTACAGTAGAACCAGGCATTTACATTCCAGATGAAGGCTTTGGCATTCGATTGGAAGACGACGTTGTGATTCAGGAGCAAGGCGAACCGTTTAATTTAATGCGTGATATTCCTATTGAAGCAGAGGAGATTGAGGCGTTGATGAATTAATTTCTATTTATTTTTTTCAATAACCCAACTCCCAAACACGTTAGTGCCGCAGGTAACACCCAACCCAAGTTGTAGTTGGCCAAAGGGATATAGCTGGTAAGCTTTGATAAGTTATCGGACGGATTCACAAATCCCACAACATCAGGAATACTGAAGAGGAAGGTCACTAAGACCACGGCACGAAAAACCAAAGGTGTTGAAAAACGCGGTGGTAACACATTCAGAATAATCAGTACTATTGTAATTGGGTATATAAACAATAACACGGGTACTGCCACAATGATTATAGAGTTAAAGTCTAATTGTCCAACCACAACACCCAAGACACAACCCAAAATAGCTGTCACGATGTAGACGAGTCTAGAATTTCCCATGAGGCCTTTAAAATAATCAGCAGTTCCTGTGATGATTCCTACAGCAGTGGTAAAGCACGCCAAGGAAATTAAAATGCTTAATACGGTATTCCCAAAACCACCTAACGAGGCAATGCTAATGCCACGTAAGAGATTGGCACGTTGCATATCGTTACTTAACTGGTCATTGATATTGATTTCCGCACTAAAATAAGCACCCACCGATATCAATCCAGCATAAATGATAAACAAGCCTAATCCGGCAATCCAACCCGATTTGGCGATGAGGGCTTTTTTGTCTTCAAAACTTCCCGAATGTCTTAAATTAATGGAAATGATAATCACGGCACCCACTACAACCGCACCAATGGCATCAAAGGTTTGGTAGCCTTCCAAAATACCACTCACTAAAGGGGCTTTAAACTCAGAGGTTCCAGTGATAAGTTCCGAAGAAAAGAGTCCGATACCAACGACTAGTAAAAGCATGATCACAATTAAAGGTGTCAAGAACTTGCCGATAAAACTCAATATTTTCGAACGGTTCATGACAAAGACAAAAACCAAAGCAAAATAAATGGTACTTGTCATAATTGGTGAACTCCCAAAAATAGGATGTATCGCTATTTCGTGTGTAGCAGCAGCTGTTCGTGGTGATGGAATGGCCACAGCAATCACATAAATGATAATGCAGTAGATGAGACTAAATTGTGGCGACACTTTTTTTCCGAAGTCATACAACGTGCCTTGCAGTTTGGCATGTGCCAAAATTCCTATGATAGGAATCACAACAGCGGTTAACATAAAACCGAAGGCTACCCAAAACCATTGGTCGCCCGCGTTGTAACCCAACAAGGGAGGAAGTAATAGATTACCCGCTCCAAAAAATAAGGAGAAGAGCGCAAAGCTGGTGATAAAAAGTTCTTTTCGGCTATTCAATTAGTTCGTTTTTTTAAGTTGGAGATCGTGAAAATCAAAACTGAAATCTGTAATCGGAGCAATATATTTCATCGTTGCGCCTGTCGCCATTCCAGTTTCATCAAAACTGAAATTCACAAAGACATCTGCATCATAACTGCGATTATCCCATTTGGCTACAAAGGTCGTGGCGTTATAAGGCAATAATTCACCATATAAATTGGAAGAACGCTCGCAAGTAATACTATAGGTCTTTCCGTCGTAAGCAATGGTAACATCACCGAACCAATCGTCAGAATAGGTACCCACAATTTGAGAAGGTTGAGGTAAAGAAAGATCTGTTTTGGCGCGCTTTACCTGATTATAAACCCGAGTTTTGATACTGTCATTGTATTTGATATAATCGGCATTACGTTCACCATAATATTGTAGCCAATTACGATTGTCGTAACCTAAGTAACTGTCCTTAATGGTATTCGTGATCGTATTAAAAGCCGAGCCATTCATTTGGTTGGTGAGTACGACAATGGCTAAATTCATATCTGGAATCATGGTGAATTGGGTTACTGTACCAATAAGGCCTCCAGTATGATACACTTGTTTGTGTCCACCCTTGACATCAGTTAAAAACCAGCCAAGACCATAACCCCTGAAATTGGAATCATACCAATCACCTTTTCGCACACGTAATGGTGTTTGTAATTGCCAAAGTTCGTGCATTTGAGCCTCGCTCAATAAACGTTTACCGTCGGAAGTCACGGCGTCATTCATTAAAAATTGTGCCCAAGTCAACATGTCAGGAACGTTACTCACAATACCGCCAGCTGGATTGGCTGTTTCACTCCAATCATGTGGAATTTGAATCACCTCACCATCTGCCATGGTGTGGGCATCTATGATATTGGACTTGTCTGTGATGCGATTATAAGAAGCTTTACTACTAGTCATTCCAACAGGCGCCATGATTTTGGTTTCAATAAACGCTTCCCATGTAAGTCCGCTCACGCGTTCCAAAACTTCGCCAGCAACAATAAACATATTATTGTTATACTCAAATTCACTGCGGAAGGAACTTTCGGGTTTCAGATATTTTAGGTTAGCAATGATAGCTTCAGTGGTGAAATTATTGCCTTCAGGAAAAAACATCAAATCACCGGCTCCTAATCCGAGTCCACTTCGATGTGTTACTAAATCGCGAACGGTAAATTCTTCGGTAACCCATGGATCGTGCAATCGGAATTCAGGAATGTGTTGTCGCACCTTGTCATCCCACTGCAATTTTCCCTCATCTACCATCATGGCTAATGCAAAACAGGTAAAGCCTTTACTGTTGGAAGCTACGCCAACGAGCGTGTTGGCATTCATGCTTTTTTTATTTGTTAACGAACGAATTCCATGGCCTTTAGCATAAACGATATCACTATCTTTTAAAATACCGACAGAGATGCCTGGGACTTCAAAAGTACTCAGGGTATTTTGAATCAAGGAGTCAAGCTGCTGTTCTGAAATTTGAGCATGATTCTGAAGGGTAGATATAATCAGCGCTATAAAAAGGAAACGTTTTAAAAACATGGGAGGAATGTGTTTATGATTGTATCCAAATATAGTAAATACTTATGCATGTTGCGATGAGAAAAGTTAGCAAATGATATCTTTGTAGGAATGATTTTAGACTATAAAAATGTTCCGGTGTATTATGAGGATGAAGGCCAAGGTCATGTGGTGGTTTTGCTACATGGATTTCTAGAAAATTCATCGATGTGGAAAACGTTAAAACCTCAAATTTTAGAAAGTCACAGAGTGGTTTGTATCGATTTGTTAGGTCATGGGCAAACAGGTTGCTTAGGGTATATTCATACCATGGAAGACATGGCTGATGCAGTTTTGGCGGTTTTAGATCATCTTGCGATGAATGCCTATGTATTGATTGGACATTCCATGGGAGGTTATGTAGCTCTAGCACTTGCTGAAAAACAACCTGATTCAGTGAAGGGACTTTGCTTGATGAATTCAACTTATTATGCCGATGATAAAGCGCGTAAAGCACTGCGTAAAAGAGCTAATAAAATGGTTCAAACTAATTTTGAGAGTATGGTGCGTATGTCTTTTACTAATTTATTTTCTGAGGTAAGTAGAATAAGCCATAAAAAAGCGTTGGATGAAGCATTATTAGAAGCGCTAAAAACACCAGTTCAAGGTTATATTGCAGCTCAGGAAGGTATGATAAAGCGCAGTGATAAATTAGCGTTTTTAAAGGACTTAGATGCTGAGAAATTAATCATAATAGCCTCTGATGATCCAGTTATAGATCCTCAACGGATTTTGAATGACACAAGGGAAACGACTATTAGATGTGAAGAAATTGGCTTTGGTCACATGAGCCATATTGAGAATACATCAGAATTATCCTACATTATAATGCGTTTTATCGAATTTAAATACTCTTAGACGTGTTATTAATATTTTTTTAATACGTTTATAGTCCCAAATTTAAATGTCATGAGAAAACCAACTAAAACTTCAGGTCCTTTAAAGATTTACTGCGATATTTTTGGACACAATTATGAGATGACCAAAAAGGTCACATCCCATGTAAAAGAATACACTTGTAAATGCTGCAAGCGACAATTAACCACAAGTAGCAACGGTAAATTGACTGAATTAACACCTAAGTACCAAGAAATTAACGCGATTTTGGCAGACATCTACATGCGACGAATGTCTCGTTTAAAGAACAAAACGCTCAGTTCATCGATATATTAGCGTAAAATCCCACATTGTAAAAGTGTTTTTTTATATTTAGACATCCTCTATTTTAATAACTAAAAAATACTTTAATACTGTGAAAGGACTCTACTGCTCTTTTTTTGGACATCAATATGAAGTTTCAAAAAATATCACTTACCACGTTAAAGAATACAAATGCACACATTGTCAATCCCAAGTCACGACAAGTGGTAACGGTGGATTGACACCATTAACGCCCAAATACAAAGAAATCAATTCGGTATTGGAGCGTATTTACAATAAAAGAATTTCTAGAATTACCAAGCAAGATGCTAAGGAGCATATCTCTAATGAGACATTGTTAGATTTTAGCCCGCATTATTCATAGCATTCCAACCTTTTGCAATAATTGGTATGGCTTGCTCTCCTCGAGTTATTAGATGCATACCGCGATTCTTTTCGGTCATAAATCCTATCACTGTCAAATTTGGATTTCCTTTGATTTTTGGAAAATCCTTTTGCGAAATGGTCATGAGTAATTCATAATCTTCACCACCATTTAATGCAATGGTTGTACTGTCAATATTGAATTCTTCACAAGTGGAAATCACTTGTGGATCTAATGGAATTTTATTCTCGTAGATTTCAACACCAACATCACTTTGCTTACAGATATGAAGAATTTCAGAAGACAAACCGTCACTAATATCTATCATAGCTGTGGGTTTCACTTCTAGAGCTTTTAAAAGTTCAATAATATCTTTTCTCGCTTCAGGCTTTAATTGACGTTCGATGATATAAGTGTAAGCCTCTAAATCTGGTTGATTTTTAGGGTTTACTTTGAAGACTTCTTTCTCGCGTTCTAATACCTGTAAACCCATGTAAGCCGCACCAATGTCTCCAGAAACAACTAATAAATCATTAGGTTTTGCGCCATCGCGATACACCACGTCTTTTTTGTCCACTTCACCTAATGCCGTGACAGAAATGATGAGTCCGGTAGTAGAAGATGTGGTATCACCACCAACGACATCCACATTGTAAATTTTGGCAGCTGTTTCTATCCCAGCATACAATGCTTCCAATGCCTCTAATGGAAACCGATTGGAAACCGCAATAGATACCGTAATTTGACTTGCTGTTGCGTTCATGGCATAGACGTCACTTAAGTTGACAATCACTGCTTTGTAGCCTAAATGTTTCAATGGAGCATAACTCAAATCAAAATGCACATTTTCAACTAATAAGTCTGTGGTAATAACTGTTTGTTTGGCAGTCAAATCCAATACAGCTGCATCATCACCAATTCCTTTCACTGTCGTAGTATGTTTGATATCGAAATTTTTGGTGAGATGTTCGATGAGACCAAACTCTCCCAGTTCTTCTAAAGGTGTGCGTTGTGGGTTTTTATCTTCTATCATAATGCAAAAATAGAAGCTTTTTTCTGAAGAGCCTTGTTGATCCTATGAATTTTTCAGATGATAAAAAGGCTAACACAATGCATTTCATCGAAAAAATAAGTGTTTTAGCGATAAATTACAAAACATACATTAAATTAGTCATCCCAAATTTTTACATCCCTATGCAAACCTACACAACCAACGAGCTGTCATGCTCAGTTTTTGGACATAATCTCGAATGTTCAACCATGAGTCATCAAAAACGATTCACATGTAAAACCTGTCAAGCCATTGTTCATGTAGACGATCATGGTAATTTTGACAGTTTTCCAATTCACAATCATGATATCAAAACGGCGATTAAGCAATTATTTGTTTTGAGTCATCAGTATTGGCGGAAGCAAATTTCCTTTTAATAATGCTATAGAATAGCTTGATTGCGCTTGAGCGCTAAACATTAGAAATACTTATATCATCATTTGCTAATATAATGTTAGGTTTCATTGAAAAAACCTACTTATATCGTATATTTGCACTCTATTTAGATAAAATCTATATAACCCATGATTAAAGTATCAGAATCAGCTAAAAAGAAAGTCATTGAATTGATGCATGAAGATGGCTTTAGCAGCACTACCGACTTTGTTCGCGTTGGCGTAAAAAGTGGTGGTTGTTCTGGTTTATCCTATGACCTAAAGTTTGATAAAGAGCAGAAAGAAGACGATAAAGTATTTGAAGACAATGGTGTCAAGATTATTGTAGATAAAAAGAGCTTTTTATACTTAATCGGTACCACTTTGGAATATTCCGGAGGGTTAAATGGCGCTGGATTTGTATTCAATAATCCCAATGCGAATAGAACATGTGGTTGTGGAGAATCATTTTCACTTTAAAAACGATGTATGAGTAAGTATACTGAAGATGACTTAAGAGAAGAATTAAAAACCAAGGAGTACGAATACGGTTTTTATACAGATATTCAATCCGATACCTTTCCGGTGGGTTTAAACGAGGAAATCGTTATCGCCATTTCAAAGAAAAAAGAAGAACCGGAGTGGATGACTGAATGGCGTTTGGAAGCCTTTCGAATTTGGAAGGAAATGGTGGAACCTGATTGGGCAAATGTGCACTATCAAAAACCAGATTTCCAAGCCATTTCATATTACTCTGCGCCTAACAGCAAGCCGAAATACGATAGTTTAGATGAGGTAGACCCTGAACTGTTGGCCACTTTTGAAAAACTAGGTATTTCCTTAGATGAGCAAAAAAAGTTAGCAGGTGTTGCCATGGATGTTGTCGTAGATTCGGTGTCGGTTGCTACAACGTTTAAAAAGACCTTGGCAGAAAAGGGAATCATTTTTATGAGTATTTCCGAGGCTATTAAAGAACATCCAGAACTTGTAAGAAAGTACATAGGTACGGTCGTACCACAGAAAGACAATTTTTATGCAGCACTTAATAGTGCCGTGTTTAGTGATGGCAGCTTTTGTTACATTCCGAAAGGCGTGAAATGTCCTATGGAGTTGTCAACATACTTCAGAATAAACCAAGCAGGTACTGGCCAATTTGAACGTACCTTAGTCATTGCAGATGAAGGTAGTTATGTGAGTTACCTTGAGGGTTGCACAGCACCAAGTCGTGATGAGAACCAATTGCACGCAGCCGTTGTTGAATTGATTGCCTTAGATGATGCCGAAATCAAATATTCTACGGTTCAAAATTGGTATCCTGGAAATGCAGAAGGAAAAGGTGGTGTCTACAATTTTGTAACCAAAAGAGGCTTGTGCGAGACCAATGCTAAAATTTCTTGGACACAGGTTGAAACTGGGTCTGCTGTGACGTGGAAGTATCCATCATGTATTTTAAAAGGAGATAATTCTGTTGGAGAATTTTATTCCATTGCAGTCACGAATAATTATCAGCAAGCCGATACTGGTACGAAAATGATTCATCTAGGAAAGAACACCAAGTCAACAATAATTTCCAAAGGTATATCGGCTGGGAAATCTCAAAATTCTTACAGAGGATTGGTACAGATTAGTTCTAGAGCAGATAATGCCAGAAATTTTTCACAGTGTGACAGTTTGCTTATGGGAAATGAATGTGGCGCACATACCTTTCCGTATATAGAAGCTAAAAATAAATCCGCTCAAATAGAGCACGAAGCAACGACCAGTAAGATTGGTGAAGACCAAATTTTCTATTGCAATCAAAGAGGGATAGATACCGAAAAGGCGATCGCTTTGATAGTTAATGGTTTTAGTAAAGAGGTCTTAAATAAACTGCCAATGGAGTTTGCCGTTGAAGCACAAAAATTATTGGAGATTAGCTTGGAAGGCTCTGTTGGATAAGTTCTATTAATCATTTCAAAATTAAACAGATGAAACAAACGTTTTTAGTAGTGGTTATCGCATTGATAACTTTCGGATGCAAAAATGACAAAGCAACTACTGATGCTACAGTAGAAGAACAAACTAGTATATCTGAAGATGGTAAAACAGCCAAACAGAGTGATGGTTTTATCGCTATTCAAGGTAATTTTCTTTATGTAGAAAAAGATAATGCCGCAGTGTTGCAAACACCAACACAAATGTATGGCGTTATCGTTGATGACATGATGAAAGAATTAAACAAACAAGTAGAAGTTTATAAAACAGAGCCTTATCAAATGGTTCCTGTGACCATAAGAGCTCGAATATTTAAAAAGGAAGGCGCTACGAACGAGTGGGAAAATAAAGTTGAAATCAAAGAAATTCTAAAGGTATCAGAACCCACAAAAGAAGATAGCGACATCGTAAAATTAGGAAGTTAATACATATGTTAAAAATAAAAAATTTACACGCAAGTGTTGAAGGTAAAGCGATTTTAAGAGGTATCAACCTAGAAGTAAAACCTGGTGAAGTTCACGCTATCATGGGTCCTAATGGTTCTGGAAAAAGTACCTTGGCCAATGTGGTTGCTGGAAAAGAAGAATACGAGGTCGATCAGGGAGAGATCCTTTTTGAAGGTGAAGATATAGGTGAATTGGCAGCAGAAGAACGTGCCCACAAAGGCGTGTTTTTATCGTTTCAATATCCAGTAGAAATCCCTGGCGTAAGTGTGACCAACTTCATGAAAACCGCCATCAATGAAACACGTAAGGCGAAAGGCCTTGAAGATATGCCAGCTAATGAAATGCTGAAAATGATCCGAGAGAAATCTGAGTTATTAGAAATCGACAGAAAATTCTTGTCACGCTCGCTTAATGAAGGATTTTCAGGTGGAGAAAAGAAGCGTAATGAAATTTTTCAAATGGCGATGTTGGAACCGAAATTAGCTATTCTGGATGAAACTGAATCTGGATTGGATATCGATGCCTTGCGTATTGTGGCTAATGGTGTCAATAAACTTAAAAGCAAAGATAATGCGGTTGTAGTAATTACCCATTACCAACGCTTATTAGATTATATCGTTCCTGATTTTGTTCATGTGCTACACAATGGACGTATTGTTAAATCCGGATCTAAGGAGTTGGCACATGAGCTTGAGGAAAAAGGCTATGACTGGATAAAAGAAGAGGTGAACGCCTAAAATGAGTAATTGCGAGTAACTTTTTCACATAGAAAATGTTTGAAGGAAGCAGTTAAAAAGGAAGATTTGAAATAATGGATTTAAAAGATAAATTAGTATCGTCATTTATGGCATTCGAGAACTCGGTAGACGTTGAGACACCAGTTCATGATTTACGAAGTGAAGCTATAAAGACGTTTGAGGATAGAGGTTTTCCATCAAAGCGTGATGAAGCCTGGAAATATACCTCGCTGAATTCGGTGTTGAAGCATGATTACAGCGTATTTCCTAAGCAAGAGAATGCTTTGGAGTATCGCGATGTTAAAAAGTATTTTATCCATGATATTGATTCGTATAAAATCGTTTTTATTGATGGAAAATATTCTTCGCATTTATCGCAAACAACCCATGATGGTATTGACGTATGCTTGATGTCTGCTGCTTTAACCAAACCAAAATATCGTTTAATCATTGAAAACTATTTTAATAAGGCGACGACTAAAGATAGTTTATCCTCATTGAATACAGCCTTTTCACAAGAGGGTGCGTATATCCATATTCCAAAGAATAAAGTAGTTGAAAAACCTATTCAGATAGTTCATTTTGCTACCGGAAACGAATCGGCACTGATGCTACAACCACGAAGTCTTATAGTCGTGGATGAAAACTCACATGTACAAATCATCGAGCGTCACCAAAGTTTGACAGACCATCCAGTATTGACAAATAGCGTGACCGAAATATTTGCTAACAAAAGAGCGATCGTAGACTACTACAAACTCCAAAACGATAAGCAAAGCGCCTCTTTAATTGACAATACCTTTATCAAACAGAAGCGCGAAAGTTTTACGTCTGTGCATACCTTTTCTTTTGGTGGGCAATTAACACGTAATAATTTGAATTTTTATCAGGAAGGTGAGCGGATAGATTCAACGCTCAAGGGTGTAACAATTGTTGGCGATAAACAACATGTAGATCATAACACGTTGGTGCATCACATGGAACCTAATTGTGAAAGTCACCAAGATTATAAAGGAATTTTTTCTGATAAAGCCACTGGTGTTTTCAACGGAAAAGTGATTGTCGATAAAATTGCTCAGAAAACAAATGCTTTTCAAGCCAATAACAATATTTTGCTAAGCGACAAAGCTTCTATCAACACAAAACCACAGTTGGAAATTTTTGCAGATGACGTCAAATGTTCTCATGGCTGTACGATTGGTCAGTTGGATGAAAGTGCCATGTTTTATATGCGTTCACGAGGTATTCCAGAGAAAGAAGCTAAGGCTTTACTGATGTTTGCCTTCAGTAATAATGTGTTAGATTCTGTGAAAATACCAGAAATTAAACAACGTATTACGAAAATTATTGCAAATAAATTGGGCGTAAATCTTGGATTTAACCTTTAGTTTTTAGGCTGTGATATTTTTGATAAAAATAGGTTGGAATCAATCCGAAATTTAAGAGTAGGAATCCAATAAAAACGATGACTCCTCTATAAGGCCAGATTAAAAATTCAAACATAGCTCCTATTCCTAAAGTAAAAAAGGTTAAAAAACCTAAAACATAAAATGATTTTTTCATTGCTTGTCTATTTTAAGAGTATTGATAATTAGCTTTTCTATATCTATAATAAAAATGAACGGGTAATACGACTACAACGAAAAATCCGATAGCACCAATTAGTAAAGCATTCGCATAGGGCCAATGCATCATTTTAAACACAAGGCTGGAAGCAGCTATTAAAGTAGCTAAACAGCTCATAATAAACTTGACCTTGTTAAGACCAGTAAGTTCCTTGCTAAACTTCTGAATGTTGGTCTCTCGTTGTAAATTTTGAAAACTTGTATAACCACCAAACTTTTGAAGTGCTTCTTGATAGAGACTATCAAAATCCTCAGATTCGCTGGTTTCTAAATAAGAGCAAATGTGGTCGGTGAGATCATCTCTTAGATCTTTAGATTCTATACCATAAAGTTTGAGGTTGTTTTCTATAAATTCAACTTGTTCATTAGATAGTGTCATGATGTAGTTGTTTGAGTATTAAAAATAATGCTAAGTGTGTCTATAAAATCTTGCAGTTCTTTTGTGGTATCAGTAACGACTTGCTTTCCTTCCTTGGTGACCATATAGTACTTTCTAACACGTTTTCCTATATATACTTTTTCAGTTTCTAAAATACCTTTGGCTTCAAGTTTGTGAAGAATGGGATACAAGGCACCTTCAGAAATATCAATTTTACCTAAAGTCATTTTTCTGACTTCCTGTGTTATCTCATAGCCATACATCTTATCGCTACTATTGATGAGTTTTAAAATGATGGGCTGTAAGGTTCCTTTTGTGAGTTCTTTGCTATACATATTTCAAATATACATTTTATTTAAATGTATATATATAAAATGCTAAAAAAATTATAAGTTTTCTTTTCTAAATGTCATTTTAGACAAACATCTCGTAACTTTGCATCTATGATAAACGTCGATAAAATCAGGAAAGATTTCCCCATCTTAAATCGTGAAATCAACGGAAAACCTTTGGTCTATTTTGATAATGCTGCAACATCACAGACGCCACAGCAGGTGATTGATGTTATTGTAGATTATTATACTAATCACAATGCGAATATTCATAGAGGTGTACATGCCTTAAGTCAGGAGGCAACTGATTTATATGAAGACGCACGACGCAAAATACAACAGCATTTTAATGCGTTGCACAGTCATGAAATTATCATGACTTCTGGAACGACTCATGGCATTAACCTTGTCGCTAACGGGTTTTCATCCTTACTACAAAAAGATGATGAGGTGCTTGTGTCGGCATTAGAGCATCATAGTAATATTGTACCCTGGCAAATGCTCTGTGAGCGCACAGGCGCAAAACTAAAAGTGATTCCGATGAATGCCAATGGGGAATTAGTGATGAGTGCTTATGATGAATTACTTTCCGATAAAACGAAGTTGGTCTTCGTCAACCATATTTCCAATGCCTTAGGTACTATCAATCCCATTAAATATATCATTGATAAGGCGCATGAGTTTGGCGCTGCTGTTTTAGTGGATGGTGCACAATCTTGTCCGCACATAAAACCAGATGTTCAGGCTTTGGATGTCGACTTTTATGTGGTTTCTGCGCACAAAATGTGTGGGCCAACTGGTGTAGGCATGCTCTACGGAAAAGAGGCTTGGCTCAAAAAATTACCACCGTATCAAGGAGGTGGAGAAATGATAGATCAAGTGACTTTCGAGCATACAACTTATGCTGGATTGCCGCATAAATTTGAAGCTGGTACGCCAAATATTTCTGGTGGTGTCGCTTTCGGTGCTGCGATAGATTATATGAACCATATCGGTTTTGACAATATTGCAGCTTACGAACATGAATTATTGGTCTATGCTACCGAAAAGTTAGCAGCGATTGAAGGCTTGAAAATTTATGGAGTTGCTCAAGAAAAAACCTCGGTTATTTCTTTTAATATAGAAGGGATACACCCATACGATATTGGAACGATACTAGATAAAATGGGTATTGCTGTTAGAACTGGACATCACTGTGCGCAACCAATAATGGATTTCTATAAAATTCCAGGAACAGTAAGAGCTTCTTTCGCATTTTACAATACGCATGCCGAAATAGATGCCTTAGTGGCAGGTGTTAAAAAGGCCAAAATGATGCTCTCTTAAGTGATGATTTTATAAAGTTCTGAATGACACCTTTTTAGGTGTTTTTTTTTGTTTTTCGCCATTTACAAAACTGCTGTTTTTTATCGAAAAACTTCAGCATGTAGTTAAAATTTTCCTAAATATTTATATATTCAGCAGAATTTTTAATTAAAACATATTAAATATGAAAAAAATGATGTTGAGCTTTGCAGCTCTGGCCCTGATCTTCACGTCTTGTGAATCTGAACCAAATGGAACTTCACAAGAACAAAATCAAATAGATATGAGCGATTTCTTCGTGCATACAGATTCTGATAATGGAGAGAATGAAAGGAATGGTATTGTCGCTTGTCATACCATGACGAATTTAAATAGATTGTTAGAAGAGGACCCGAAGTTGTATCAAAAAATGTATGATATAGAGTACCAATCAAGAGCTTTTGCAGCTAATGCTAAAGGTGGCCCTGGAAATGGGAACGGCAACGGCAACGGCAACGGCGGTGGAAACACTGGTGGTGGCGGAGGCGGTGGTACCACTGATAACCTCGGTGTGATTACCATTCCTGTTTATGTACACGTGATATACAGTAATTCACAGCAGAACATTTCAAGTACTCAAATCAATTCACAAATCTCTGTCTTAAATCAAGATTTTAGAGGTACTAACAATGATGCCAATCAAGTACCTAATGAATTTGCTGGTTTAGTAGCAGATAGTGAAATTCAATTTTCATTAGCTGGAACATTCCGTTATCCAGATTCTAGAAGTTCTTGGGGAACTAATGATGCTATGAAGGCAGCCTATCCTCCAATCACTCCAGATACACATCTTAATATTTGGGTATGTAACATAGGCGGTGGTATCCTTGGATATGCACAGTTCCCAGGTGGACCTTCAGCAACAGATGGTGTTGTTGTATCACCACAGTATTTTGGAAATACAGGTTATGTTGCTGCGCCGTTTGACGAAGGTAGAACTACAACACATGAAGTAGGACATTACTTAAACTTACGCCATATTTGGGGTGATGGAAGATGTAATAGAGATGACTATGTGGCTGATACGCCTACCTCTGACGGACCTAACTATGGATGTCCTTCTTACCCAACGGTTAACTGTCGTTCAAATGATATGACGATGAATTACATGGATTATGTAGATGATGCTTGTATGTACATGTTCTCTGAAGGGCAAAAAACACGTATGAGATCAATATTTCAAAGTGGTGGACCAAGAGCTGCTATGGCGAATTAATATTGCAACAATATTGTATGAAAGGATGTCCAAACGGACATCCTTTTTTTATTTAGTAAGCGCACTAAATAACTTTGGCTTCTTTTTTGTAATATTACTATCAGACTCAAAAAACTAACATTATGAAATTAATTATATGTGTCATTTTAATGTTGATAACAACTAAAGAATGTGACAAAACTCAAAAAGATATGGTAAATAATGCATCCCAGGAAATGATGGACAGACAAAGTCAAGAGATTGAAAAGATGACATATCAAGCCGCCACACGAGGGTTTTTTCTAAAAATATGGGTTGAGGGAGATACTTTATCTTACACTAATGACTATAATCTGCAAGATGTCAAAACTCATAAAATTTCAGAAGAACAACGTACGGCATTAAATGAAAAAACAAGTCAATTTGATATGACAAAGCTTTCAGAGTTGAAGTCACCTTCAGAATCGCATCAATTTGATGGTGCCGCAATCGCAACTTTTGAAGTGACCAAGGGGGATGAGACCTACAAAACGAATGCCTTTGATCATCAAAATCCTCCTAAGGAAATTAAAGCCCTTGTTGAGAAGCTGTTATCCATGAAAGCTATGATGGAAAAACAATAGAGATGTCGTATCTTTGCAAAGTGAATATCACACCTTGTTGTGTGGCAAAAAACTAAGAGTTTTATGACGATTGAAGAGATACAAGAAGAAATCATTGATGAGTTTTCAATGTTTGATGATTGGGAAGAGCGCTATCAGTATATGATAGATTTAGGTAAAACCTTACCACTTATCGATGAACAATACAAGAATGATGATCATATTATTAAAGGTTGTCAAAGTAAGGTTTGGGTTCATGCTGAAATGAAAGACGATAAAGTACAGTTTACTGCAGATAGTGATGCCATCATAACAAAAGGGATTATTGCGATTTTAATTCGGGTATTTTCAGATCAAAAACCACAGGCGATCATTGAAAGTAATACCGATTTTATCGACCAAATAGGTCTCAAGGAACATTTGTCGCCAACACGAGCGAACGGATTGGTGAGTATGATTAAACAAATTAAGATGTATGCCATTGCATACCAAACACAATTAAATTAAAAACGTTACCATTTGATATGGAAACGAAATAGATAAAATTATGAGTGATACAACTATAGATACGAGTCTATTAGGAGAAAAAATAGTACGCGTTTTAAAAACCATTTTTGATCCAGAAATTCCAGTTGATATTTATGAGCTAGGACTTATTTATGATGTCTTGGTGAATGAAGATTATGATGTTAAGATTTTAATGACCTTAACAACGCCTAACTGTCCTGTTGCTGAGACGTTGCCTTTAGAAGTTGAAGAAAAAGTCAAGTCTTTGAATGACGTCAAATCAGCAGAGGTAGAAATCACCTTTGATCCACCTTGGAGCCAAGATTTGATGAGTGAAGAGGCAAAGTTGGAACTCGGGATGCTTTAATCTTGAACTCCTAAATGCCAAGACATACTCCTAAATCCTTAAAAGACAAACAAACCACGAATTTGAGGCATTCATTCAATGCCTTAATTTTTATCCCAAGATTTTTTAAAGACATATGGCAAACCAATAAAAAGCGGTTTGTTGTATCAGCATTTTGTCGTTTAATTGGTGCTCTTTTACCTGTTATAGTGCTATGGGTTGGGAAACTCATTATCGATGAAATTATTTTACAGGCGAATACCGAGACTAGTGATTTGTCCAGACTATGGCTATACGTTGGAATTGAGTTTGGTCTCATTATTCTTTCAGATTTAGTGAGTAGAGCTATTGCTTTAACCGATGGATTGTTAGGTGATGCCTATGCCATCAGTTCGTCTGTGAGTATCATTAAAAAGACGAATCAAATTGATATGAGTTTGTTGGAAGACTCAGAGTTCTACGATAAGTTAGAACGCGCTAGAACGCAAACAACAGGTCGTGTTGGTTTGATGTCTAATACCTTGAGCGAGGTGCAAAGTCTTATTTCGATAACCACCTTAATTGCTGGACTTATTTACTTCGAACCCTATCTTATTATATTATTGATTCTGAGTATCATTCCATCGTTTATCAATGAGATATGGTTTAGTCAAAAACAATATTCCTTAGCTAGAGGATGGACTGCAGAAAGGCGTGAGCTCGATTATTTACGATTTATTGGAGCGAATAGCCAAACAGCTAAAGAGATCAAATTATTTGGTTTAACCGATTTTGTAGTGAGTCGTTTTAAAGGGCTATCTGATGACTATTTTGAACTTAATAAAAAGCTCGCTGTAAAACGATCAGCTTTAGGGTTTTTGTTTAATGTATTGGGAACATTAAGCTATTATGGCGCCTATGTATTTATTATTTATAGGGTTATTTCTGGTGTGATTACCTTAGGCGAGTTGACATTTTTGTCAGGTTCCTTCAATCGATTAACAAGAAACCTTCAGGATTTCTTTTCTAGATTCACGAGAATTACTGAGAGTGCTTTGTACTTAAAGGATTATTTCGAATTTTTAGATATTTCCATAGTACCTAAACATTACGAAGACATGCCGCTTCCAGAATCCATAAAGTCTGGCTTTGAATTTCGAGATGTGACTTTTTCCTATCCTGATTCAACAGCGGACATATTGAAAGGTGTTAGTTTTAAAATAAGGGCCGGAGAAAAGATGGCTTTTGTTGGTCAAAATGGCGCTGGAAAAACCACCCTTACCAAGCTGTTATTGCGATTTTATGAACCTACTTCTGGTGCAATTTATTTAGATGGCATTAATATCAATCGCTTTAAAAAGGCAGAATACCAGGAATTTTTTGGCGTGATATTTCAGGATTTTTATAAGTATGAATTTACTGTGAAGGAAAATATCGCTATTGGAGACATTGATGAAATAGACAATCAAGATAAAATAGAAAATGCGGCTGCATTAAGTTTGGCAGATGAGGTTATTTCAGAGTTGAAGTTTGGTTATGACCAGCAATTAGGTAAGCGTTTTTATAAAGGTCAAGAATTATCTGGTGGTCAATGGCAAAAAGTAGCTTTAGCAAGAGCCTATATGAAAGATGCCAAAGTGATGATCTTAGATGAACCGACTTCAGCTTTAGATGCCAAGGCAGAGAGTCAGGTTTTTGAGCGATTTATTGGTCTTACTGAAAATAAAACGAGTATCATTATTTCTCATAGGTTTAGTACTGTTCGACAAGCCGATAGAATACTGGTACTAGAGAATGGATTGGTTCTGGAGATAGGAACCCATGATCAGCTCATGAGTAACCAAAAGCTATATGCACAGTTATTTGCATTGCAAGCGGAAGGTTACCAATAAATAATTGATTAAATTTGAACTATGGCAGAAGAGATTGTAAATAGAGTCGCCTTGAGTAAATTAATGGTCGTAGATCTTGAGGATTATTATCCAGAAGGAGAACGCTTTGTATTTGATATTAAGGAATGGCTTTATGAAGGGTTTGTTTTAAGAGAAAAAGAATTTAGACAACGCGTCAAGGATTATGACTGGTCGCAACACCAAAACCAATTTGTGGCCTTGACATGTTCGTCAGAAGCTATTGTTCCGGCTTGGGCTTACATGCTGATGACCATTGCATTGGAACCATACGTTAAGAAAGTGGTGCTTGGCAATTTGGAAGCTTTAGAAACAGCTATTTATCAAGACATTATTGGCAAACTGGATGTGCAACCTTATTCAGACAAACCACTTATTATAAAAGGGTGTTCTCATAAGCCGGTCCCAACAAATGCTTATTTAATGTTGGCAAAACGACTAAAACCAGTGGCAAAGTCTATCATGTTTGGTGAAGCCTGCTCTTCTGTACCACTTTACAAAAGAAAATAATAATTATAAATCTTGTGACCTCTTACTAAAACGAGTGTCTAAAACACAAAAATTAGTATTTTTTAGAAGTAAAATTAATTCAAACTTATTGGTAGTCAAATACGTTATGAATTATATTTGCAATGGAATTATTAAAAAACTTTAAAACTAATATTATGACTAAAAAGTTACTTTTATCTACAATATTTTTATTGACTGTAGTTTTTGGTTATTCACAAACCAAAGAAGAATTAGAAGCACAAAAGGCAGAAAAACAAGCCATAGCAGATGCTGCACAAGCAGAAGCGGATGCCTTACAAGCTCAAATTGATGCGCTTCCTGGATGGCGCGTTGGAGCTTTTGGAGTTATTGGTGGTAGCTTGTCTAATTTCAATAACTGGTATGCTCAAGGCGTACCGAATAACTCCTCTGGAAATATCGGATTTACGGTGAATGCTTACGCTAACTTAATTGAGGATAAGTTTTTCTGGAGAAATTCACTAACAACAAATCTCAGTTGGGTGAAATTGGATAATAAAGATAACGGCACTGATGAGGATGATGGCTTTAATCCCACAACGGATGTTTTTAATATTTCATCACTTTATGGTAGAAACTTAAGTGAAACTCTAGCAGCTTCTGCATTAATGGAATACAGAACAACCATCCTCGATAACTTTAATGATCCAGGATATTTGGATGTTGGTATTGGTGCTACTTGGACGCCAATCGATAATTTAATTGTGGTGATTCATCCCCTAAACTACAACTTCGTATTTGCAGATAACGATGCCGTATTTGAATCGTCTTTAGGTGCCAAAATCGTAGCCGACTATACACGTAAAATTGGCAAGATTAACTTTAAAACCAACTTTTCAACTTTCCAGAGCTATGAGAGTGGTGACTTATCAAACTTTACATGGACGAACTCATTTAGCTATACCTTATGGAAGAAAATTGGTGTCGGTTTTGACTTTGCTTTAAGAAGTAACAAACAAGAGGCCTTAAATTATGCATTAGCACAATTTGATGGTAATCCAGCCGATATTCCAACTTTCGAAAGTGTTGATAACGATTTGCAAACTTACTACACCTTAGGATTGACTTATAAATTCTAAAGTCAGTATTCATATTAAAAAAAGCACCTTTTACCAAGGTGCTTTTTTTGTAATAAAATACATTATTCTTCCTCTTCCGTATAATCAGGATATAAGAAATGATTATAAGGGAAACGGGTTACATGAATTTCTCTGACTTCATCATAAACACGTTTTTTAAAAGTGTCTAAATTCTTTTTATTTAATGCTGAAATAAATAGGGCATTATTCCCAATTCGGTTCATCCATGTGTTTTTCCATTCCTCTAAAGTGTAATGTGATGAGGTTCGTTCCGTAACCAGGTCATCATCATCAAAAGGTTCAGGTTGATAAGCATCAATTTTATTGAATACCATAATAGTAGGCTTATCAGCACTATCAATTTCTCCTAAGATTTTATTTACTGAATCGATATGTTCCTCAAAATTAGGATGTGAAATATCAACCACGTGAAGCAACAAATCAGCCTCTCGAACTTCATCTAGTGTACTCTTGAACGATTCAACAAGTTGTGTTGGTAATTTTCTAATAAATCCAACGGTATCAGTTAATAAAAATGGTAGGTTCTGAATCACCACTTTTCTCACGGTCGTGTCTAAAGTGGCAAATAACTTATTCTCGGCAAATACATCACTTTTACTAATCACGTTCATGAGTGTGGATTTCCCAACATTGGTATAACCAACCAAAGCCACTCTCACCATCTTGCCACGATTACCTCGCTGTACAGCCATTTGTTTGTCGATCGTTTTGATTTTCGCTTTAAGTAAAGCGATTTTATCACGAACGATACGTCTATCGGTTTCTATCTCCGTTTCTCCAGGACCTCGCATTCCAATACCACCTTTTTGACGTTCGAGATGCGTCCACATTCCTTTTAACCTCGGAAGTAAGTACTCGCATTGGGCTAATTCTACTTGGGTTCTGGCGTAACTAGTTGTGGCACGCTGTGCAAAGATGTCAAGAATAAGATTGGTTCTGTCTAATACTTTACAGCCTAAAATTTTACTGATATTTCTCTCTTGTGCTGCCGATAATTCATCATCAAAAATAGCGGTACCCACATCATGGTCTTCAATGAACTGTTGCACTTCTTTCATTTTCCCAGAACCAATAAACGTTTTAGGGTTCGGCATGTCCATTTTTTGGGTAAAGCGTTTCAAGACCTCACCACCTGCAGTATAAGTTAAAAATTCCAATTCATCTAAATACTCTTTAGACTGTTCTTCATTTTGTTCTCTGGTAACGACACCAATAAGAACAGCTCTCTCTAATTCTATATCTTTCTTTTCAATCATATATTCAAATAAAAAAACAAAGTTACATAATTGAATCTTCGCCCATTGCTTTTTAAAACTTAAATTTGTGTTGTGGATTCCAAAGACTTGAAAACAACATCGTATACCATAGCATTTTATAATCTCGAAAATCTTTTTGATATACATACTGATGCTTCAAAATTTGATGACGATTTTTTGCCAGGTTCAGAGAAACGCTGGACAAAAAATCGTTACGAAAGAAAACTCTACAAACTAGGTCAGGTAATTTCTAAAATTGGTCCAAAGGAGTCTGTGAAGCCGCCAGCAATAGTTGGATTAGCTGAAGTTGAAAACAAAAACGTTGTTCGGGATTTAATTCAAAGCAAAGAACTTGCGAGTCATAATTATGGGTTTGTTCATTATAATTCACAGGATGAGCGAGGAATCGATGTGGCATTGATATATGATAAAACTGTTTTTACGGTAGAGCATTCTCAAACCTTTGGCATTTATCTTGAGGATGACATTGGCGCTCAAGATTATACCCGAGATATTTTGGTTGTCACGGGAGAATTACATGCTGAAAAGATACACTGCATTGTGAATCACTGGCCTTCGCGAAGAGAAGGCGTAATAGAATCATCACCGAAACGAATGACAGCTGCGCAAAAAGTCGTTGAAATCATTGGTAAGATTAAAGCGGAGGATGCCGATGCTAAAATTTTAGTGATGGGAGATTTTAATGATAACCCAGCAAATGATAGTATAAAGCATTTGACTAAAGCCAGTAACCTATTTAATCCAATGGAAACATTGCTATCATATAATAGAGGCAGTTTAAACCACAATTTTAGATGGAACTTGTTTGATCAGATACTTTGTTCTACGAACTTTTTTGAAACAGGTTTAAATTGTCTGAAATTTGATGAAGCTGATATATTTGATGAAGCTTTTTTGACCCAGTACAAAGGAAAGTTTAAAGGGCAACCATTCAGAACTTATGTTGGAAGAAAATACAAAGGAGGTTATAGTGATCATTTTCCAGTTTACCTGCGATTAAATGTAACTGAATTATAAGATTTTAGAACTCCTTTTCTTTTTGTCGATAATAATTGCTTTTTATCTATTATAACATTGTTAACAGTATGTTAACTGGCATTTTTTTTATCTTCGGTTACTTATTTAAGTCTTATAGCAATGACTTATTTTGTCGGGAATAGTCCGTACTCCCCTAAAGGACTAAACTTAAGGCGCTAACTGTCAATTAATTAAAATAATTTAATAGCATTCATTAATATGAAAAAAATTATACTCTCGTTATCATTCCTCCTTGTTTTTTCTATTTGGTGTGTCGATGCGCAGATTGCGTCGTACCCTTATGTAGAAGATTTTGAATCTGGAGATGGAGGCTGGGTTGCAGACAACACCAACGCAGGAACCTGGGCTCTTGGAGCGCCAACTAATGCTGTGATAAACAGTGCAGACTCTGGCGCTAATGCTTGGGTAACAAATTTGACAGGAAACTACAATACGAGTGAAGATTCTTTTGTGGTGAGTCCTGTTTTTGATTTAACAGCGTTAAGTGCTCCCGCTATTGAAATGAGTATTTGGTGGAATTCTGAATTCAGCTGGGATGGTATGGTTTTACAATCCTCTATAGATGGAGGAGCTTCATGGCAAAATGTAGGAGCTCTAGGTGATCCGAATAACTGGTACAATGATGGAACAATCGCAGGAAACCCTGGTGGCCAACAAGTAGGTTGGACAGGTAGAGGTGCTTCTGGCTCTGGTGGTTGGGTGATTGCCCGACATGCACTTACCGGATTGGCTGGTGAAGCTAATGTGATTTTGAGAGTCGCATTTGGATCCGACACATCTGTTGAAGACGAAGGTGTCGCATTTGACACAGTAACAATATTTGAAGTAAGTTGCCCTGAACCAACGGGCATAACAGTAAGTAACATTACTTCCACAGGAGCTGAGATATCCTGGACAGCAGGTGGTTCAGAGGGTACATGGGAGGTTGCGGTACAGCCGATTGGTACAGGTGAGCCAGTAGGATCGGGAGATTCAACGACAGACAATCCGTATACAGTTGGAGGATTAACGGCTGTGACGGATTATGAGGTATGGGTACGAAGTGATTGTGGTGCTGATGGTTTTAGTAACTGGACAGGACCTGTGAACTTTTTGACGGCTTGTGATGTTTTTGTTCCGGACTATTTAGAAGGTTTTGCGACGATTATTCCTAACTGTTGGGACGAGGCTAGTGATGGTGATGCTGCGAATGGTCCTACGGGATTAGGAGCGGGAGACTGGGTTGCTGATGGCTTTCTTAATAATGGATTTTCAGGCGCCTACAAGATTAATTTATGGCAGGCAGCGAAGAGCGATTGGATTCTATCTCCACAGTTTGATTTAACAGGAGGTCCTTTTCAGGTAGACTTTGATTTTGGGATCATGCAGTTTGGTAGTTCTACTACGGCAGGTACGTTAGGATCTGATGACACGGTTGAGCTTTTGATATCTACGGATAATGGCGCGACATGGACGGTACTATTAACATGGGATAACACGAGTGTTGTTCCTGCTACAGGGACACAGGTTGTGTTCGATCTTACAGCTTATTCAGGCCAGACGGTACAGTTTGGTATTTTAGGATCAGAGGGTACTGTTGACGATACTGCTGATAACGATGTATTTGTTGATAATTTTAGAGTTCGAGCGATTCCATCTTGTCCAGAGCCTACGGGTCTGACAGTTGATGGCATCACAGACACGTCTGCAGATATTAGCTGGACTCCAGGCAGTTTAAATACCTCTTGGGAGGTTGTTGTACAGCCACAAGGGACAGGTATTCCAACAGGATCTGGTGTTTCAACGACAGACAATCCATATACGGCGATGTCTTTAACGCCAACTACAGGTTATGAGGTTTGGGTACGAGGAGACTGTGGTGTTGACGGGCTTAGTAGCTGGATTGGTCCAATAAACTTTATGACATTAAACACACCACCACCACCACCAGTTGGAGTGGCTTGTGCTACGGGGAACTCCTCGTTCATATTTACAGAGAATTTTGATCAGGATCCACCATCGGGTTGGACCGGAACGAACTTTGATGGTTCTAACGGTAACTGGCAGATTACAGCTGCAGGTGGCAACTCTTTTGGTACAGGACCAGCGAATGCTTATGACGGTGGTTCAGGGACACACCTTGAGTACGAGGCCTCAGGTAATGCTTCAGATATTGCATCTGCGATAAGCCCAGGGATTGATTTGACTTCTGCGCTAGACGGAGCTGAGCTTTCATTCTTTTTCCATGCTTTTGGAGATGATATGGGGACGCTCAATGTAGGTGTAGGAACGGATCCAGCAGGTCCTTTCACGAATGTATTTACATGGGCTGGTGATTATCAGACGGCAGATAGTGAGGCTTGGGTTCCAGTAGGGATCAATATAGACGCTTACCTTGGTCAAGTGATTTACTTAGAGTTCAGTTACGGCGGTGCTGGCACAGGCTTTGAGGGAGATATGGCTATAGATTTTATACGTGTTGAGTCTTGTGGTTCGTTCTGTATTCCCCCTAGTGGAATCACGGTTGCGAATATCACAGGTACGACTGCAGATATCAGTTGGACAGCTAACAGTGGGGAGACCTCATGGGAGTACGTTGTGGTCCCAGCAGGTACAGGCGAGCCTACAGGTCCAGGGACAACAGTAGGGGTACCATCGGCAGATATTACGGGTCTTAGTTTTGAAACGGCCTATGAGGTTTGGGTACGAGCGGACTGCGGAAGTGAGTTTAGTATTTGGTCAGGTCCTGTTAATTTCACTACGACGATTCAGACGAACTTTGATGTTGACTGTGCAGCTGGTCCAATAACAGGCTCGTTATGTTACGGCAACAATGATTCAGAGATATTTACCTATACGAGTTCAGATGGTTCGCCATTAAACTTTACGATTAACTTGGGTGAGATTGAGGGAGCACCGTTTGATTTCCTTGTCGTGTTCGATACCGATGGTACCGAGCTATACAATGGTGAGGGTAACGACGGCGACATCACAGGATTGACATTCCAGTCAACGGGTGATACGATTTCATTTCAGATTCAGTCAGATGGTTCTGTGAGTTGTGAGTCAGGCAGTTTCTGTTGTTCAGATGGTATAGATTACACGGTTGCCTGTGCGACATGTATTAATCCAACGGCGACCTATCAGGTGATAGACGACTGTGACAATGGCGATCAGTTCTTGATTGATGTGAATGTGACCTCATTGGGTGATGCCACATCATTAACCATATCAAATAATATAGATGCTAATACCGTGGCCGTGCCATCAGTTGGTGTTTATCAAATAGGACCATTCCCATTTTTAGTAGATGTTGTAGTGACTGTGAGCAATGACCAAGATGTGAATTGTGTGATTAATAGTAGTCCGATACAACTATTGGCTTGTCCTCCTGAAAATGACAATCCGTGTAATGCCACGGTTGCTGTTGTTAACGATGATCAATCATGTGACTTAACAACACCAGGTAGTCTAATTGAAGCTACTGATTCTGGTGTTCCTAGTGGATCCTGTGGTGGAAACCCAGACGATGATGTTTGGTTTGAATTTACAGCTTTAAGTGAAGTGCAATTGATTTCATTAGTGAATATTGCTGGTGGTGGATTTAATACAGACCATGCGTTATATGAAGGTACATGTGACGGTTTGGTTGAATTAGAATGTACAGACGGTACAGCTAGTGTGACACCGCCGTTGGTAATTGGTAACACCTATTATATTAGAGTGTTTTCTGGTGGAAATAACCCAGAAACAACCACTTTTGATCTATGTATTAAGGAAGCACCAACTAACATTATTTGTGAGAACGCAGAGAATTTCTGTGCAGAAGCAGGTGGCGCATTAACAACATCTAACATTGTTGGTATTCCGGATCCTACAGATATTGCTTGTCTATTTTCTGCTCCAAATCCTACATGGAACATTATTCAAATTGGAGATCCTGGGTTGATTGAAATTCAGATTAATCAGGTAGATGATGCCGGTAATGGCTTAGACGTTGACTTTGTACTTTGGGGACCATTCGCAGATTTAGAATCAGCTTGTGGAAATCTAGATTTAGGTTGTCCTAACCCTGGAGGTGATTGTCCTAATAATACTTCTAGTCCTGATTTTTATCCTTTTGGAAATATTGCCGACTGTAGTTATTCTGCGTCAGCGACAGAAAACTTAACAATAGATAATGCTCTTACGGGAGAAATTTATATCCTATTGGTAACAAACTTTTCTGATGATCCTGGTACAATTTCTATTAGTCAAACTAATGATGGTGGTCCAAATGATGGAAATATCACGGCAGAAATTGAAGTAGATTTAGGTCCTGACCAAAACTTTTGTGGATTCCCAGATTATACATTAAATGCTGTATCACCATTTGCAGATACTTATGAGTGGTATGATGATGGCTTTATTATTGATGGTGAAACTGGTCCAACCTTAACGGTGACTGGTTCTAGTACGTACACCGTAATTGCATATGACGAACAATGTGATGCGCAAGCGCAAGATTCTATTACCTTAGTGTTTGGACAAGAGCCTGTTGCTAATGCGGTTCCAGATATTATTACTTGTGATGATATTTCAGCAGATAATATAGAGGATTTTGATTTAGAAATGCAAACGGATGGTGTTCTAGGCTCTCAATTACCTGCAGATTTTAATGTGACCTATCATTTGACCCTTGCAGATGCTCAGGCTGATACTGGCGCATTGACTTCACCTTATACGAATATCTCTAATCCACAAACGATCTATGTGAGAATTGAAGATGCTAACGCAGAGTTTTGCTTCGCAACAACCAGTTTTGACTTAATTATTTCAGGTCCAACACCAACTGCAGCAAGTGTTCCTCTCGAAGTTTGTGATGATGATACCGATGGTGTTGCCCTATTCGATTTGGCTGGACATGATGCCAATATCTTAGATGGTCAAAGTGCTACAGATTTTTCAGTGAGTTATTATGAAACCGAAGCAGATGCAGAAGCTGGCGTTGGAGCCATAGATACGTCTGTACTATATAGTAGTGCAAGTCAAACGATCTACGCGAGAGTAGAAAGTAATATTGCGTTTGATTGTTATTCAACTGTCGCCTTTGATTTAATTGTTACACCACTGCCTAGTACAACTTTTTCTACAGACTTTGATTACGAAGTTTGTCCTAACGCAACGGTACCAATTGAGATTACAGCAACACCTAACAATTATTCGTTGTCTGATGTGACCATTGTTTGGTATCGCGATGGTGGTGTGATTGCAGGAGAAAATGGATTAACATTACCAGTCTTAGAAGCAGGACTTTATGAAATTGAAGTGACTTATAATGATGGTTCACAGTGTTCAAGCATTACTGCACAAACAGTAATAGAATTGGAAAGCTGTGTCATACCTCAAGGTATATCACCAAATGGTGATGGTATGAATGATATTTTCGATTTGAGTAGCTATAATGTAAGTAAATTGGAAATTTTTAATAGAAATGGAACTCTTGTATACTCTAAAGAGAACTATACGAATGAGTGGCATGGGCAATCTAATGACGGAGAAGAGCTCCCTGTTGGAACATATTTCTACACCATGAATTATGACAACGGAAAACAAAGAGCCGCTTGGGTATACATTCAAAGACTTAAATAATCAACGTAAAAACAATAAGAATTAATTGAATTCGACCAAAAACAACTAAATCAAATAACTAACAAATGAAAAAATTTTATATCATTATTGTATTGCTCATAGCAACACAGGTGTATGGACAGCAAGATCCACAGTATACACAGTACATGTATAATATGAATGTCATCAATCCAGCTTATGCAGGCTCTAAAGAGAACTTGTCGTTTGGATTGCTGTATCGTACACAATGGACAGGTATTGAAGGAGCTCCGAAAACAGGAACCTTTTTTGGACATCTACCTGTTGGTGAAAAAGTAGGATTAGGACTTTCCATAATTTCGGATGAAGTAGGACCTATAAAAGAAACCAATGCGTATGCGGATTTCTCCTATACATTAAAATTAGGTGGAGAACATAGACTTGCGTTTGGTGTAAAAGCTGGAGCTACTTTCCATGATATTGGATTAGCCGACATCGATTTAATAGATCCAAATGATCCATTTTTTCAGAATATTAATACCACTACACCAAATATTGGTGCAGGCTTCTTTTACTATACCGATAATTACTATTTGGCAGCTTCTGTTCCTAACATATTGAATTCTGTTCATTTAGATGCAAACGGCAATAAGATAGGATCTGAAGACTCTCATTACTTTGTAACGGGTGGTTACGTTTTCGAACTTTCAGATAACGCAAAATTAAAACCATCATTTTTGGTGAAGTCAGCTTTCAGTGCACCTACATCATTTGACGTTAACTTAAATGCACTGTTCTATGAAAAATTCGAAATTGGCGCATCCTATCGATTGGATGATTCGTTCTCTGGGTTGGTGAATTTTGCAATCACACCTTCTGTTAGAATTGGATATGCTTATGATAGTGTTACTTCAGATATTAAAAAGTACGCTCCAGCGTCTCACGAATTTTTATTGTTATTTGATTTAAACTTTCCGAAGAAAGTTTCACGTTCACCTAGATACTTCTAAACAATTAAGCTAAAACATTATGAAAAAATTATTGACACTTTTTACAATAGCAGCATTAAGTAGTTTCAGCTTAATTGCTCAAAATAACGATACAAAAAAAGCAGATAAGCATTTTAACAGATATGAGTTTGTTGAAGCTGCTGAAGAATATGCTGAGTTGGTTGAAGATGGCAAAGCCAATACTTATGTTTACAGTCAACTGGCTGAATCATATTACAATGTATTTAATACAGTAGAAGCAGAGCGCTATTATGCCAAGGCATTAGAAAGCTCTGATGATCCAGAAATGATTTTTAAATACTCACAAATGCTAAAGGCCAATGGGAAGTACGAAGAATCAAACACGCAAATGGCGAAATTTGCATCCATGAGACCGAGTGATGACCGTGCCATTGCATTTAATAAAAATCCAGATTATTTGCCTAAAATATTAGAAAAAGGTAAAAAATTCAATATTCAAAACTTAGGTTTTAATTCGAAATATTCAGATTTTGGAGGAACACTACAAGATGGTAAATTATATATTACGTCTGCGAGAAACACGTCCAGAAGAACATATGGTTGGAATGAAGAGCCATTTTTGGATATTTATGAATTGACGAAGAATGATGACGGTACTTATCAAGCGGCTAATTTAGTTGAAGATAAAGTCAATACGAAATTCCATGAAGGTGTAGTATCCTTCTCCCCAGATGGGAACACGATGTATTTTTCAAGAGAGAGTTTTTTTGAGAAAGAATTTGAAAAGGATTCAATTACAAAGATCAGATACAGTTTGTTGCATTTGTTTAAAGCCACTAAATCAGGTTCAGAATGGAGCAATGTGGAAGGATTCTCCCTTAACAGTGAGAACTATTCAGTTAAAAACCCGTCTGTAAGCCCTGATGGTAAAACCTTGTATTTTGCTTCTGATATGCCAGGAGGATACGGTTTGTTTGATATTTACAAGGTCGACATCAATGACGATGGTTCCTTAGGAGATCCTGTTAACTTAGGACAAAAAGTCAACACACAAGGACAAGAAATGTTTCCTTATATCAGTAGTAATAACACCTTATACTTCTCTTCCAATGGTCATTTAGGACTTGGAAACTTGGATGTGTTTTACACAAAAGAGATCGATGGGAAAATGGCGCCTATACGAAATGTAGGTATTCCAATCAATAGTAATGCAGATGATTTTGCATTTCATTTAGATGAGGAAACCGAAGAAGGATTTGTATCTTCCAATAGAGAAGGTGGTCTTGGGAGTGATGACATTTATGCGATTAAAAAATTACAACCACTTTGTGATGTATTAATTACAGGTACGGTTACTGACTCAAAAACAGGAGAGCCTATTAATGCGGCTTCTGTAACCATGTATGATGATCAAGGTAATAAGGTGTTGACTAAAGTCACTGATTCAGATGGTACTGTTGAGTTTATTGTTGAATGTGGTAAAGAATCGGAACTGGAAGTGGTAATGGATGGCTATGAAAGTCAAAAAATGACTGTAAGTGCTTCTGAAGAGGAAGAAGAAGAGGTTAGTATCATGCTAGATCCAATTGAAGAAATTGTAGGACCTGAAATGATTAATTTAGATCCAATTTATTTTGATTTTGATAAATCAAACATCACTGCACAGGCTGCTTTCGAATTAGATAAACTGGTTCAAATTATGACAAAATATCCTGATTTAGTCATAGATGTTACCTCGCATACGGATAGTAGAGGAAGTAATTCATATAACGAAAAACTTTCAGATAGAAGAGCAAAAACAACTGTTCAATACGTGATTTCAAAAGGCATTGATAAGTCAAGAATATCTGGAATGGGTAAAGGTGAGAATGAACCAAAAGTTGATTGTGGTTCGAATTGTACAGATGAAGAACATCAAATGAACAGACGATCTGAGTTCAAAATTGTTAGTGGAGGTCCACAAGCTCAATAATTAATTAAAAACATATGATAACGAACCTAAATATAGCCCTGACCTAATCAAGCAGGGCTTTTATGGTTTTTAAGCAAAGATTGCTCAATATATTATGTAGAAGAAAAGTTAAAAAACAACCGATACAAATGAAAAAAATTATCTTAATTATTGCGCTCCTGATAACCGGTTCGATGGTTAATGCGCAAACGTATTTACAAGAAAACTTTGATACTGAAATTCCTGTTACTTGGACCATTACTGATGCTGGTGCAGCCACAGGAGATTCATGGATTTCTGGTCAACAAGGTGGTGGAAACAGCCTGGATGGAACTAATTGTGCTATCGTTGACAGTGATTCCAATGGTAATGGGGTTGAATTAATAGAAACGTTAACATCTCCTGTATTTGATACAACAGGAGCGATCGCACTATTCTTAGATTTCGATCAATTTTATAATAACATTGGAGCAGATTCTGCTGTTGTAGAAGTATTTGATGGTACCAATTGGATTGAAGTACTAAATCAAACTGCAGATATTGGTGCTTTCAATGCTCCAGATCAACAACATATTGATATTACTGCATACTCAAATGCAAACATGCAAGTGCGATTTGTCTATAATGATGGGAATGATTGGGCATGGTATTGGTTAGTGGATAATGTACAAGTCTATAACTCTACCTGTAATTTTCCAACGGGTCTTACAGTAAGTAACATTACTTCCACAGGAGCTGAGATATCCTGGACAGCAGGTGGTTCAGAGGGTACATGGGAGGTTGCGGTACAGCCGATTGGTACAGGTGAGCCAGTAGGATCGGGAGATTCAACGACAGACAATCCGTATACAGTTGGAGGATTAACGGCTGTGACGGATTATGAGGTATGGGTACGAAGTGATTGTGGTGCTGATGGTTTTAGTAACTGGACAGGACCTGTGAACTTTTTGACGGCTTGTGATGTTTTTGTTCCGGACTATTTAGAAGGTTTTGCGACGATTATTCCTAACTGTTGGGACGAGGCTAGTGATGGTGATGCTGCGAATGGTCCTACGGGATTAGGAGCGGGAGACTGGGTTGCTGATGGCTTTCTTAATAATGGATTTTCAGGCGCCTACAAGATTAATTTATGGCAGGCAGCGAAGAGCGATTGGATTCTATCTCCACAGTTTGATTTAACAGGAGGTCCTTTTCAGGTAGACTTTGATTTTGGGATCATGCAGTTTGGTAGTTCTACTACGGCAGGTACGTTAGGATCTGATGACACGGTTGAGCTTTTGATATCTACGGATAATGGCGCGACATGGACGGTACTATTAACATGGGATAACACGAGTGTTGTTCCTGCTACAGGGACACAGGTTGTGTTCGATCTTACAGCTTATTCAGGCCAGACGGTACAGTTTGGTATTTTAGGATCAGAGGGTACTGTTGACGATACTGCTGATAACGATGTATTTGTTGATAATTTTAGAGTTCGAGCGATTCCATCTTGTCCAGAGCCTACGGGTCTGACAGTTGATGGCATCACAGACACGTCTGCAGATATTAGCTGGACTCCAGGCAGTTTAAATACCTCTTGGGAGGTTGTTGTACAGCCACAAGGGACAGGTATTCCAACAGGATCTGGTGTTTCAACGACAGACAATCCATATACGGCGATGTCTTTAACGCCAACTACAGGTTATGAGGTTTGGGTACGAGGAGACTGTGGTGTTGACGGGCTTAGTAGCTGGATTGGTCCAATAAACTTTATGACATTAAACACACCACCACCACCACCAGTTGGAGTGGCTTGTGCTACGGGGAACTCCTCGTTCATATTTACAGAGAATTTTGATCAGGATCCACCATCGGGTTGGACCGGAACGAACTTTGATGGTTCTAACGGTAACTGGCAGATTACAGCTGCAGGTGGCAACTCTTTTGGTACAGGACCAGCGAATGCTTATGACGGTGGTTCAGGGACACACCTTGAGTACGAGGCCTCAGGTAATGCTTCAGATATTGCATCTGCGATAAGCCCAGGGATTGATTTGACTTCTGCGCTAGACGGAGCTGAGCTTTCATTCTTTTTCCATGCTTTTGGAGATGATATGGGGACGCTCAATGTAGGTGTAGGAACGGATCCAGCAGGTCCTTTCACGAATGTATTTACATGGGCTGGTGATTATCAGACGGCAGATAGTGAGGCTTGGGTTCCAGTAGGGATCAATATAGACGCTTACCTTGGTCAAGTGATTTACTTAGAGTTCAGTTACGGCGGTGCTGGCACAGGCTTTGAGGGAGATATGGCTATAGATTTTATACGTGTTGAGTCTTGTGGTTCGTTCTGTATTCCCCCTAGTGGAATCACGGTTGCGAATATCACAGGTACGACTGCAGATATCAGTTGGACAGCTAACAGTGGGGAGACCTCATGGGAGTACGTTGTGGTCCCAGCAGGTACAGGCGAGCCTACAGGTCCAGGGACAACAGTAGGGGTACCATCGGCAGATATTACGGGTCTTAGTTTTGAAACGGCCTATGAGGTTTGGGTACGAGCGGACTGCGGAAGTGAGTTTAGTATTTGGTCAGGTCCTGTTAATTTCACTACGACGATTCAGACGAACTTTGATGTTGACTGTGCAGCTGGTCCAATAACAGGCTCGTTATGTTACGGCAACAATGATTCAGAGATATTTACCTATACGAGTTCAGATGGTTCGCCATTAAACTTTACGATTAACTTGGGTGAGATTGAGGGAGCACCGTTTGATTTCCTTGTCGTGTTCGATACCGATGGTACCGAGCTATACAATGGTGAGGGTAACGACGGCGACATCACAGGATTGACATTCCAGTCAACGGGTGATACGATTTCATTTCAGATTCAGTCAGATGGTTCTGTGAGTTGTGAGTCAGGCAGTTTCTGTTGTTCAGATGGTATAGATTACACGGTTGCCTGTGCGACATGTATTAATCCAACGGCGACCTATCAGGTGATAGACGACTGTGACAATGGCGATCAGTTCTTGATTGATGTGAATGTGACCTCATTGGGTGATGCCACATCATTAACCATATCAAATAATATAGATGCTAATACCGTGGCCGTGCCATCAGTTGGTGTTTATCAAATAGGACCATTCCCATTTTTAGTAGATGTTGTAGTGACTGTGAGCAATGACCAAGATGTGAATTGTGTGATTAATAGTAGTCCGATACAACTATTGGCTTGTCCTCCTGAAAATGACAATCCGTGT
>JAAEZI010000003.1:7203-69653 GCA_018222915.1 Algicola sp. | reverse complement strand
TAATAGTAGTCCGATACAACTATTGGCTTGTCCTCCTGAAAATGACAATCCGTGTGGGGCAACTGTAGCAGGTGTCAATGCCGATGATAGTTGTACAATTACAACGCCAGGTACATTATTGGAAGCTACGGATTCTGGTGTTCCTAGTGGTTCTTGTCTAGGCAACCCTGATGATGATATCTGGTATGAATTTACAGCGTTGGATGAATTTGAAATTATTCAATTAACTAATATTTCGGCAGGAGCTTTCAATATTAACCATGCGGTTTATGAAGGTGCTTGTGATGCACTTGTGGAATTGTATTGTTCTGATGCTACTGCAAGTATTACACCTTCATTAACAGTAGGTAACACCTATTATATCAGAGTATTTTCTGAAGGAAGTAATCCGGAAAATTACACATTTGATTTATGTATAAGACCAGGAACAGGTAATGTTTCTGTAGATCAAACAACTTATACAATAGAAGAATTAGTAGTGGATGTCTTAATCGATAGCCCTTGTGCACAGATTACTAATATAGAGTTCTCGACTGGAACTGATTTTGGTGATGTCAATGGTATTGGCTATTTCTCAGCAGATGCGAATAGCTTCCCGTTTGATGAAGGTATTTTACTAACATCTGGTGACGCAAGTCTCGCATCTGGTCCAAACTTTAACGCCATGAGTGATGGTGGATTTGGTTGGCCTGGAGATGCTGAATTAGATGCTGCCGTTGGAATTACTTCCAATAACGCATCCATCATAGAGTTTGATTTTGTGCCATTATCGGATGAAATCAGTTTTGATTTCTTAATGGCTTCCGAAGAATATAATGGAAGTACTGGAGGTACTTTTGAGTGTACGTTCTCAGATGCCTTTGCGTTCTTATTAACAGATGAGAATGGCGTAACAACCAATTTGGCCGTTTTACCTGGAACAACAACACCAATTCTTGTCACTAATATACACCCAGAAAACCCTGGATGTCCAGCGATTAATGAGGAATACTTTGGGGGTTATACACCACAGGACCTTCCTCCAATCTCTTTTGATGGTAGAACAACCGTATTTACCGCTTTTTCAAACGTAAATATTGGAGAAACTTATCATATTAAATTAGTTATAGCAGACGCAAGTGATACTGCTTTGGATTCAGGGGTATTCTTGAAAGCAGGTAGTTTTGACATTGGTGAAGTAGAATTAGGTGAAGATATTACTATTGAGGCTGGAACAGCTGCTTGTATAGGAGAGCAAATTGTGTTGTCAACACAAGCGCCTTCAGTAGACCACGTGTGGTTTAAAGATGGATTTGCAATTCCTGGAGAAACTACAAATTCGTTGGTTGTAACAGAAGCAGGTACTTATACGACGCAAATTATTTTCTCGCCATCATGTATCATTTCTGATGAAATTGTGGTTGAGTTTTTACCTTTGCCAAATATTGCTACCACACCTCCTGATTTAGTAGGTTGTTCCATAGGTAATCAGACCGCTGTATTTGAATTGACAGATAATGATCTTCCAATTTTAGCGGATGTTGATGATGTGTCAAATTATACAGTGACTTATCATTTAACACAAGCCGATGCAGATAATGGCGATAACCCATTAACTAGTCCATATACTAGTATTTCAGATCCACAAACGGTGTATGCGTTGGTAGTTGATAACACCACTGGTTGCTCAGATACGACAAGTTTCCAATTGGTACTTGGTATCGAACCTGAAACCACGTTTACGACCGATTTTGAATATGAAGTTTGTCCGAATGCAACGGTACCAATTATTATTGAAGCGACACCAGTAAATTATAATACTTCTGAGGTTTCCATTAATTGGTACTTGGATGGTGTCTTAATCTCTGGTGAGAACGGATTAACATTACCAGTGTTATTAGCAGGTGATTATGAAATAGAAGTAATTTTCAACGATACAGGATGTTCAAGTATTACAACGCAGACCGTTATTGAACTTGAAACTTGTGTGATACCTCAAGGTATTTCGCCAAATGGTGATGGTATGAACGATACTTTTGATTTAAGTAGTTACAATGTTAGTAAATTGGAAATATTCAATAGACTAGGAACATCAGTATATTCTAAAAGAAATTATACGGATGAATGGCATGGTCAATCCAACGATGGAGATGAGTTACCGGTAGGAACCTATTTCTACACTATGGAATATGAGGATGGCAAGCAGAGAAGTGCTTGGGTATACATCCAAAGATTGCAATAATTAATCAACCATAAATGTAAAAAGCCTCTAACAACTGTTGTTAGAGGCTTTTTTTGTATTTATAGTATCGGTAAGTGTTCTGTTTATAATCTTATTAAAATGCCAATAGTAAAATGATTGATAGAACAATACAGCTTAATAGCAAGCTCCAAAGTAACCAAATGTTGTAGAGCACGGGTTTTACTTTACTATTTCGGGTGGCATTAAGTACCTTTCGTTTCTTACCGCTATATTGGATCCAATTCTTAAAACAAATGAAAAGACTTGCTATAATGAAAAGGGCCCAAGCCTTCTCCGAAGACATGGTTACAGAGTTCATTTCGTTGAGAAATAAAGCGACCACTATTCCTGAGAGCAATAAAAGACTGCACTGAAGTCCTGAAATATAGAATAAGGCAATATTATTGGCTTTCTTTTTATAGATAGGCTTGTAATACTGAAATACGTTAAAAAAGAGCAAATCAAATGTGGTCATAACATGGTGTTTAGAGATAAAAAAACCACATCGGTAAAGATGTGGTTTTTTTATTTTTATTTCAGAAGATTATTGAACAATAACAAAAACATTATCGACATGAATTGTCGTGTTTAAATTACTGTTATCACTACCTGTATATACAAAAGCGATATAACCTGTACCTGAGTATGATGATAAGTCAATAGCCCCAGAATCTGCCCAAGTAAACCACTCTTCAAAATCAACTTCTAAACTCGATGTGAAATCTAATTCCTCCCACGTAGCATTACCTACGTTAGCTTCTGTTCCATCAAAATCAGTAGAGATATATACCTTTAATGCATCATGACCAGCATCTGGATAAGCGTGTTCAGTTTGGAATGATAACACCTCACCATCTTCAGCATCTAAATCCATTGGAGGTGAAATTAACCAACCTATATTACTAGATTCATTAGTTCCGAAAGCTGAGAATTCAGCGTATCCATTTCCTTGGTATACTTGTTCTGTCCAAAATTCAGAACCTGCTTGTGCAATATTCAACCAACCGTCTACGTCAAAATTTGTATTATCCGTCACATCGTTGAAATTCGCGGAAATTAATGGCTCTGGACATGGGTCAGGGTTATCAAAGTTGATAGCCTCTGGAGTATTTAAATAAATGGTATAAAAGTCATCAAAGAAATCACGAGTCAAAATACCATCAACGCTACCTCTATTATCAGGTAATGTAAGCGCTTTAAAGTCGGAGAATGTACTCGTACTTAAAATTACACTAGATCCTAAACAGTTTTCTAAGACACGCTCACCATCAAAGCTATCACCACTTTCTGAAGCGAAAGTCATACCAACTTGATCTTCTCTGAATTGCATATTAGTAAGTCTGATGTATTGACTTTCCAATGCATTTGAGAATTCACCAATACTCACTTCTTTAGGAACAATGGTTGCAATTTCCTCAGATCTTAAAACATGCTCAGGAACCAAAGAACTCGCAATTCTGTTTAACTCATCACCATCTAAACGACCTAATTGAACAACACCGTTATCTTCAGCTACAGAAAGTCCGTTTAATTTGATAAATACTTTACGTCCAAATTCAAAGCGTGTAAATACAGGGTTGATATCAATCTGTACTACGATAGCCGCTGTTGGATTTTCAGGAGCATCTTGTAACACTAATTGTTTATAGAAGTTACCACCTTCGTCACTAGAAACGACATATCCCTCCATGTATCTGTCAGAATTGTATTCTAATGTCATTGGTTCACCTTCTTGATAATAAGCTCCTAAAACGGAACCGATACTTACTTTTTGTTCTTCAGGAAAGTCAACGACTGTTGCATTTACTGTATTTGGTGTTTCAAAATCATCATCTTGAACACAAGCACTAAATACTACTAAACTCACCGCAAGTAGCATGATTTTGTTAAATTTAATTGTTTTCATTTTTTCTTTTTTTTGTGACCTTTTAACTTAGGTCGAAATTGTAAAATTTATTTTTTAGCTTTTTTTTAAAACCTAAGATACACATTTAAATAGTAAGTTGTACCATAGCCGAAGAAGTATCTGGAACCAAACACTTCACCATTCGCTCTTGATTTGTCTTCTAAAACTCTATCATAAGTTGCTAATCTTGATTGCTCAAAACCACCAGTTCTGTAAGTTTCATTAAAAACATTATTAATCGTAGCGAAGAAACCGATGAAATAATCGTTAATTTTCCATGATTTTCCACCTACAACATTTACTAACATATAACTGTCAAATTGTTCTTGTTGCAATAATTCTCTAGCAACGGTTTCGTCGTAGTCGGTAATAGGTTGACCATCAAAAGCTGTCGTGAAATTTGAAGAACGTCTTAAACCACTTGCATCAACATAAGCGTTAGAGAAGAAGTTAGATGTAATTCCAATATTCCAATAATCAGGGTCACGATATTCAAAGCCTACTTGATAAGCACGCTCAGGTCCTCCTGCAACATGCAAGTCTTTTAAGTTAGTTGTGCCGTCTCCAAATGTCAATTCTCCATCAAAATCATCACTTGTTAAGTACAAATTAGGATTGTTATTAAATGTATACTGACCAACAGACGCAGCGGCTTTCAATTTAATTGTTGGTGTTACTTGTGCTTCGATACCCAATTCTGCTCCAATATGACGTTTTTCAATATTCGTCATGACTTCTTGAACAAAAGCATCACCTGTATCTAACCCTAGACCGGCTAAATCTTCTGTAAAATAAAATCCGATGTCCGTTCCGTTTTCAAAGCCAGCATAAAAACCTGTTAATCTAGCTTTGACAATCGGTGATCTAAAAATATAGCTCACATCTACTGATTGGATTTGCTCACTTTCAAGGCCTGTTACAATGTTATTGTTTTGTCTTGCATTGCTAAACGAATTTCTAATGGTAGGAGCTTTAGTAAAGTAACTACCGTTAATGTCAACTAAGTGTCTTCCAGTTATTTTGTAAGTCGCACCAGCTTTAACACCATAATTTGAGAAATCCAATTTCTCACTTTTCCCGAACGATTGCGAACCTAAGAAATTTCCATTTTCATAAAGACCATTTCTTTGATACGTTGTTTGAGAGAGGTTTGCTCCTAAGTAGAAATCAACTTTGTTATAGTTAAACTGAGCTTGAGCGAATCCAGAGATGACGTTCGCATCAATTATATAATTGTATTTATAACGATCACCTTCTTGAACAATTCGGTTAGGATTATTGACATCACTTTGTGCGATGGCTTCTAGTCCAATTGTAGAATCAGGATCTGTTTCTTCTGCAAAGAAGTCAACATCTAGGAAACCTGTACCTCCTAAAAGATCTTTAAGTTCTGCGAAGTTTTCACTTTTTAAATTTCTATAACTTAATGAAGCATTTAATTTAATACGTTCAGTTAATTCGGTATCAAAAATGGTATTCACAGTGATCTGTGTATCATCATTTCTGTCTTCTTGTATCGCATAAATTGAATTACCTCCTTGCGCTCTCACTATGGCATTACCTAAGTATAGAGCATCCCAGTCTAACTGTCCGTCATTCCTGAAGTTTTGCTCAGCTAAATAAGCTTGCTCATAGTTGAAGGCCGTTGGGTTATCAAATCTTAGTTGGTAACTAGGTAAGTTTTGGTAGTAAGCTGGATCAGGGTTTCTAGCACCACCAATATAGGCTGCACTTCCATTAAAATTAACTAAGCGCGTTCCACCATTATCTATTCTCGTATTTCCAATTTTACCAAATTGATAAGCCACATTCGTATTTAATCTTGTTTTGGTTGAAATGTCCCAAAAATGATTTAACATTAAGATAGGCTCTTCAATATCTCTTGTTCTAGAGTTTCTGATTTCACCGTTTTGCTCACCCCAAAATGGGTTGTATTCTCGTCCTTTAAGTTCAAAAACCTCTTGCGTAATTGCTGTTGAACGACCACGTCTGTTCTGTGCATATATAGAGGTAAAGTTAATACTGTGTTTATCATTAATTTGTTTTTCAACGGCAGCAAAAAATGAATTAGAATCATAAAGTGTTCCATCTACAAAACCTTCATCACCATAACGACGTGAAGCAAGCACAGAATAAGACCAGCCTCCTTTTAATAATCCTGAGTTATAACTTCCCATGATTCTACCAGTGTAGCTTCTGTTGGCGCTCGCGTAAGATACACGGCCTCCTTTTCTATATTTAGAAGCTCTCATGATGATATTATTGGTACCTGCTAAATCACCAAAGGTGTAGTCATTAGCAGACATACCCATTGTAAATTCTTGATTACGCTGTACATCATTTAATCCACCCCAGTTTCCCCATTGTGGTCTTCCATTAAATTGTTTGTTCATTTCTACACCATTGATAAGCACCTTACCATTAGCGTTGTCTAAACCACGAGGTCTAAAAAACGTGCTACTAAAATCAAAAGCAGCAGCATTTAAAAATACATCTCTTGACGATTGCAATAAACCAGATACGTTATCTGTGAGTCCATCGTCTTCACTGTTCAAATTGTCATCAGAGATTGAGATGATAAAGAGATCTTTTTTATCACTAGAGTCATAATCAAGGGTCATTCCGCTGATATCAACAGTTTTACCTTCATTTACAACAATAGGATAACGTTTGGTAACATAACCTACTTTTTCAATTTTTAAGACTTGTTCGCCTAATGGGACAATCGTCTTAAATTGAAACTCACCATTTGCATCCGTCGAGGTGGTCTGCAAGGTTTCTTCAATAGTGATAGTTACATCAGGAATTGGCTCACCCGTAGTGCCATCAAGCACACTACCTTTTACTATGGTCTCTTGAGCATAGCTAGTAAACGCAGAGAAAATTCCGAATAAAATAATCAGTAAACTTTTTTTCATGCCTATTCTTACTTGTTAATAATTGTTCTGCATTAAATAATAGTTATTTAAGGCGTGCAAATTTACATTATTTATAATAAATACATACTTTTGGCTCGACATTTGTAAACATAATAACGATAACATAATATACATACTATGAAACCATTACATTTTTCTTTAGTTGTTGCTTGTTTCTTGTTGACAATCAGTGGATTTTCTCAAGATAGCGAAAAAGAAAAACGCTTTAAAGTCCACACAGTGGCATTCTACAACTTAGAAAATTTATTTGACCCAGTAGACGATACTACTAAGTTTGATGAAAGAAGTCCTATCATGGAGATGCAAGGCGGTCGCGAAGAAGTTTATGCAAAAAAAATACACAATATGGCACGAGTTATTGCTGATATTGGTACCGATGTCACAGGCAATTCTCCGGCAGTTATTGGTGTTTGCGAGGTAGAAAATAGAGATGTGCTTGTCGATGTTGTCAATGATCCATTATTGTTGGCTAGAAACTATGGAATTATTCATTATGAGTCTCCAGATGTAAGAGGTATTGACGTAGCTTTACTCTATCAAAAGGAATTGTTTAGACCCATCAGCCATAGTTCACATGAGGTAAAAATTTATGATGATAACACTAGAAAGCGACAACACACGAGAGATCAACTTTTAGTGTCAGGTGAGTTGGATGGTGAGTTAATTCATTTAATAGTCAATCACTGGCCGTCTCGAAGCGGTGGAGAGGCGCGTAGCAGACCTAAACGTGTTGCAGCCGCTAAAGTGAATAAGCAATTAATTGATTCACTACAATCAAAAGACCCGTATGCTAAGATATTAGTCATGGGAGATTTAAATGATGATCCTACGAATGACAGTGTTAAGGAGGTTTTAAAAGCAAAGGCTGATAAGGAAGATGTAGAATTGAAAGGTATTTATAACCCTTATGAAGATATGTTTGTAAAGAAAGGTTATGGAACTACCGCCTATCGTGATGCATGGAGTTTATTTGATCAAATTATGGTCACACAACCACTGATAGAGAAAGACGATTACTCCTCATTTAGGTTTTATAAAGCTGGAATCTATAACAAGGTGTATTTAACAACGCCAAGAGGTCGATGGAAAGGTTATCCTTTTAGAAGTTTTTCCGCTGGATTTACTGGTGGATTTAGTGATCACTTCCCAGTTTATGTTTACCTAATTAGAGAGGTGGAATAGTCATTTAAAAATTGAAGAATATAAAAAAGCGTCATTCCATGAATGACGCTTTTTAAGTTTTGCTTTTTTACAACCAATTACTCCAGGGAATTCTCGATAACACTAGAATTAAGCCTAGCGTATAAAAAATGGCTAACATTTTGAATTTTGGTTTTGATGTTAATTTCTTTTTATGTTTTGAATAACCAATAGTGATAGCTGCTACGGCTAAAATCCCTACAAAAGGGTGTTCTACGGCTAATAGTCTTGAAAAAGAGTCTAATCCTCCCATACCGTTATTACTAATGTTTTGTAATCCAAAAGGTGACGTAAAATATAAGACGAGACCAATTAACAATTGAATATGGGTGACGATTAAAGTAAATAATGAAATTCTAAAGTCAATAGCGTGAAATTCCTTTCCGCTGAAAAACTTTACAAGTGCGTTAACAGATGCTATAACAAGCATTAATAATACAAGATATGCCCAATAAGAATGAAGCATTTTTACGACTTCGTACATCATAAAGATTTTTAAGATTAGTGAAACAAAGGTAATGATTAAACTGGTTTACCTTGTCATCATTTTAGCAACAATTTCATCTAAGAATAATACACGTAAACGCCAATCACTATGATGACAATTACTAAACCTGCCATCTTAGCATGCTTCCATGGTGTAATATCCACTTCTTCCGTGAAATGTTGTTCATAAGCGACTTCTCTCGGTTTGAAATAACCAATGATGAGCATAATTACAACATTCAGGAGAAATAAAATGGCCATGATGTGCAAGAAATGTGGGTACGCATCAACTTCTATTATCTTTAGTGCTTCAGGAGAGGTAATGCCAGCAGCTTCGGCTTCTGCAAGGGCATTGTCTATTCGAGAAGGTCTTACGAAGAACTCACTCAAAATATACAAAATAGAGCCAGATACCAGTCCAATTTTGGCGGCAATTGCTGGGACCTTTTTTGTCACAAATCCGACAAAAATAATCGTCAATATTGGAATGCTATAAATACCATTTACCTGTTGTAAATAACTAAAAATACTATCCAAGTCAGATAAGAACGGAGCAATGAGCATCGCGCCAATGGCTAGTATGATCCCAAATAACTTACCGTATTTTACCGTCGTTTTTTCATCTGCGTCCTTATTAATGTGTTGCTTATAAATGTCTATCCCAAAAAGGGTTACAGAACTATTAAGAACACTGTTAAATGAACTTAGAATTGCACCAAAGAGTACCGCTGCGAAGAACCCTATGAGTTCTGGAGGAAGTACTTTTTTTACTAATTCACCGTAAGCCTGATCTGGGGCTGAAACATCTAACATGCCCTTTTGATGCATGTAATAGGCGATGATTCCTGGGAGCACGACAATTAACGGACCCAATATTTTGATGAAAGAACCTAGTAAAAGTCCTTTTTGTCCTTCCTGAAGGTTTTTAGCTCCTAAAGCACGTTGGATGATTTGTTGATTTGTTCCCCAATAAAATAATTGCACCAGCATCATACCTGTAAAAATAGTAGCAAACGGTACCGATGCTGTTTTGTCTCCAATAGAATTAAATTTTTCTGGTATTTCAGTTTGAAGAGCAGCCATTCCATCAAAAACACTGCCGTCACCTATAATCATCAATCCAAAAATTGGAATTAATACACCGCCAATTAAAAGTCCGATAGCGTTAATTGAATCTGAAACTGCAACGGCTTTTAATCCACCAAAAACAGCATAAATTGATCCTATGATCCCTATGCCCCAAATACAAATCCATAATGCCACATTATCAGATACACCTAATAATTCAGGAACATTAAACATACCGCTAATAGCCAAAGATCCAGAATAGAGTATTGTTGGTAATAGTACGACAACATATCCTGTTAAAAATAAGGCAGAAGTCAATGTTTTTGTGGTAACGTCAAATCGATTTGCTAAAAACTGAGGGATGGTAGTTAAACCACTTTTTAAGTATCGCGGTAATAAGTAGAGCGCTGTTACAACCATGGCGATGGCCGCTAAAGTTTCCCAAGCCATCACCAAAATTCCTTCGGTAAAGGAAGATCCATTGAGGCCGACTAACTGTTCTGTCGATAGATTTGTTAATAATAACGATCCTGCAATCACACCAGCAGTGAGACTTCTTCCACCGAGAAAATAGCCATCAGAAGACGACTCATCCGTTTTTCGTGTTGCGTAATATGAAATTATAGCTACAAGTGCCGTGAATCCGACAAAAGAAATTAATCCAATCATAATATTAGTTAGTTTAGACGTGTAAATTAATATAATTTGTAGTTAAATTCACAAAAAAACAGTTAATTTAAGTTGATTGTATGGTTTTTGTAGCGGAGATTTCCCCCATTATTCCGCAATATTTAACAATTTCATAAAACCATTAGTTAAAGTGATATTGATATGCGTCGCTTAGATTCGTTGCCATATTCATCAACAACGGTAATGATATGTTCTCCAACCGTTGGAGTAATGGCCCACTCATGAATATCCTTAGTTTCCCCTAAATAGGTGTTATCCAAATACCAAAACACTTTAGATTCTGGTTTTGAATGGGCGATTTTAAGCACCATATCGTTTGTCTTTCCATTAAAGTCTCTGGGAAGATAATGGATGTTATCTTTTTTAGGATAAATGAAGGCCATGGCTGACTGCGTATTACCTTGACAATCCAAACGCAATTTTGGTAGTGGTTTGTAAAAAGGATTTTTGCTTTTATAATAATGCGCTTCAATCGGATCTAATACGAACCAAGGCTGATGTTTGATGTCATTTATGGACTCACATGATGAATTCACTTGATAAGTTTCGGTTGAATCTACATGGGCTAAAACATGATAGGGACAAGGCGCCGTTTTTAATCCGCTATTCTGAATATAAGTTAATTCAGTTTCGTCACAAATTATTGAAGCACGATGACCACTTTTTGAGCAGATGCTAACTTCTTGCATTTCATCAAAAGGTTTTGAAAACCATTCACTATGAGGTAAAACGTCAAAAACATCGAATAATATAGGAGCTGCGGTTTGAACACCCACTAAACCAGGTCTGCCTTCACCATCAGCATTTCCTACCCAGACTCCAACAACAAAATCTTTAGTGGTTCCAATAGCCCATGCATCCCTGAAACCAAAACTGGTTCCTGTTTTCCAGGCAATTTGTTTGGCGCTATCATAAAACTCCCAACTTTCATCGCCTTGTGGACGATTTACTTTTTTTAAGCTCTCATAGGTCAGATATATTGAAGCAGCATCATAGAGTGTTTTATGAGTTGTTTTTTCACCAAAGTCTATCGTTGTATTAGCCATTAATACGGGTTCTAAAAATTCATTGGTGTAATATTCACTTGAGGTTTCAGAAAAATGATTAAGTGTTGAAGAAAGAGCCGCGTAACTTTTACACAAATCCCATAGATTACTTTCGGCACCACCTAGAATTAAAGATAAGCCATAGTGATTTGCATGATATTTTAGATCCTTTAATTGCAATTGACTCAAATATTCATGAAAACGATCTAAACCAAAATCTTGAAGCATTCTAACGGCAGGAACATTTAAAGATCGTGATAAGGCATGGCTTGCTGGAACCACGCCATCATAGGTTTGATTAAAGTTTTCTGGATGGTAACTTCCAAATTGCGTTGGGATATCTTTTATCAAAGTATTAGGTAAAAGGTCACCAGAATCTAACATGGCAGCATAGAGAAATGGTTTTAATATACTGCCTGTACTTCGAGGTTTATCGATGATGTCTACATCTTTCTGATGTGCTCTATCTGAAGGGGTATTGCCAATGTAGGCAAGAACTTTTCTCGAATGAACTTCCAATACCAATACGGCAGCATTATGAATTTCATTTTGCTTTAGAAGATTGTAATGTTTTTGGACGATAGTGTTAGCGTGTTCTTGAAGTGTTAAGTCAATGGTTGTTTGAATGCGTTTTCCTCTATGGGTTTGGGCAACTTTTTGTAGTAAATGAGGCGCAATTTGAGGTAAAGCATATGGTTTAGTTGGTAAATTTTCGGCAATGGATAACTCATATGTCAACGAGTCAATGATTTGGTTATTCAGAAGTTTCAGAAGTAAGCGATTGCGTTTCTTTAGTAAACGTTCTTGGTTTTTACCAGGATAAATAAGGCTAGGGGCATTAGGCAATACAGCTAACGTCGCATTTTCTGCCCAAGATAGTTGATGCGCATCTCTATTGAAATATCGCCATGCTGCCGCATCTAATCCAATGACATTGCCACCAAAAGGCGCATTACTGCAATAGTAGGCCAAGATGTCTTTCTTGGATTCCCGCAGTTCCAATCGCGTTGCTAAAATAATTTCTTTTGCTTTTTCTAAGTAAGTTCTAGAAGTCCCTTTTCGCGAGAGTCTTATAACTTGTTGTGTTAAGGTGCTTCCTCCGCGTTGAACTTCTCCTGAGCTTAAATTCTGCTTGAGCGCTTTAAAAATAGAGATAGGGTTAAACCCTGGATGATCATAAAAATAAGCATCTTCAAACTGCACAATGCAGGTTTCAAATTTTTCTGGAATACTATCATTAAAAGGAAATCGCCATTGACCATCACTGGCGATCTGTGCACCTAAAAGTTGATTGTTTTCACTTGTTATTACTGTAGCTGTAGGATCTTTAAAGAGTTGCTTAGGCAAGCAAAATGCGTAAGCAATGAGCAACGCGATGATAACGATTGTTCGCTTTTTATGACGTTTTATGTAATTGACAAATTTCATTCTCTTTCAAAATCATAGAAGCCATCCACACGACAAATGCGTACTTTATACCATGTATACCAGTTCTTAATACCTTTTTGTTGTGCCACCAAATGATCCGTTTGTTGCTTCCATTGTTTAATAGCTTCCAAAGACTCCCAATAGCTTACCGTAATTCCAATAGCATCTCTGGCACTTTCCATGCCTAAATACCCTTTTTGTTGCTGCGCTAGTGCTTCCATTTGAGTGGCCATTTCATCGTAACCATCAATTTGACTCGTGTGTTTTGATGTAAATATGACGGCGTAATAAGGCATTGTTGTTTTCATAATTTATTTTTCAATCGTAACCCATTGACCTTTGTTTCTGACAAAGAAATCGTTGTCATACATAGCTTCCACTTGAGTTCCTGGTAAGTAATAAGTACCTAAATAGGCAGCATTTAACATGACTGTGAATACTTTAGTGCCGTGATTCCCTCGCTGAGGTAAATCAAAATAAAAATTCACACGATCATCTCTCATATCTGTATATCTGGCTGTACTAGTCGTAGTATCACCAAAATCAGTAAATCTAGTATTGACAATCTCCCAACCAGATGGAAATATTTGTGTAAGTGCAACGTCCCTAACCGATTCATTTTTTAAATTGCTCACACTAATTCTGGCGACAATATCCTGTCCTTGTTTTAGTTCCGATGGATTGAGACGATTGCCTTTCATATCTTGGTAAATGACTGAAACACTTAAACCGCGTTGTTCTGCCAATTCTTCGCCAAGAGGGAGTTTTCCTGAATTCAGTACACGTACATAAATAAGGTTACCTGCATTGTTTTGCATACGTATCGTGTTGGAACCGTCTTGTACCGGTAACTCACGCTGTGCAATTGTACTTTTAGTGGTGATGGTTTCAGTTTTACCGTTGAAGGTATAATTAAAATTCATATCCTTTCCACCATTCGCTTCCACGAGTTTTGCCATCGCTAGAAGGCTGTATGCTGTTGTTTGAGTGCTCATCCAGTCGTCACTCGATAATGATTTTGCAATGGATGCAGCAACAGATTGCGCTTGAGGATTTTTTGTAATAATCATGGTTTCTAATGCCATAGCTCGGTTTCGATCTACAGAACCATAGGTATAATAATTAGACGCTCTTGGTTCAAAATTGATGTTAGCCGATTGTGAAATCTGTGCACTCGCTTCTTTTTGTCCCGCTAAGGCATAGGCTGCCGCTAATCGCCATTTAGCTTCATTAGAGAGTTCACTAAATTCTCTTAATCTGTTCATAGAGGCGAGATCTGGGCTACCAGCTAAAGCCAAAGTGTATAAGCGGTAAGCTTGTGCCAAATCCGAATTATAACGACTATAACTAGGTCTCCAATCTCTAGCCGCTTGTTTTTGATAACTTATCCAATTGCTTTTAAATGTTAGTGGCAGTACAAATCCTTTCTTTTCTGCTTCTATCATAAAATGACCTGCATAGCTTGTGCCCCAATCGTTCGCTGTATTTTCACCCATCCAATAGCTTAAGCCACCATTTGGTCTTTGGAAATTTCCGAGGCGACGAATACCGTTTTCGATATGAGACTGAATCTCTTTTTTCTTTTCATATTTTAAGTCGAAAATATCTGCTAAATATAATTGAGGGAATACGCCTGAAGTCGTTTGCTCCACACAACCATGAGGATATCTAATCAGATACTGTAAACGACGTGTAAAATCCATTGGTGGCAAGGTTGAAAACTCTACTGTAGCACTATTACTGCCAGTGACGCCAAAGGTGTTGAAAGTTAAACTTTGCTCACTATTTCCCTCTAGTTTTGTAGTCTCATATATGGATGTAATAGGATTCGGATTTACAACATCTAACTCTACTTTATAGGTTGATTTTTCACCGTTTCCACTAGCAATGACTTCTACGGTTTGAATGCCTTTCGCTTTACTGACATCCAATTCGAAATAAGCCATTTGCTCGTCTGGTCTTTCAAAAGTTAATTGCTGCGATTTGTTCCCAACTACTGAAATACCGTCACTTAATTTTAAGTTTAAGCTCACGTTTTTAACCTTTGGTTCCATTGCAAAGACTGTAACTGGTAATGTCACTTTTTCTCCAGGGCTCAATTTCCGTGGTAATGTGGCTAAGACCATTAATGGTTTTTTAACTTCCACAGATTTATCTGTGCTACCATAAGCTTCTGATGTGTGATTACCTGCGATAATCATGGTTCGTACGGCACCAATATAGTTTGGCATTTTTATAACGTGCGCTTGCCGTTTTCCAGCTTCCAACTGAAAAGGTCCCAAATAGGTAACAACCGGTTTGAAGCGATTGGCTTTTTTGTTTTTTCCTTTGGCAGCGCTACCGTCACCACCAATCGCGAATACCTGATCAATACTGCCTGAATAAGCGCCAATCACATCATCAAAAATGTCCCATGTTTTAACACCAAGAGCTTCACGCGCATAAAACGCATCCCAAGCGTTGGGTGTTTTAAATCGGGTAAGATCCAAAAGTCCTTCTTCCACTACAGCCACGGTATAGGTCATTGGTTTCTTGTTTTTTTCAGAGACAAAAATTTCAAATTCTTGTTCTGGTCTTAAAACACTTGCCATGCGTAATTCGGGCTCCAAAATGGTTTTTGGATCCTCTACCATTATTGGAATCACACCGTATAATCGAATCGGTAAATCGTTACTTGTTATCGCATGTGGTTGCAGCAAGGAAATATTTATAAACACATTAGGCGCCATTTCCGAGGTTATAGGAATGGTCACTTTTGTTTCTCCCTTCGTGGTTTTTACCCATTTATGTTCGATCACTTCAGAACCGTTTTCAATGCTAATTAAAGCACGACCTTCCATACCTGATGGAAATTTAATCGTAGCGGTTTCACCAACATCATACTTCTCTTTATCTGAAGCAAAAACGAGCATCTTCGCAGCTTCCTTATCATTACTTGTTGCGATGGCAGACCAGTTTTTATAAAAATAAGCCGTACGACCTGTGGCGTGTCCACTCACGGGATCATAAACGCGAATAAGATAACGACCTCGATCGTTTTCAGGAATTTTTAAAGTAAATGTTGTTTTACCATTCGTGTTTGTAGATACTTTTTGATCCAAAACAGGTCTGTGATAATTACTCGATACATAGCTGGAAAGGTTGTCATATGATGAATTCCACCACCAACGCCATTCAATTTTATATACTTTGATCTCCAATCCTTCTCGTTTGAGCCCTTTTCCATTTTTGTCAACCACCACCACATCGAATGTTTGATCCGTATCCGTAAAATAGGAGCCATATTGGTTGCCTTCTGGTGAGCGCAATCCAACATAGGATGAATAAGGTGAGTAAGTTTTTGTAAACGCATCCAATGAGAAATCACCGCCATTTTCAAATGCGCGAACTAGAAATTGTGCGTTCAGCATTCCAGGAGCATTCTTTCCGATATCCAATGTAGTTGCGATGGTTGCTTTACCCTCGGCATTGAGGTTGCCATCGAAAATATTCAGTTCTTCTGTGTTAAAGTTTTTAGATGGATCAGTGAATACGTAATCTTTATAACCATTAAAACTCGTGTAAGACGTGCTGAATTTGGCTTTAACTTCTGCTTTGATATGCTTCGCAGGTGCACCATGAAGCCATTTGACGTCTATGGTTCCATCTATAGGTTCATTGCTTGCGAGAATCTCTTGTTCAAAATCGACTTTAATTTTCAGTCGGTTGGGCTTAACAGTTTCTATTTTCAAGGATTTATAAAATTGAGCGCCACCTACAGAAACTTTAGCATTATAGTTTCCTGTTTTGCCTTCAGAAGACGTCGGCACTATAAATTTGTAGAAATTATTGACATGATCTGCCGTCACATTTTTATAAATAAGCTTGCCATTAGGGTCTGTGATTTCCATTTTTACAGGATGACCATTGGGAAGTTTATTCGCCTTATCGTTCAGTATAAAAGTTAAGAAGAGTGAGTCTCCTGGTCGCCAAACACCACGTTCGCCATAGATATAACCTTTAAGACCACGTTGTAGATGATTCCCTGAGACATCAAATTTGCTCAACGATAGTGAGTTACCATCAGTTAACCTCAAATAACTACTGCTGTTTCCTTTTGTAGCAATGGCAAATGCCGCGTGTTTATTGGCATTGTAGACCGCTAAGCCTTCACTATTTGTAGTCACAGCACCAATTTCTTGTTGTTGGAAATTGTATAAGGTAATTTTGGTATTGCCTTCAGGGTTGGTTGTTAGAATATTGGTTACCGCAAAATAGTAACGGTTATTAGTGCCTTGTTTGACGATGACCCCTAAATTAGATGCTAGTAAATTTTGAGCGATTATTTTATTTCCGTTATAATAGGCCTCATGACAAGGGTTATCACGCTGTCTCCAATTATAGGTGTAGTTACGATATCTATAAGCCCTGTTATCCCAATACGCTTCCTCTTTTAACTCTTCGTCCTCTGTCATCACATCAGAGAATTCGTCGTTATAATAATCTTCCTCATAGTAGTAATCCTCATACGCATCATTGTCGTTTAGATTTGGATCAGGATTGGCGCTGCAATCGTAGAGAGAGTAGTTTTTATTAAAGCTAAGTTCTACTCTATAAATGGCGCCTATATCGGCTTTGAAGAACTTCGATAAATCCACGCTATAGGCTTTCCATTTCCCGAAGTTTTCGGAGGGACTTTGTAGTTGAATAGTTTGTTTAGCGATGCGACGACCTACCCGCTTTATTTCACTTTCATTATTACCATTTAAAGGATTGTCTTGAAGAAATTGTAACACATTATCCTCATAAATTTTAATGACTCTTACATCTACCGCACTAAGGTTGACTGCTTCGAAATTGAATTTTAAGTCATTAGAATTTGGAAGAATTGTGCCATTACTGATGAGTCGCACTTGCGGTTTTTGTTCTTCAAAGGAAATGGCTTCGGAAAAAGGGTTTTTCAGTTTGAATCCATCGATGTTTTTAATGCCTTGGAATACATCTACTTGAATTTGACCCACTAATTTCGTGTCAGGATAGACCTTCAGTACATTTCCAACAACAACAAACTTAGGGTCTTTCACATTTTGAATGGTCACTAATCCGTCGAAATTTTGTTGTGTTTTAATCGGGTCTGAAAAATTTATATAGAGAAATTGTTCTGGGCTTTTATAGGCTTCAACATTTACAATCTTAAAATTGTTGATCCCTGGAATATTAATTGTATTCTTACCTTTGTTATTAGCATTTATTGGTGTGCCATCCCATTCTACAATGATATCAGAATCGTCTACCAATCGGTTAATACTATCTATCTTAAATTCAAAATACTTTGCGTGTGTATTGATTCCTTTAAATTCTAATTTTAGAGGTTTGTTATTTTGAGTTACCGAAACCAATTTTTTAGCATCTTCTAATGAAATCACATCAGCAGATTTCACAACGGCTTCTAGGTATTGCCACTTTTTGCTATAAGATTGCAATTCGTTAGTGATGATATTGAAATTAGGCGTGATAGTTTTAAAACTGAATACATAATCTTCATAATCTTTTGGCATTTCCTGATATATCTTATCAAGTTTTACAGTTACCGTATATTCTGTCCCAGGATCTAAATGTTCGCTTGGAGTGAAGACTAAGGTGTGTTTGTTTGCTGCTTTTAAAGTACCTTCCACATATGGTGACACAGTGATAAGGGCGTCTTCTATTTGTTGTTCCATGTCCCAACCTTCTACATCAGACGCTAAATTAACGATAATGGGTTCTGTAACTGATTGTAACCCTGAAGACGTGTAGCTAATGTAATCCCTAAATTTGAACAGGCTGTCTGTGTCTTGCTGAGTAGTTGTCTTTTTCTTGCAAGAAAAAATTATGAGTAAGGACAAAAGGGATAAGGCTAGATGTTTTAGTTTCATGGTTACGACTGTTTTTGTTATGGTTTGCAAGATGCGTCCAAGCTATCGATTTGATATTTGAATACTATAAAGCTATAGTATCTTAATGGTTTTAAGTACTGCTTAATGTTATTTGAAGTCACTAATTTAGTATTCGTTATGAAAGAAAAAGAATTCGTAATAAATCACGTTCAGTTAATAATTACTGTTTATAAATCCCAATTTCTAATTCACCTTGAGCGTTCATAGTGGCGCGATACATGCCAGCCGTATTAAATTCAGCTACCATATGACCATCCTTGTCAACGGCAACTATACCGCCATTTCCTCCTAGTTCTGGAATTTTCTTTTGTATCACTTCTTTTGCGGCTTCTTCGAGTGATAGACCTTTATATTGCATGAGTGCGGAAATATCGTGAGCCACCATTCCGCGAATAAAATATTCGCCCCATCCAGTACTTGATACCGCACAGGAATTATTATTAGCGTAAGTCCCAGCTCCGATGATTGGAGCATCACCAACTCTGCCATAGCGCTTGTTTGTCATACCTCCTGTTGAGGTGCCTGCAGCAAGATTCCCATATTTGTCCAAAGCAGCACAGCCTACAGTTCCGAATTTTGAGTTTTTGATTTCCGAGTCGTAGAACGCTGTTTTTAAATCTTCCGAATTTGTTTGAGTTTCTGATGCCTTCACACGCTCTAAAGCCTGAAATCGATTTTCAGTATAAAAATAGCTGGGATCGACGATAGCGAGACCTTGCTCTTTTGCGTAGGTGTCGGCTCCAACACCAGCCATCATGACGTGTGGCGATTTTTCCATGATTACGCGAGCCAAATTGATCGGATTTCTAACGGTGGTGGTGCCTGCTGAAGCGCCTGCATTTAGTGTTTTTCCATCCATGATAGACGCATCTAATTCATTGGTTTCGGCATTCGTGAAAACCGCACCTTTACCTGCATTGAAAAGTGGCGAATCCTCCATCACATTAATGGTTTTTTGAACAGCATCAAGGCTAGTGCCACCTTTTTTTAGAACGTCGTATCCAACTCTAATGGCTTCTTCCAATTTAGCTTTGTAAGCCGCCTCTTTTTCTGGGGTCATGTTTTTCTTTAAAATGGTACCAGCGCCTCCATGAATTATAATGGCAAATTCGGAAGGTGGATTCACATTTTCGTGTGTCGTCTCTTTTTTAATGTTTTCAATACTATCGTCTGGATTTGGTAGGAGTTCACCGCAATTATAACAGATGAAAAACAGGAACAGTAAAGGCGTAAATTGTTTCATGATGGAAGAAAATTATTCAGTGGTTTAAAGTTACATGATTAAGAAGGCTTCATCAAGGGAAAACGACTTTTTATTAGTAACTTCGCATGAAAATTTAATAATTCATAAAAATTAAGCAAATATGGAAGCAATTGCTACCGATTTCGGAATAAAAGAAGCCTTAAAGCAATTAGGCGTAAATGATATAAATGAAGGATCTTCTACAGGTTCGAATAATTTTTCAAATGGTGAAATCATTGAATCGTACTCACCTGTTGATGGTCAATTAATTGCCAAGGTAAAATCGACTACAAAAGGAGATTATGATCAAGTCATGTCTGCGGCAACTACAGCATTTAAAACATGGCGTACCATGCCAGCTCCTCAACGAGGTGAAATAGTACGTCAATTTGGTGATAAATTGAGAGAAAAGAAAGAAGCCCTTGGAAAATTGGTGTCTTACGAAATGGGAAAATCCTATCAAGAAGGATTAGGTGAGGTTCAAGAAATGATTGACATCTGTGATTTCGCCGTTGGATTATCGCGTCAACTGCATGGTTTAACGATGCATTCTGAACGTCCAGGACATAGAATGTACGAGCAATACCATCCTTTAGGCGTTGTTGGAATTATTTCAGCTTTTAATTTTCCAGTTGCAGTTTGGGCTTGGAATACAGCTTTAGCTTGGGTATGTGGTGATGTCTGTGTTTGGAAACCTTCAGAAAAAACACCTATATGTGGTGTGGCATGTCAAAATATTGCAGCGGAAGTATTTGCTGCGAATGATTTACCGGAAGGCATCTCATGTTTGATAAATGGAGACTATCGTGTGGGTGAATTTATGACACAGGATAAACGAGTGCCTTTGGTTTCTGCAACAGGATCTACGAGAATGGGTAAAATTGTTGCGCAGGAAGTTGCAGCGCGTTTAGGAAAATCGCTTTTAGAACTTGGTGGAAATAATGCCATTATCGTGACTCCAGATGCCGACATTAAAATGACCGTCATTGGTGCCGTTTTTGGTGCTGTTGGAACTTGTGGACAACGTTGTACTTCAACACGTCGATTAATTATTCATGAAAGTGTTTATGATCAGGTAAAAAATGCCATAGTTGATGCTTACAAGCAATTGCGTATTGGAAATCCTTTAGATGAAAATAATCATGTTGGTCCACTTATTGATAAAGATGCAGTAAAAATGTATCAGAATGCCTTAGACAAAGTCGTTGAAGAAGGCGGTAAGATTGTTGTTGAAGGTGGTGTTGTTGAAGGTGAAGGCTTTGAAAGTGGTTGTTATGTGAAACCTGCAATTGCAGAAGCGCAACCACACTATGACATTGTGCAACATGAAACATTTGCACCAATTTTATACCTACTTAAATACTCAGGATCGGTTGAAAACGCTATTGACATTCAAAATGAGGTGGCTCAAGGATTGTCTTCAGCAATTATGACCAATAATCTTCGTGAGGCAGAACGATTCTTATCTGTTCAAGGATCAGATTGTGGAATTGCCAATGTGAACATTGGTACATCAGGTGCTGAAATTGGTGGTGCCTTCGGTGGTGAAAAAGAAACTGGTGGCGGACGAGAATCTGGATCGGATGCATGGAAAGTTTATATGAGACGTCAGACAAACACTATCAATTATACGACCGAATTACCATTGGCACAAGGTATTAAATTTGATCTATAAGAAGTAGTTGCAATACTCATAAAAAGCCACATCATTTGATGTGGCTTTTTTATTTTAACAAAGCTTTAGTGTCATAATTAAAATTTACGGAACTATTTTTGAGTTAGTATTTTAAACCAACTCGTAATTGTTGGGTCTAATCGATATGAATCAACATGATATAAAACATCTTTACTGGCGTGCTGGTTTTGGTCTGACACCTAAGCAGCTCCAAAAGTTATCAGCTCATCAAAGGGATTATGTTGTATCAAGCTTGTTTGATGATTCCTCCACTGTGACCTATTTGGAGGTCGATACTTCAAAGTTGAATCGTTATAGCGCTAAAGGCTTATTAAAAAACAATAAGTTACGTAAAGAGTTTCGAGATTTAAATAGAGAAATGCTCAAAGAGTACAACGTACAATGGATAAAGCGTTTAGCTCAATCACCGGAAGTTTTAAGGGAACGAATGACGTTATTTTGGACCAATCATTTTGTTTGTAGAGATACAAATATGAGACATGTTCAACAATATTACAATACCTTGCGCTCACATGCTCTTGGGCATTTTGGCGATTTTGTTAAAGCCATTTCAAAGGAACCTGCCATGCTCAAATATTTAAATAACAAACAGAACAGGAAGAAAAAGCCCAATGAAAACTTTGCCAGAGAACTTATGGAGTTGTTTACGTTGGGTGAAGGGCATTATACAGAAGCGGATATCAAGGAGAGTGCCAGAGCATTCACTGGTTATAATAATACTTTTGAAGGTCAGTTCATTCTAAGAGAACGCCAGCATGACCATGACTTTAAAACGTTTATGGGTCATACAGGCCGCTATGATGGAGATGACATCATAGACATCATATTGAAACAAAAGCAATGCGCCCATTTTATTTGTCGGAAAATTTACAGCTATTTTGTTAACGAAGCTATTGATGAACAACATGTTGAAGAAATGACAGAAGTCTTCTACAAAGATTATGATATTAGTAACTTAATGACTTATGTTTTTATGTCTGATTGGTTTTATCGAGATACGAATAAGGGCACCAAGATTAAGTCACCAGTGGAGTTACTGGTTGGAATTCAAAAGATTGTACCTTTTCGTTTTAATGATTCTAAAGACCTATTTAAAATCCAAAAACTCTTGGGTCAAACGCTTCTCAATCCGCCCAATGTGGCAGGTTGGAAGGGTGGAAAAAGTTGGATAGACAGTAATACCATTATGATTCGATTAAAACTGCCTTCCATTTTATTATCTAATTCTGAAATCTCTATTACTGAGAAAGGCGAGTTTGAGGATGCTTTTGAAGCATATTCCAAAAAAAACAGAAGGCAAAAGTTTGTGAATGTCACCGTAAATTGGGAAACCTTTGACACACAATTTAAAAACTTTAATTATGAGCACCTTAAAGCACATATCATAGTGGCTAAACTCAATTCAGGAACTGAAACCTATTTGGAGTCGCTTAAGCAATCTTCCAAACAAGACTTTTGTGTACAACTAATGTCATTACCGGAATTTCAAATGTGTTAAATATGGATAGAAGATCATTTATAAAACAGTCATCATTAGCAAGTAGCTTATTTTTCGTGCCGAATTTTTTAAAAGCATTTGAAAGTTTACCTGCACAATCATTGGGTTATAAGCGATTAGTCGTCATTCAGTTGGCAGGTGGTAACGACGGATTGAATACGATTGTGCCTTTTAATAATGACTATTACTATCGTTTTCGACCAAATATTTCATTAGACAAAGCTTCTATTATTAAAGCGACAGATGAGCTTGGGTTTCACCCTAGTTTGATGCCTTTAAAAAAGTTGTATGATAAAGGGTATTTGGCCATCATCAATAATATTGGATACCCAAATCCGAACCGATCTCATTTCAGAGCGACAGATATTTGGCAAACAGCCAGCGGTTCGCATCAAAATTGGCATACAGGTTGGATTGGACGTTTTCTGGATGCCTACGGAAATGCGCCTTATAATGCGATTGAGATTGACGACAGCTTGTCTTTGGCTTTAAAAGGAGAAAGGGGAAATGGGATAGCGGTTCAAAACCCTAATGTACTATATAAAACCTCACAAGACCCCTATTTCAAAAATGTCTTAAAGCACTATCAAGATGATCATTTGAGTGAGCACAATTTAGGGTATTTATATAAAAGCATGATTGCGGCTGAATCTTCGGCAAAGTATATTTTTGAAAAGCATAAAGCAGCTTCAAGTTCTGTAGATTATCCTCAAAATGAATTTGGGAAACAGTTACAGACGATGGCAAAACTCATAAATTCAGGGATTGAGACCAAGGTGTTTTATGCGTCATTGGGAGGTTTTGACACACATGCACGCCAAGTGAATGTTCAATCACGACTTCTAACAATATATGCAGATAGCATCGAGGCATTTGTTAATGATTTAAAGCAAAGCGGTGGTTTTGATGACACTTTAATTGTGACATTCTCTGAATTTGGCCGACGCGTGAAGCAAAATGCTGCTTTTGGAACTGATCATGGAGCCGCAAGTAATTTATTCATTATTGGTAGTAAGTTGAAGACTCCAGGGTTCTACAATGAGCTTGGGAGTCTATCAGATTTGGATGATAATGGCGATCTGAAATACAGTGTTGATTTTAGGTCGGTTTATGCAACAATACTTAGTAAATGGATGGATGTAAACGATCACACTATTTTGAAGAATACATTTCCTAAATTAAATTTTATATAAGTCTACAAAAGACAAAAACCTTGTTTCTCAATCGTAAGGACGACATTGAAACAAGGTTATATGTAATTGATTAATAGCACTGCTAAAATCGTAAAAAAATACGCACTCCTAGAAAAAAAACTATGAGCGGTAAAAAAAACTGTATGAATGGTATTTTACTATCACTTGTTGCATCGAATTTAAGAATTATAACAAATCGTTAAGGATGTAGGGATTGAATTTCAACTGAAATCTCGATGTATAATAAAGACAAAAACCTTAAATCATTTTCGAATAATCGAATCTGAAATAAGGTTCTGTGTAATTGATTAATAGCACTGCTAAATTGCGAATATTTCGATATGAAGCTTTAAAAATTCTACAAATGACAAAAAAATCTCTATGAACGGTCCAATAATGAAAATTTCATAGATAATTGACCATTTTTTTGTGGTATTTATTTTCTGTACGACTTTTCTTTAAGAATGGGTCTGTAAGGTTATTTAGTCTTTAATATGTTGTTTTTCAACGAAATAAAGCAAAATAATTATAAGGACGTTTAGCTTTTTAGTAGCTTTATGATGCTATTAACCAATTAATGATATTATGAAATCTATTCTAAGAATTTTTGCATTGTCTTTGTTAGTAATGTTATTCTCTTGCGAACAAGACACTATTAATGATGACTCAAATTTGGATCGTAAGCCAAAACAAGAAGATGGCTGTGAAACAGCTTATGCTTACGGAAAAGAAGATGAAGCCATATGCTTTTTAAACGACCCAGACTTAACATCAAATAAATGGGGTTGGTCTATTGGCCCACTAACGGCTACGCATACGCAGTCCTACATTATATATCAAGCTGCTGGTCAATGTAATACTGATAATGGGCAAGAAATAGGAACATTGTATGTTCATTATGAATCTAATTATGTTTTGGTCGATTTTGTGGCTAATGACGGCTATGGTTTCTTCGAAACACATGTCTATGTAGGAAATCAAAAGTTTCCTACAAAACGAAATGGTCAATTCACTGTCGCTCCTGGACAATATCCATTTAGTCATGATTTGCCAGATGGAGTGTCAGTAGACTCCTATAAAATTGATGATGTAGAAGGACCAATTTATGTCATAGCGCATGCCGTGGTATGCCCTTACAAAAAAGTAGATTAGTTAACGTAAATAACAAAATTTAATCTAGGTAGTCTTTGAATAAAGCCTACCTTTTTTATTTAACTATACTTAACTTTTCTTAATATTCTAATGACTTCCTGGTACGAATCATAAACCGCCTTACTGTGTTTTTTTAAATAAGGCTTAGCTTCTGTCAGTTTATGAATGGCATCATGAAACAAATTTAGGTAACAAATTAAATACGTTGCAGGAAGGTTTTTAAGATCCTGTTCTTCATTTTTATTTAACATTAAGCCTTTTTTTAACTTCTCTAAAATGGCATTGTTGGCATTGTAAATATGATGAAGTACTTTTTTATCATACTGAGGCGGTTCAAAGAGGAGTTTCGTTTCTATGGTATAGCTCGCATTGTCTTCAAAACGAATCACCGTTTCTTCTAATTTGTAGTACTTATGATCATTTTGAAGTCCCAAACTCACATATTCTACAATTTTAAAATTATCATTGTTATACGATATGGAAACCTCATCTAAGGTGGAAAAAAATAATCGAACTTGCTCATTAATCAATTCAATATCAACACGAGAATAAAAGGTTTCGGACTTCACCTGCTTTTTTTGTCCAGACCAACAGAGCACGAAATACTCCTTAAATACTTTGTATTGTGGATGGTAATCTTTTCGTTTATTCATAAAATCAAAAACGCCATCCAATGTGTACTCAATGTTATTTTGTGCATGCGATTCTATGGCAGTTACTATGGCGGAATTGACATCTTGGATTTCAATATCAAAAACCTTGGGCATACTCATACTACCATCTCTAAAAAATACGGAACCACCATAGTATTTCCAGATATTCTTTCTAAGAGATGTAATTTGATCATTTGGTCTAATGGTGACTAGACCTACGACCTTATCATCTGGTAAGTGCGGAAAAGGAATATTCTCGTACTGAACAATAGGAGGATTTGTTAAATACGCATTAATGAGGTTTTGAATTTTACTGTCGTCAAAAAATTGAACTCCAATTATTTTATTGTCTTCATCCTCAACACCTATTACAATATAAGAGTTGTTTTTTGGATTACTATTGGAGAGCGCACAGATATGTTTTAAGAATTTAGCTTTACCTTCTTTATAGGAAATATCAACTTTTCTTTTTTTGTCATAAAAACTATTCTCATCATTGTGAGCGAGTAAATTTTTTATAAGGAGCCGCTTGTTAATCATTGTTCTATCTCAGCAATTATAACTCCAAATTGTCCATCTAATTGTTCCCAGTTCTTTTCCGGCAGAAACATTCTTGAAACATAACCGTCAAGGTATAGCGCATTATTACAGCCGTGTTTCTGAAAATATTCGACAAAATCATAGAGGTTTATGAGGTCTTTAGACATGGCAAACAATAGGTGACCATTCGGTAAAATACCAACACCATTTCTAATATGAAGATTCTTAGAGCCTTTTACAAATGCTGAGTGAATTTTAGAGTTTATAACCAGCATTGGTCCCGATTGTGTCGCGTATAAAATATCTGGCGTTAATTCAAATTCTGATGTTTTGCAAACAACACCTTCATCGTACTTTGTAAAATAGAATATGCCATTAGGTTGGAGATAAAAATTACCATAAGCCTCTTTGGTAGTGTCTAAGTCTTTTAGAATCTCACCATTTTCAATGTATAATCCTTGTGGTGTTCCATCGTTGAGGTACATGCCTCCATTCATGGCAAACCTTAACTTTTGATTTGATGCTTCAAGTGTTTCCCGTAAAGATTGAAAATTACCAAAATTGGTCCCTAGATCATTCTTATGGAAGAATTTGAGTGTTTGTTTTTTTAAATTGACCACATAAGAAATGATGTTCGGGTCTTCAATGGTTTGAGCTTTGGAATCACTGCTATAAAAACACATTGGAAGCATCCATAATATTAAAAAACAAGGTCTCAATCGTTGTTTCATGGAAGCACAGATATTAGAACTATTTTAAAATTAAGAGTCATTTTTGTTAACGATAGTGGAATTGGCTTGAGCCGTACAAAACATAAGAACATCTGCGATATTAACATGCGATGGTCGCGAAATGACGAATTGAATCATCTCTGCGATATCCTCTGGTTGTAAGGCTTTATAACCACTGTATACATTATCGGCTTTAGAATCGCCTTTAAAACGTACTTTTGAAAATTCGGTTTCAACAAGACCAGGATTTATGGCGGTTACCTTGATACCGAACGGATTTAAATCAATACGCATGCCTTCCGTGATTGCTAAAACAGCATGTTTGCTCCCACAATAAACATTCCCTTTTGGATAAACTTCCTTTCCTGCGGAAGAGCCAATGTTAATGATATGTCCGCTCTTTCGCTCTGTCATTTGTGGAATAATGGCCTTACTCACATACAAGAGTCCTTTCACGTTGATATCCATCATGGCATCCCAATCATCTAAATCCCCAGATTGAATAGGATCTAAACCGTGAGCGTTGCCGGCATTATTAATCAAAATATCAATGTTTTGAAACGCCTTAGGTAAAGACGCTATGGCTTCTAATGTTTTTATTCTATCGCGCACATCAAAATTTAAGGTGTGAACATCTGTTTGCTTACTCAAGGCTTTTTCAATGGTATCTAAACGTTCTTGACGCCTACCACAAAGAATTAATTGTATGCCATGTTTCGCAAATTCATGAGCGGTCGCTCTTCCAATACCACTTGTTGCGCCAGTAATTAATGCCGTTTGTTTCATCATATGTTTTGTTTTATGGAACTTTATGTCCTTGACATGCTACTAAAATCTTAAACCAATCTTCTAACTCCAGTTGAATCGCGATGGTTTTAGCAGCATTCGTAATCCGTTTTTTAGTGGTTGTACCAATCACTGGATGTATTTTGGAAGGATGCTGTAATATCCAAGCCAAAAGCAATTGATCTTCTGTTGCATCATATTTCTCCAATAATTCTCCTAGTTGAGCGTGAATGCGTCTCGTTTGCTCTGTGTCTTCTCTGAAGACACTGCCAAGTGGTGACCAAGCCATCGGTAATAAATTGTTGGTGATCATATAATCTAAAGTACCATCATGCATGGCTGAATGTTGTGTCAATGAAAATTCTATTTGGTTCACCGAGAGATCCATGTTTTTAGACAATAATTCCATTTGAGATCTCGTGAAATTCGAAACACCAAAAGCTTTAATAAGTCCTTTTTTCTTTAATGTTTCAACGGCTTCAGAAATGTCATCTGGATGCATCAACGGACTCGGTCTATGCAATAGTAACAAGTCAAGATAGTCTGTTTGTAAATGCTTTAGAGATGTTTCAACCGACCATACAATGTAATCTTTCGAGTAGTTATAATGCTTCACCGTATTATCCCGATTCTCACTCATATATTGGATGCCACATTTGCTTATTAATTGAATTGTGTCGCGATGAATCCCACTAGAACTAAAAGCCTTACCAAAATCGGCTTCAGTGGTATAACCACCATATATATCAGCATGGTCGAACGTCGTAATATCATGATCAATGCAATGGTGCATTAAATCAATCATATCTTTTTGTTGTAGTTTTTTGCCCCATGATCCCCAAGTCATGGTGCCTGCAATTAATCGAGAATATCGCACTTTTTTTTCAGTTTATATGGTTTTTTCTGCAATTCATGTATAAAAATAGTCAAAACTAAAAGAAGAAAGTATCATTGCTAAAGAATTATTCAAAGCCCCAAATCATGTCAAGCCAAGTAACTTTCAAATCTATAGTGTTGTGTGTTTTATCATTTGTTTTTCTGAACAGCTGTTCCAAAGAATATGATACAGAAACTTTCGATAATAGTAGTTTAGTGACTGTAAAAATTCAAGGAACTGAAAGTGTATTCAGTGAAGCAAAAATTGAGATTTTGGACGTTCAGTTACGTGTAATGGAAAACATGACCAACCCAAATGCTTGGGTGAGTTTGAATGCGATCAATACAGGGGTTCATGATTTATCCGATATAACAAATGATGACGTGGTGACTTTGGTCGACTTTGAAGAAGTTCCAGTGGGTTTTATTTATGATATCAAACTTGTTTTAGGTGACGATCATACCGTTAAAAAAAATGGTATAGAATACACACTTCATTGTTCTGAAGCCTATGAAAGTGCATCTATCAATATGGTACAAAAGGAATTAGTAGCCAATATGGTGTACGATTTTTTGATTGAATTTGAAATTGATGACTCAGTGATTTTAAATTCTACAGGGGACGCTCAGTTAAATCCTAAAATGAATACCTTATTAAGACGTTTCGAGTTGTTCTAGTTTTAACAGAACTTTAATATCTGTTGACATCCTCATTCAATAGTGTCAGCGTATATATTGGTATATTAACTCAAAACACTATTATGAAATTTACAAAAATCAAAACACTTTTATTAGTCACATTTTTTTCATTAGCCTTATTTAGCTGTAGTGATGATGATGCATCTACTTCAGTTCAAGGAACATCTAAATTAACTGTTAAGTTAGTAGATGAACCTGGAAATTTTGAACATGTTTATGTGGAGGTAGTAGACGTTATGGTCAAAGTAAATAATGACACAGATGATGATAATTGGCAAAGTTTAGAAGCGATAAACACTGGCGTGTATGATCTATTAGATTTAACAGGTGGTATTAATGTATTGCTTGCAGACAATTACGAAGTACCTTCAGGAATGCTCAATCAAATTCGTCTAGTTTTAGGAGAAGACAACACGGTTGTCATCGATGGTGTTTCACAACCATTAACGACTCCTAGTGCACAACAATCTGGCCTAAAAGTTCAAGTTAACGAGGTTTTAGAACCTAATTTTGAATACACCTTTTGGTTAGATTTTGACGTTGATGATTCTGTTGTAACTGCTGGAAATTCCGGAAATATCATATTAAAACCTGTCATCAGAGCTTCAGCAGAAGTTTCTACAGGAACCATTAGTGGTAGTATTCTTCCTATTGATGTACAAACGGAAGTTAGCATCACTGCAGGTTCAGAAGTTATCTCAACCTATGCAGATGTAGATGGTAATTTTTTACTTGTAGGTGTGCCTTCTGGAACTTATGATGTGACCTTTACACCAGACCCAGAATCAGGTTATTTGCCTGTCGTTATACAAGATGTAGAAGTGGTCGTTGGTGAGAATACCCTTATTGATGCCGTCGATTTTCAATAAAAATAAATATATACATCATTTTGAGAGCAGTGTCCATGGCACTGCTCTTTTATTTTTAACCAATTCTTAACAGCAACTCAGCAAAAATTTTAACAATTTGCGATACTTAATTAAACAAGGGTAAATATCGTGTTTAAAATATTATAAAGAATGGAAGATACTGGAACAATAGACATTAAAAGCATTAATGAGAAAATAGAAAAAGAAAGTGCTTTTGTGGACTTGTTAATGATGGAAATGAACAAAGTCATTGTGGGTCAAAAACACATGGTTGAACGCCTGCTTATAGGATTACTTGGTCGTGGACATATATTACTAGAAGGTGTGCCTGGTTTGGCAAAAACATTAGCCATTAATACCTTATCACAAGCTGTGCATGGTAGTTTTAGTAGGATTCAGTTTACACCAGATTTATTGCCAGCAGATGTTGTTGGAACGCTCATTTATAATATGAAGGAGAATGACTTTTCTATCAAAAAAGGGCCCATATTTGCCAATTTTGTACTCGCAGATGAGATTAATAGAGCACCTGCCAAAGTCCAATCGGCCTTGTTAGAAGCAATGCAGGAAAAACAAGTCACGATTGGTGATGAAACGTTCATTCTAGATAAACCGTTCTTAGTAATGGCCACCCAAAACCCTGTGGAACAAGAAGGTACCTATCCTTTACCTGAAGCACAAGTAGATCGATTTATGCTGAAAACAGTTATAGATTATCCAAAACAAACTGAGGAACAACTCATTATGAGAGCCAATTTAAAAGGTGATTGGGATAAAGTGAATCCTGTGGTTTCTACAGATCAAATTATCAAGGCGCAAAGCGTAGTAAGAGAAGTTTACATGGATGAGAAAATAGAGAAATACATTCTAGACATCATCTTTGCAACACGTTATCCAGATCAATATCGCTTACCAGACTTAAAACCACTCATCTCATTTGGAGCCTCTCCTCGTGGAAGTATAAATTTAGCAACTGCCGCAAAATGTTATGCCTTTATAAAACGTCGTGGCTACGTGATTCCTGAGGATGTGAGAGCTGTAGTACATGATGTGCTCAGACATAGAATTGGGATAACTTATGAGGCTGAGGCAGAAAACGTGACTTCCGAAGATATTATTAATAAGATTGTTAACGAAATCGAAGTGCCATAATTAGATTGTCATTCCTGAAGAGGTACGAACACAATAATCTTTGTTCAATAGAAATCAGACAGTGATCGCTACATGAGCGACATGACAAACAATAAAATGGATACTAAGGAATTACTTAAAAAAGTTCGAAAAATTGAGATTAAGACACGTCGTTTGTCTGATCACATCTTTGGAGGTGAATATCATTCGACCTTTAAAGGTCGAGGTATGACTTTTTCCGAAGTAAGACAATATCAATTTGGAGATGATGTTCGGAACATTGATTGGAACGTCACGGCTCGTTATAACGAACCCTTTATAAAAGTTTTTGAAGAAGAACGTGAATTAACTATGATGTTAATGGTTGATATTTCAGGTTCAGAACTCTTCGGGACAGATGAGCAATTTAAAAACGAGATTGTTACTGAAATTGCAGCGACCCTCGCTTTTTCCGCAACACAAAATAATGATAAGATAGGACTGATTCTCTTTTCTGATGCGATAGAACTTTATATTCCGCCAAAAAAAGGACGTTCTCATGTGTTAAGAATTATTAGAGAACTGATAGAGTTTGAGCCAAAAAGCAAACTTACAGATGTGGCCGAAGCTCTAAAATTCTTGTCCAATGTTATGAAGAAAAAAGCGATTGTATTTATGCTCAGCGATTTTATGGCAGACGATTACAAGCAAAACCTAAAAATTGCTGCAGGACGACATGATATTACAGGGATTAGAGTTTATGATAAACGTGAAGAAGCGATTCCTAATTTGGGGATGGTACAAATGCAAGATGAAGAGTCTGGTGAATTGGTGCTAGTCAATACAGGTTCTAAGACCATTCGACAAAATTATGCATGCCATTATAAAGAACGCGTTGAATATTTTAAAGATGTTTTTACTAAATCAGGATCTGGAACCATTGATTGTCGCGTCGATGAGAGTTACGTAAAGAAGCTATTGGGTTATTTTAAAAGAAGAGGATAGCATACAAATGAGAACAAATTGTAATTTGAAAGGTTTAGATACATTTACAGGATTTTCAATATTAGGGAGATATCTAACGATCTCTCTTTTCCTAACGGCTTTACTTTTTACAACAAGCGCACAATCGCAGGTGGAATCATCTGTAGATACAACTCAAATCAAAATTGGTGAACAAATCACCTATAACATTCAAGTTGAGACAGATTCTACAAACTTGGTTGTATTTCCGGAAGGGCAGACCTTTTTGCCTCTAGAAATGATCGAGTCCTATAAAATCGACACCACTAAAAATGAATCGACATTCAAACTCATAAAGTCTTATGGCTTAACGCAGTTTGATTCAGGTTCATACATGATTCCAAAGCAGAAAATTATCGTTGGTTCCAAAACATTGTATACCGATTCCTTAATGGTGAAGGTGAATACTGTTGCTGTAGATACGACCAAGCAAAAGTTATATGACATCAAGCCCATGATGGAAGTTGAACAAGTATCTGGAAATGGATGGAAATACGCACTCATTGCCTTATTGTTTACGGCATTATGTGCTTTTTTAATTTATTGGTTTATTTGGAGAAAAAAACCGTTAACGGAGGAAGAAGAAATAGCCTTATTGCCACCTTACGACAGAGCGAAATTGGCACTCAAAAAGTTAGACGAAAGTAATTATTTACAACGTGAAGAACTGAAAGATTACTATTCTGAATTAACATTTATTATCAGAAAATACTTAGATGAAAAAGTATACGATCGCGCTCTTGAAAGCACGACTGATGAATTGGTAGATCGGTTGAATATGCTCAAAGATGCCAATCAAATTGAATTAAGTAATGATGATATAAAGAATATAGAAACTATTCTGAAGCGTGCCGACTTAGTAAAATTTGCCAAATCTGCGCCAGACATTGAATTGGCTAAACTAGACAGAAACACGATTGATATTGAAATTGACCAGGTAAAAGAAGCGCTACCAGAACCAACAGAAGAGGAGAAACTGTTGGATCAACAATATCGAGAAGCCCAAGAGAGAAAGAAAAAACGCCGAAAAATTTGGTTAACCGTCATGGCAGGAATTTTACTGCTTGTAGCTGTATTTGTTGGTTTCGGACTGAAATATGGGTTTAAATATGTGGTAGATACCATTACGGGAAATGAGAGTAAACAGCTCTTGGAAAGTGAATGGGTGCAAAGTGATTATGGTGTGCCTCCAATAATGATTTCTACACCAGTAGTATTAGAACGTGTTGAAAATCAGGCAGTCGATACCTTAAAGCAGGTTAAAATGACCATGTTCTCATATGGTGACCTTGAAAGCCCTTTAAATATTGCAGTAAGCACGACAAAACTACCTAAAACTGACAAGGAAAACGAAGTAGACCTGAATTTAGTGGTGGAAGGCAATATCAAAATGTACGAGAATAACGGTGTGCAAGATATTATCGTTAAAAAAGAACAATATATCACACCAAATGCGGCCGAAGGTCTTAAGGCTTATGGGACTGCGCAATTTCCAACAGATAAAGAAGGCGAATATCGTTCTGGCGAATATATCATTTTAGCTTTTACGGCAGAAAATGTGATCCAACAAGTGATCATGGTTTGGAATAATGAGGATGACTATGCCAATCAGATAATTGACCGTGTATTAGCGTCTGTTGAACTCAAAAAAGTAGATAACTAATGTTTGAAGGAATTGAGTTTTTAAATAAAGAATTTTTGTGGCTGTTTTTGCTTTTGCCACTGGCGATTTTATGGTACGTCTTTAAACGAAAGTACCAAACAGCAGAACTGAAAATATCAAGTGTAAAAGGATTTAAAGTAGCCAATTCTTGGCTGGCAAAATTACGTCCGCTTCTTTTTGTTTTTAGGATGTTGGCGTTGTCATTTTTGATTCTCGCTCTAGCACGACCTAGGACTTCAGATGAAACTACTAAAACCAAAACAACCAAAGGGATTGACATTGTGATGGCTATTGATGTATCAGCCAGTATGTTAGCAAAAGATTTGTTGCCAAATCGACTCGAAGCTTTAAAAAATGTGGCAGCCGAGTTTATTAAAGGTCGTCCTAATGATAGAATTGGACTGGTTGAATATGCCGGAGAAAGTTATACGAGAACGCCAATTACAAGTGATAAAGCCATCGTGTTGAGGTCCCTTAGAGATATAAAATACAATACCATCATTGAAAGTGGAACAGCCATTGGTATGGGATTAGCAACTGCTGTCAATAGAATCAAGGATAGTAAAGCCAAAAGTAAGGTCATTATATTGTTAACGGATGGTGTTAATAATTCAGGTTTTATAGATCCAAAAATCGCCAGTGAATTGGCGGTTGAATATGGGATTAAAGTGTATACGATAGGCTTGGGCACTAACGGCATGGCATTGTCACCTTACTCAATAAACCTAGATGGTAGCTTCCAATACAGACGCGTTCAAGTAGAAATCGATGAAGACCTACTGAATGAGATAGCCGATGCCACTGGAGGAAAGTACTTCCGAGCTACGAATAATAAAAAATTAAAAGAGATTTACAACGAAATCAATAAGTTGGAAAAAACTGAGATTGAAGAAATCAAGTATACCACTTATGATGAAAAATACCGACCATTGGTGCTTATTGCACTAGGATTAGTGCTGTTGGAGTTCTTACTTAGATTAACCATATTTAGAAGCTTTGTGTAGAGATTATGTTTGATTTTCAATTAGAAGAAAAAGTTTGGTTTTGGATATTGCTGTTAATTCCGGTAATGATTGTTCTGTTTGCGACACTTCAATTTTGGAAATATCGCACTCAGAAACGTTTTGCTAATACGAAACTCTTAAAACGTTTGAGTCCAAATCAATCGTTATTCAAGGGGATCTTAAAATTGATGACCCTTTGTTTGGCATTTGGTTGCTTGGCGATAGCGTTAGTAAACCCTAAAATAGGAACGAAACTCGAAACCGTTAAACGTCAAGGCGTAGATATCGTATTTGCCGTAGATGTATCAAAGAGTATGCTCGCAGAGGATGTCGCACCCAATCGATTGGATAAATCCAAGCAATTGGTAACCCAAATCATCAATAATTTGGCAAGCGACCGTGTTGGTATTATTGCCTATGCAGGAAAGGCATTTCCACAATTGCCAATAACAACAGATTATGCATCGGCCAAAATGTTTTTGCAAAATATGAATACCGATATGTTATCGTCTCAAGGAACGGCAATTAATGAAGCCATTGAGCTTGCGAAAACTTATTTTGATGATGAGGAACAAACCAATCGTGTGCTTATAATTATCTCGGATGGTGAAGATCACAGTAATGCATCCAGTAATGTCGCTGAGGAAGCAAGTGAAGCAGGTATCAGAATATTCACCATTGGTGTTGGAGATGAAAAAGGCGGACCAATCCCAATTAAGAGAAATGGTGTTCTTTTAAATTATAAAAAAGATAGTCAAGGGGAAACCGTCGTAACCAAACTTAATGAGCAAACATTAAAAGACATTGCAAATGAAGCCAATGGTGCCTACATCAAAGGCGACAATACGTCTGATGTTATCGCAGAAATTAAAGACATTCTAAATCGCATGGACAAAACAGAATTTGAAGCCAAGGAATTTGCCGATTATAAAGATCAATTTCAGTGGTTTTTGGGTTTTGGCTTATTCTTCTTATTCATTGATATCTTCTTTTTGGAACGTAAAACAGGTTGGTTAAAACGACTCAACCTATTCAATGAAGACCTATAATACGTCTGAAGAAATATTTTATAAATTATTTAACTATGTCAAGTCCAACTGTTTTATATATTGCTATTTACTAAATATGAAAGTGACGTTTAACACATTAATAATGCTCTTAGTTATAAGTCCGTGCCTTGTTAATGGACAACAAGGTCATTTGAGTATGTTTCAAAATTTGGTAAATAAAACATGGGTGGCAGAAGGTCAGTGGGAAAACAACGGACCAAAATTCAAACAGGAAATCACCTTCAGTTTTGATCTAGAAAACACGTTAGTTATTGTTGATTCAAAAGGATTTATAAATCCGGAGCAAACCTTATATGGCCACAGAAATCATGGTGTGCGACAATTTGATGCATCTGCAAATACCATGCGTTTTTGGGAGTTTGATGTCTTTGGAAATGTGACACAAGGAACGGTACTTTCAGAAGGAAAAAATATCCTCTATAATTACACCTATGGAGGCGCAGTACTCACTGATATGTGGGAGTATGTAGATGACAAAACTTATAATTTTAAAGTTGGAACCTATAAGGATGGTAAGTGGGAAAAAATGTATCTCAATACCATGTTTAAAGTCAAAGAATAGTATGAAAAATATCATTGCTTTTTGTTGTTCAGTAGTTTTGGTTACCACGTCTTTTGCACAAAACAAAGACAAGGAAAAAGCCCAAGAGTTAACCGAAAAAGCCGCCAAAACATATGTATATCAGGCGAACGAACTTATTGAAGGAGATAATTTTATATCCGCTGAAAAGGAATATAGAAAGGCTATTTCAAAAGCGCCATCAGTAGTTGCAGGAACCTATAACCTGGGAAATTCCTATTATGAAAAAGGCAATTTTGACGAGGCATTATACCGTCATATGCAAGCAGCTGAAAGCGCAACGTCTAAATCGGAAAAACATCAATCATACCACAATATGGGCAACATTCTGATGAAGGAAAACTTGTGTAAGGAAGCAGTAGAGGCCTATAAAAATGCCTTGAGAAATGATCCTTCAGATGATGAAACCCGTTATAATTTAGTTGTGGCACAGGAATGCGCTAAGCAACAAGAAGAGGACAAAAAGCAAGAGCAGGAAGAGGAGAAAAAAGACGAAAATAAAGAAGACGAGAATAAGGACAAGGACAAAAAAGAAGACGAAGAAAAGAAAGACAACCCTAAAGATCAAGGGGACCAAGATAAAAAAGAAGGGGACGATCAGAAAGATGAAGATGGAAAACCTAAGGATGAAAAAGACCAAGGAAAAGGTGATGAAAAGAAAGATGATCAAGAGCAGAAAGGTAAACCAAAGCCTCAGCCTGGTCAGTTATCTCCACAGCAAATAAAAAACCTTTTGGAAGCTATGAATAATCAAGAGCAAAAGGTCCAAGAAAAAATGAATGCTCAAAAACAAAAAGGGCCAAAAGTGAAACCAGAAAAAGACTGGTAATTGTAGTTTAATAAAATCGAACATGATATTGAGATGAAAATCTTAAAGTACATAGGGATATTAATAGTCATGCTCATGACAAGTGCTGCTTTTTCGCAAGTATCATTTGAAGCTAAGGTCAGTAAGAAAAAGTTGGGCGTCAATGAACGTTTACGTATTGATTTTATCATGAACAAGGATGGTGATAACTTTAATCCTCCAGACTTTTCCAACTTTGATGTTGTAGGAGGTCCTAATACTTCCGTAAGTAACTCGTGGTTAAACGGTTCACATTCCTACACCAAAACCTATAGCTATTTCTTAGCGCCTAAAAGAAAAGGAACCTTTAAAATAGGTGAAGCTATTATTGAAATTCAAGGACAACAGTATAAGTCAGAATCTTTGAGTGTTGTTGTGACCAACGCAGTAAAGCGTCCTAATGATCCTTACAATGTTGAAGGCATTGCGACAGAAAATATACATTTGGTCGCAGAGGTCTCCAAATCAGACCCTTATCTCAATGAGGCGATTACAGTTGTTTATAAATTATACGTCTCTACAGCTGCTGGTGTGAGTAATTGGAGAGAAGTGAATAATCCAAGGTATAACGACTTCTGGAGCCAGAAAATAGATGTCAACGGACTAAGAATTCAAAATGGCACTTACAAAGGGGAAGAATATAGATATGTGGTACTGCGAAAAATGGTACTTTATCCTCAGAAAACAGGGAAGTTGGAAATTGAGCCTTTAACCTTAGATATCACGGTTGAAGTGCCTACCAATAGAAGAGATATATTCGGTGGTCGTCATATGGCTCAAGTGAATAGAACGGTTTCTGCTGGCAGTCGTACCATCAATGTGAAGCCACTTCCTGAACAAGGAAAACCTGATGATTTTACAGGAGCAGTTGGGAATTTTGAATTTAATGTAAAGACGTCTAAATCTCAACTGAATGCTTCGGAATCCTTACAAGCTATGGTAGAGGTTACAGGAAACGGGAACTTAAGTTTATTTCAGTTGCCTAAATTAACCTTACCTAGTTCTTTGGAAGTTTATGAACCCGAGCACAATGAAAACATCAGAACAAACCTTTCAGGAATGAATGGGTCTATTTCTGATAATTACACTATAGTTCCGCAATACAAAGGGAAATACCCAATTCCAAGTATTTCATTTTCATACTTTGATTTAGAAACGGAAAGCTACAAACGTGTATCCTCAGGAGAAATTGTGATTGATGTGATTGAAGGTCCAGTAAATAATTCTTCTGGCGATGATAATATTGCATCGGCTGATGCCAATAAAAATGCGATAACACTTAGCAGTGAGCCATTTGCGTTTATCAAAACTACGGCGAATCTGAAACCTCAGATGCAAACGCCATTTTTTAAATCAACAGGATTTTGGAGCTCTTTGTTATTACCATTATTAGCCATACCATTAGCCATTGTTTACCGCAAGAAGAAAGAAGAGCGTGATGCAGATATCTTCGGAAACCGTATTCGAAAGGCTGATAGGTTGGCGAAGCGCTATTTGAGTGAAGCTAAAAAATCACTTGGCCAAAAGGAGGCTTTTTATATTGCCTTAGAAAAAGCGCTACATAATTATCTAAAAGCAAAAATTCATCTGGAGACCTCCGATTTCAGTAAAGAGAAGATAGAGGATTTGTTATTGAAAGGACAAGTCAATACAGAAACAGTGAACGAGTTTATCAGCATTTTGGAGCATTGTGAGTTGGCTAGGTACACGCCTATAACTAACGTTGAAATGCAACAGGATTATGAGAAGTCGGCATCTGCTATTGCTACTATAGATAAGGAAATTAAGTAAGATGAAACGAGTCATTTACATAGTAATTTGTTTAGTACATTTGACGGTTTTAGGTCAAAATGAATCGCTTTTTGAAAAGGCCAATGCCTTGTACAATGATGGAAAATACACCGAAGCCATTGATCAATATGAAGCCATTTTAGAATCGGGAGAACACTCGGCAGCTTTGTACTTTAATATGGCAAATGCACATTACAAACTCAATCATATTGCGCCAAGCATCTATTATTACGAGAAGGCATTGCTCTTAGATTCTAATGATAAAGACATCAATAAGAATATCGCGTTTGCACGAAATATGACTATAGATGATATTGAGACGGTTCCAGAAGTTGGCTTCTCCAGACTCTTAAATCGAATAACCAATACAATGGGATTTGAAAGTTGGGGTAAATTATCTGTAGGTTTAGTCGTCCTTTTTGTCGTTCTATTTTTACTGTATTATTTTACCACGAGTACCGCTAAAAAACGTTTGGCATTTGTATCTAGTTTGTCATTTTTATTGCTAGGAATGATTGCGTTGGCTTTTGCCTTTCATAAGTATCATATGGAGGAGCAGTACCAACCTGCGATTGTGTTTGCTCAAGAAGCACAGATAAAATCGGAGCCTAATTTGAGAAGTTCTGAATCTTTTAAACTACATGAAGGAACCAAAGTACAGGTTTTAGACACTGTAAACAATTGGAAAAAAATTGAGCTGTCTGATGGAAAAACCGGATGGGTTCTGAACGAGGACATTAAAATGTTAAAGAATTTTTAACACTGAATCCTAAATCAATCACTATCTTTAACAACTTTATAGCCAACTATGATACAGAAGCTAACCGCTATCTTTTTTTTGATGATATTTGCAGCGCTTATTACAGCGCCTTCTGTTGTTATGGCAATTGATGATACTATTGATATTTCATGCTTCTATACAATTAATGAAGAAGAAGAAGAAAAGGGTCATGAAATAGCTAAGGAAGGAAAAATCTTTTATGCTGAATCCATGCATCTTCTCGATTACATTAAGGGGTTCGATAAGAGAAAACAACATGTTTATTTCTTCAAAAACTATCCTAAACCGCATCTTAATTTAATATCTCCTCCTCCAGAATTCATTTCATAATTTTTTGAACTAGGACGAATGTTGTCCTAAAAAGTGTATTAAAAATTAGCTGATAGATTGACCTGTTGGCACAAATGAATTTATTTATGTTTAAAACTATTAAGAATGACTTGCCAGCGAGTATAGTCGTGTTTTTTGTCGCTTTACCTTTATGTTTAGGTATTGCATTAGCCAGTGGTGCTCCATTATTTTCAGGACTTATCGCAGGTATTGTTGGAGGAATTGTTGTTGGTGCTTTAAGTGGCTCTAAAATAGGCGTTAGTGGTCCAGCTGCTGGATTAGCCGCAATTGTTCTTACAGCAATTGGTACTTTGGGAGGCTATCAAAACTTTTTAGTGGCTGTAGTCATAGGTGGTGTGATCCAATTGATTTTCGGATTTGCCAGAGCTGGAATAATTGGTTATTATTTCCCGTCTTCAGTAATTAAAGGCATGCTCACAGGTATTGGGATTATTATCATTTTAAAACAAATCCCTCATTTCTTTGGATATGATGCAGAACCAGAAGGTGCAGATAGCTTCTTTGAGGCTTCTGGAGAAAATACTTTCTCAGCTATTCTACACATTTTTGACAATATTATTCTAGGTTCTATGATCATCGGATTTGTTGGCTTGGCTATTCTTTTGTTGTGGGATAAAGTGTTATCAAAAAAAGCCAAAATATTTCAAATTATTCAAGGGCCGTTAGTGGCTGTAGTCGTAGGAATCATTTTTTACGTCGTGACACAATCTAGTGAATCCCTTGCCATAGCTGAATCACATCTTGTTACTGTACCAATTCCAGAAGATGCCGCGTCATTTTTCGGGCAATTTAGTTTTCCAAAATTTTCTGCAATTACTAATCCGGATGTTTGGTTAGTAGGATTTACTATTGCGTTGGTGGCTAGTTTGGAAACCTTGTTATGTGTAGAGGCAACAGATAAATTAGATCCTCACAAGAATGTTACTCCAACCAATAGGGAGTTGTTAGCTCAAGGAACAGGAAATATTATTTCTGGGATGATTGGTGGTTTACCAATCACTCAAGTAATTGTTCGTAGTTCAGCGAATATTCAATCTGGAGGTAGAAGTAAAGCTTCTGCAATTATTCATGGATTTCTACTGTTAATTTCTGTGATTTTAATTCCAAGATTGCTGAATATGATCCCATTGTCGGTGCTCGCAGCAGTCTTATTGATTGTAGGTTATAAATTAGCAAAGCCTTCACTATTTAAACAAATGTGGCAGGCAGGATGGAAACAATTTGTGCCTTTTGTTGTCACTGTATTAGGAATCGTATTTATCGATTTACTATGGGGAATTGGTTTAGGTCTAGCAGTTGGTATCGTTGTGATTCTAATCAAGAGTTATCAAAATTCACATTTCCTTCATATTGAAGATAAAAGTAATGGGAAACACAAAATAAAAATGACCTTAGCTGAAGAAGTAACGTTCTTTAATAAAGGTGCAATTTTAAAAGAGCTAGATAGCTTACCAAGAGATACGTATTTGGAATTGGATGTGAGAAAGACAAGATATCTTGATAATGATATCATAGAAATTTTAGAGGACTTCGCCTTTAAGGCCAAAGAAAGAAATATAGACATCCAAATTATATCAGAAAGAGGTATTGTTGAAAATCCTGATAGTTTTATAGAATTTTTCAAACTCCGACCGAAAACGGTTTAATACTAAGAGTTATGGAAAACAAAAGACATAAAATTCTGGTGCTATCTGATCTAAAGAGTGACACTTACACGATGTTAAAAAGTACTGTTGGTTTAGCTAAGATGTTAGATGGCAATATTGATTTATTCCATGTAAAAAAACCAACGGATATCGTGGGCCAAGAAAGTCAGTTATCCGCTATTCGTAATATTAACCAATCTTATACAGCCACTGGAAATGAAATACAAGAATTAACAGATGCTGTTTTTAAGAATTATGGTGTTGGTGTGAGTCATAAATATGCATTCGGAAATGTGAAACATGAAATTTCAGAATACATACAAAATCAGCAACCAGATGTTATCGTGATAGGTAAGCGACAACCGAAATCCTTTGGGTTCGTAGGCGATAATATTACAGATTTTGTAATTAAAAACTACGATGGTGTCATTATGATTGTGGATGACAAAAATACCATAGAACCTGAAAAGGAATTCGCTCTTGGGTTTTTAAATAGCCATGAAGAGTTGTTTGAAGCGACGCTCTCGAAGCGTTTAAAAAACAATGCTAAAAAGCCGTTGAGATCATTTCAAATTTTAAAAAGCAATGCACAATTTGATACTGAAAGAAATTCATTAGAAAAAGACATTGTGGAGTATGTATTTGAAAAGAACGATAACACCATTAATAGTTTGGGAAATTATCTTTCCAAAAACCAAATTAATTTATTGTACATTGATAGAACTGAGCAAGGCACTAAAGAAACACACGATGCAAAATCATTAGACATGAATGCTATGATTTCTAAGTTAAAGGTTTCTTTTTTAATTTCCTCGAATCAACATACACAGATATAAATTGCAGTTAAGAATTATTATTAATTATAGAAATACGAAAAGATGAAAGCACATACAAGAGAAACACAAGCAACAATGACGCCGGAGAAATCCATTCAATTTTTAAAAGAAGGGAACAAACGTTTTCAGCAAAACCTCAAAGCTAATCGAAATTTGCTTGAGCAAGTAAATGATACGAGTGAAGGACAATTTCCATTTGCGACAATTTTGAGTTGTATTGACTCTAGAGTATCTGCCGAATTGGTATTTGATCAGGGTCTGGGAGATATCTTTAGTGTAAGAATCGCAGGAAACTTTGTAAATGAAGACATTTTAGGTAGTATGGAATTTGCTTGTAAATTGGCTGGCACTAAATTAATTGTAGTGTTGGGTCATACGAGCTGTGGTGCTGTCAAAGGCGCGTGTGACCATGCAGAAATGGGAAATCTAACCAAACTAATTGAAAAGATTACACCTGCTGTGAATGCCGTGACAGAACCCAAAGATGAAAGCTTAAGAAATTCTAAAAATTTGGATTTTGTTGATGAAGTATCAAAGAAAAATGTCAAGTTAACTATTGATAGAATACATGCAGAAAGTCCGATTCTTTCTGAAATGGAGAAAAATAAAGAGATAAAAATTATAGGAGCCATGTACGATATTAACACAGGCGCTGTTGATTTTTATGAGTAGAACCAGCATACTTTGAAATAGAGAAAAGTCAAAAAAGCATTGCTATACTAGCAATGTTTTTTTTATCCAAGATTGTCAATCAAACTGTCGTGTTAATTATAGCATAATATTTAATGACTACATTGTTTATTGATAAAATGTCTTACATTTAATAAAAAACCAACTGTCAATCTATGAAGAATTTCTTTTCAAATATAAAAGGTGATGCTTTTGGAGGCATCACCGCTGGTATTGTTGCTTTGCCATTGGCACTCGCTTTTGGTGTGTCGTCAGGTTTAGGCCCTAGTGCCGGACTTTATGGCGCGATTTTTATTAGTTTTTTTGCAGCATTATTTGGAGGGACAAACACACAAATATCTGGTCCTACGGCTCCAATGACCGCTGTAAGTATGGTTGTTATTGCTGGGATAATTGCTGCGAACGATGGAGATGTGAATAAAGCACTTCCTGCAATTCTAACCGTATTCTTATTGGCAGGATTAATACAAATAGGTCTCGGCGCTTTGGGTTTTGGAAAGTATATTAAATACATTCCTTATCCGGTGGTTTCAGGATTTATGACAGCGATTGGCGTTATTATTTTAGTGACGCAGATTCTTCCTTCAATTGGCTACTATCCAAAAGAAGATGTGGCATTGGTGAGTCAGTATAAGCCACAAGCCGAAGAACTTATATTAGAGAATATCTTGAAAGAAGAAGCAGGTGAAGGTATCCTGGTTTTGGAAGATTTTGAAGAAACTATTGCAAGAGCAAAAAAAATGACTGAAGCTGATATCGCTAAAGAATCAAAGACTTTAGCAAAATCTGCAACCTCTGGAGTTTTAGGCACACTAAAGATACTTCCTAGAGCCTTAAAGAATATTAATTGGTTAGAGTTGCTCTTAGCCTTGGCAACTATTTTTATCGTTTATGGATTCAAACGTATTACCACAAAAGTACCCAGCGCATTAGTCGCATTAATTGTGATTTCTGGAATCGCTTACGGTTTTGATCTGAACTACCGACCAATAGAAGAAATTCCAACGGGATTACCTCTACCCAAAATGGAAATATTTACACAATTTAATTTGGCTTCTATCTCTCCCTATATTTTTACAGCGATTACCTTAGCGCTCTTAGGAGCCATCGATTCATTACTAACAAGTGTAGTTGCCGATAATATGACAAAGACCAAACATCAACCTAATAAAGAGTTGGTTGGACAAGGAATAGGAAATACTATCGCAGCTATTTTTGGAGGTATTCCTGGAGCTGGTGCAACGATTAGAACCGTTGTCAATATTAATGCAGGAGGTAAAACGCGATTGTCTGGAATGATTGCCGGTGTGCTATTACTAGTTGTATTATTGGCCCTCGGACCAGTTGCCTCTAAAATTCCAGCAGCCGTTCTAGCAGGTATTTTAATAACGGTTGGAATTGGTGTGATGGATTATAAAGGTTTGAAAGCCATTCCAGCGTTACCAAAAGATTTAAAATTTGGACCGTTTAAAGTGAGCTCTGAAGTGATTGTAATGTTAGTCGTATTGGTGCTCTCTACTTTTTGGAATTTGGTCTATGCTGTTGGTATCGGACTAGTGATTGCCTCTTTGTTATTTATGAAAAAAATAGGCGATTTAACAGCCAAACGTTCCGATGTGAAATCCTTAAAAGAGGAGGCGTGGGCCGACGAAACAGGTTTTCCATCGCAGCTCGAAGAAGAAGTCTTTATCAAACACATCAAAGGGCCTTTATTTTTCGGTTCGACCTCAGAATTTCAGCAATTAGCGAAACAAATTCCACCTACAGCCAAAACGGTTATCATTAGAATGGGACGCATGCAATATATGGATCAATCGGGATTATACGCCATGGAAGATGTATTGGTTGATCTTAAAAAACAAAACATGAATGTCTTATTGGTGAATCTATTAAAACAACCTAAATATATGATGGAACGCATTGGAATCATTCCAGATTTGATTCCAGAGAAACATATATTTAAAGACTTTAAAACTTGCCTAACTTGGATAAAGGAAAATGTTAAAGATGTTTACTAAAATGACATGATGGATATAGCAAAAGTATTTAAGAACAATGATGATTGGATCAAAGGCAAACTTGAGATCAATAAAAATTATTTCGAAGACCTTGGGAAGGGTCAAAAGCCAGAATTGCTTTACATCGGTTGTTCTGATAGTAGAGTAACTGCTGAGGATCTCATGGGTTTGGGCCCAGGAGAAGTGTTTGTACATCGCAACATAGCTAATATGGTTTCAGGTATTGATTTAAACGCCATGTCTGTTGTAGAATATGCCGTCACGCACCTAAAGGTAAATCATGTTGTTGTATGTGGTCACTACGCATGTGGAGGTGTGAAAGCCGCTATGCAATCTGCAGATCTCGGTGTACTCAATGGCTGGTTGCGAAATATTAGAGATGTTTATCGTATCCATAGAGCAGAACTGAATGCCATATCCGATGAAGAGCAGAAATATGATCGGCTTGTAGAACTTAATGTAAAAGAACAGTGCGTTAACTTAATTAAGACTGCCGCTGTTCAGAAAGCTTATAGAGATCGAGGACTCACTGTGCATGGATGGGTTTTTGATGTCCACTCGGGAAGACTCATAGATCTGAAGATTGATTTTGAAAAATATCTAACGGATATTATGGAAATTTATCACTTGGACTAATCCTTCAAAAAAAAACATTTAAATGGCATCCTCAGAAGTCTTGTCTTCTTCGAGATCCTCTTTGCCTTTGTTAAGAATACTTGGTAAAATCATAGGAGCGAGACCTTTTACGGGTTCGTACAGAATAGAAGTTTCTAAATCCTCCTCATCTGCAAAGGGAATGGCATTATTCATATTATCGAAAACAATGAGTACTACACTTAATATGAGTCCGATTTTCAAAGCGCCAAAAACACCACCAAGTAATTTATTTAAGATGCCGAGTGCCGCAAAATTGGCGAGTTTTGTCAAGGCTTTTCCAGCCAAAGCAATAACCAGAACAATAATAACAAAAGTGATAGCAAAGGCTACAATATTGATGTATTTCTCATCCCAATCCAGTTTACTGTCTAAAAAGCTCGCGGCAAAATTACTGAAATGAATAGCACCATAGACACCTGCTACTAGAGCCACAAGTGAGGCTATTTCCACAAAGAGCCCTTTCATAAACCCTCGTATTAGCCCAAAAAGCAATAAGGCAGCAAGTATAATATCAATTAACGCCATAGTTTAGTCAGTTTTAACAAACGTACATATTTTTTTCATTTTAAAATAATAACGCAGAACGAGAACGTATAGTTTACTAACTTTGCAAATTATTGACCTGTTAATAAAACTTATGTCAAGAGACGAACAATTAAAACAGCGCTGGGAACTAGTTGTCGAAAAATTATCTGCACGATTTTCAGATGGTGATCCATTAGATTTGGACGCTATCATTTATCTTATTGGTGTACAGGAATTAGGGCAATTGGATCGAAAGTTTAAAAAAGACCATAAACTAGATTTAATGCACATTGCCATTTGCAAGCTATTAATGCCTTATGGTTATTACGAGTTCGATTTTGTTGATGAAGATGGGTGGCCTCACTACAAGGTTAAAGAAGCATTACCCCATTTAAAGGCTGGAGAACAGAGTGTTCTTATGAAAGATGCCATCGTTAATTATTTTTTAGAAACCGAATTGATTGATTAGCATTCGGGCGTTACCCAAAGGGTCGCGCTCTCGGCAGTCGCTTTTAATTGCTCATCTTGAGCAACAAAAGAGCTTCAACAAATGCCTCCATCGCTAACGCATATCTCGATAAAATTCATAAATTTGCGGTTCATTTTAAGGTATTATGATTGATAAGATTAAAGAACTCATAGAAGAAGCCGAAGCTTTCTCAACCCAATCCAAAGAAGAGGTAGAAGCTTTTCGTATCAAGTATTTAGGGTCTAAAGGACTTCTTAAGCAGTATTTCGCAGAGTTTAAAAATGTGGCTAACGAACAAAAAAAGGAGTTTGGGCAAACCATTAATCAACTCAAAAAAACTGCGGAAGAAAAAGTCAATGCCTTAAAAGAAGAACTAGAAAACAAAGAAGACACTAAAGGTGTGTATGGTGACTTATCGCGTCCTGGTGAGCCCATAGAGATTGGCGCGCGTCATCCTATTTCAATTGTAAAAAATCAAATTATAGATATTTTCTCACGTATTGGATTTAACGTGAGTGAAGGTCCAGAAATTGAAGATGACTGGCATAATTTTACGGCCTTAAATTTACCAGAATATCATCCTGCACGTGATATGCAGGATACGTTTTTCATTCAGACCAATCCTGATATTTTATTACGAACGCATACCAGCTCTGTGCAGGTGCGTTATATGGAAAACAATAAACCACCTATCAGAACGATTTCTCCTGGTCGTGTTTTTAGGAATGAAGCGATTTCTGCGCGTTCCCATTGTTTCTTTCACCAAGTAGAAGGCCTGTACATCGATAAGGATGTGAGTTTTGCCGATTTGAAACAAACCTTGCAATATTTTACCACCGAAATGTTTGGTAAAAGTAAAATACGTTTACGCCCATCCTATTTCCCATTTACAGAACCAAGTGCTGAAGTTGATGTGTATTGGGGATTGGAGACAGAAACCGATTATAAGATGACCAAAGGAACCGGTTGGTTGGAAATTATGGGTTGTGGTATGGTAGATCCTAATGTATTAGAAAACTGTGGGATTGATTCTAAAGAATATTCTGGATTTGCATTCGGAATGGGAATCGATCGTATTGCCTTACTTCTGCATCAAATCAGTGATATTCGTTTGTTAAGCGAAAATGATGTGAGATTCTTGGAACAATTCAAGAGTGCGCTTTAAGCGATGAAAAAAGACATTGAAATCCCTAAGGTTGAAGATGTGTTCGTGGCTGTTGTTCAGGAAGTACACCCTGAATATAAAACCCAAGACTGGAATGCCTATATCATCAATAATAAGGATGTCGATTTAGATACGGTACTCATCGTGTCTAGAGGTTACTCCAACGATAAAATGACGCCTGTCATGCGTCACACCATAAAACTATTGCCAGCAAGAAGTTATGCTAAAATAGAATTTATGCAAAATGACGTACTTCAGTTGAATAATGAATTTAAGGTGACATTTTTTGAAGGCACACAAATGTGTGACAAAACCTACCTATTCAGAAAAAATACCATTAACACCAATGCTTTGCAAACGCTCCCATTAATGCAATTAAAGGGCGTGTTGGTCAAATAGCATTAGTCTAATTTTTCTGTCAATTTTTTGAAGACTTTTTTGGGATCTTTGTTTTCGTAGAGAATTTCATAGACCGCATTGATAATTGGTAATTGTGTTTTTTTCTTATTCTTCTTATTCAGTTCATGGGCGCTTTTGGTAGCATAATAACCTTCAGCAACCATGCTCATTTCCATTTGTGCGGATTTTACCGTGTAACCTTTCCCAATCATATTCCCGAACATACGGTTTCGCGAAAATGTTGAATATCCCGTCACAAGAAGATCACCAAGATATGCAGAGTTATTAATGTTGCGCTTCATTTTGTGCATCTTCTTAATAAAACGCTTCATTTCACGAATGGCATTGCTCATTAAAACACTTTGAAAATTATCACCGTAGCCTAAACCATGTGCGATACCTGCAGCGATCGCATAAATATTTTTCAACATTACGGCATACTCTGTCCCTATGATGTCATCACTAATTTTAGTTTTGATATAATCACTTGAAAGCGCATCAGCAATCATCTGTGCTCTGTCGGCATCTGCACAGGAAATAGTTAAATATGATAAACGCTCTAAAGCCACTTCTTCAGCATGGCATGGACCAGCAATAACTGCAATATGCTCAAAAGGAATTTTGTAAATATCATGAAAATGCTCACCAACAAGCAAACCTGATTCTGGCATGATGCCTTTAACGGCAGACACGATGGTTTTCTCAGAAATATCGACCGTTAATTTTTCTAATTCCGAATGCATGAATGCTGATGGAATCACAAAAATGAGTACATCGGCCCAATCGGCAATGTCATTAATATCATTACTGAGTTTAAGTTGTTCTGTTTTAAATTCTACAGAACTTAAATAACTGGGATTGTGCTGCTCTTTGAGGAGGTGCTCTTTGGTATAGACACTTCGCATATACCAACCAATGTGATCTAAATTTTCACTGAGCATCTTTACAATAGCTGTGGCCCAGCTTCCTGCACCAAAAACAGCATATTTTAATGGTTGACTCATAGATGGATTAAAAATTTTGGTCTATCAAAAATACATAAAATATAGGGTTTATAGGGTATGCTTTTACACAGACTTTAATTTTTGGCACGCGTTTTGAATCTTATTAAATGGAAATCAGAAAAACGGACGATTATGAAAACGACAAAACTACTTTTAGGATTTGCTTTAATAGCAACACTATTCACTTCTTGTTACAGAGAAGAAGTAATAGTTCATGATTATAACAATCAGCCTAACGTGACTTTAAATCAATTGTTGAATTCTTACGATTTGTGGTATGTAGATATCAACCAAACCCTAGGGAATGGTGAAACGCCGTTTTTACAAATTGCGTTTACAATTTCTTTTAGAAACGGTGTCCTTTATGCCAATAATAATTTAGTAGGTTTTGGAAGTCAGGGCAACGGATTTGGAATTGATGTTGGGACCTATGATGCTTATAATATGATTTTAGATGTGTATCATGATATTGATGGCTATGAAACGTTTGATGTGTATCAAATTGATAACAATACTATCGAATTGTATAATCCATTTAACGACACCTCTTATTTCTTGAACGGCTATCAGAGAAACACCTTTGATTATGATTTTGTCTTCTATAATAACATACATTATTTCCTGCAAGAATATGAAGCTTGGGAAAAAACCTATACAAGTGAAATGGGAGCCATTAACGAATTTGATAACGAAAATTACTTACAGTTTTTAGCTGGTGGTAATGATTCAGAATTTAGAAGTTCTCAAGATGTTAATATTGGTAATCCAGATAATATTTACTGGGATTATACAGGGGTGTATGGCGTTGGAGATATTAGTAACAACATGTATCTAAAAACATTAACACTAGATTATGATTTCTTTGACAATGAATACTTTGAATTGAGCGTTATTAATGATCAAAGGATTGAATTGTTCCACCCGTCCTCAGAAACGGTATACGAGTTTACAGGCCGTGGTTACATTCAGTTCTTAAGAGAAACAGATGCTTCAGGCAAACGCATTGAAGGCTCTAAACAGCTAAAGAAACGTAAACAAAAAACGCCTAAGAAAGATAACCCAAGGGTAAACACAAGGAGCTAGATTTTGGTTGGTTATTTAGTTTCCAGAAACGTCCACCTCATGTATATGAGTTGGGCGTTTTCTTTTGTGATATGTTTTTTGTTGATGAGTCCGTCATACATGTGACTTTACGAAAACAACGGTGTCCTAAGAATAGAACTTGGTGATATAATTGGAATTGACAAAGATTTTCGCCAACTTTACAAGACGATATTAACAATAAAAACATTTAACAATCATGGGACTATTTTCATTTATTAAAAACGCAGGCGCTAAGGTCTTCGGAATAGGAAAAACAACAGAAGAAGAAGCTGCTGAGGCAAGAGCAAAAGCCAAAAGAGCTGAAGATGCAGAAGAACTAAGAATAGAAGAGGCTGCGGCTAGAAATCTAGAAGAGACCATTCGCGATTTACAATTACAGGTCGAGAACTTAACTGTTTTTGTAGACGATGAAATGGCTAGAGTGTCTGGTATGGCTTACGATCAAGCAACTCGTGAAAAAGTGGTTCTAGTGGTTGGAAATACGGCAGGAATTGCGACCGTAGATGATCAAATGACAGTTGAGAATCCAGAACCAGAAGCACAATTCCATACGGTTGTGAGTGGTGATACCTTAGGTAAAATTGCAAAACATTACTATGGTAACGCTATGAAATACCCAGAGATTTTTGAAGCCAATAAACCGATGTTAACAGATCCAGATAAAATTTATCCAGGGCAAGTACTCCGTATTCCAAATTTGGATTAAAAGCGAGACGAGATATAAAAAAGCGCCCAAATGAGAGGCGCTTTTTTTTATTCCAATAGTGTTTTTAAGTCGTCAAAATCGTTAGGTTTGGCGGTAATTTTTTTGTCTTTATCTAATAAGAAATAGGTCGGTGTAGACCCTATACCATACGCATCAGCAGTAGCGTTATTCCATTTTTCTAAACCTAATACATGAATAAAATCTGGAAACTCCTTAATCTTTTGTCGCCAGTTGCTGTCATCGTCTTCCAAACCAAATGCGATGACTTTAATATCAGCTTTATCAGATAAAAAATCTTTTAGCTTTGGCAATTCATCAAGACAATGTATGCAAGTACTACTCCAAAAAACTAGCACGTACTGTTTTGCTATATCTAGGTCGTGTAAACTCGTAGTAACGAGTTGGCCATTTTCTTTGTAAGATATGTCAAAATTTATGGCCTTACTACCTATGGTCACATTTTTATAAGCCATTAATTGGGTGGTCAAATCGGTATAATTGGTTTGTTGAGCGAGTTCCAATAGGTAGTTGTCAGCGACATAGTTGGCCATTTCAGGGTTATCCATAGCGGTAAAGCGTCTCCAAACCATTTCAAACAATATTGTTTTCAGTTGAATCTGTCCTTCGCCAATTTGAGTCATTAATTCATCAACATCCTTTTTGTAAACCTCATTATTTGAATTTGTGTTCATCCCAAAAATATAGGCCATCACACGTTCTACTAAAAAATCTGAACTCTGCAGCAAGGTATTACTGAAGTCTACATGCTCTAGATAATGGCTTTTTAAGTTTTTAGAATAGGTTGATAGATCTTCAAAATCTACTGGGATATAAGGCTTATTTCCTTTAATAAAGGCATTAGCGAGTAAGTCTTGAGACGATTCCTCATAAGCCTTTTGCGTATCATTTAAGGTTTTTATAATATCAAGATAGGCTTTTTTATCGGTACTTTCCTGTGTATAAAAATTACTAAGCGTTCTATTCACCATCTCCATACTTTTAATGTAGGAAGCCCATAATTTGTTTTCTTGACTCTCCGTAAATTCTAGACCATTTTCCAAGCTAAAATCAAACGCGACAGCTTCTTTGCCGTTGTAAATAAAATCGAAGTTATTGTCTTCTGGAGGCAGCGCATAAATGATTTTATAAATTCCAGGATTCATTGTACTGTCTAAAGGAATCGAAAAGTGGCCATTGTCATCTAATTCTGCACGATCTACATATTCTGCACCTGTAGGAGTTGCATGGTAAAGAAATGCATAGGTAAATTCTTCTGCGGGTGTGAATGTACCGCTTATTTGCTTTTGAGCTATCAGTAGTGAAGGGAGCAGTGCAAGAATCAAAAGATACTTTTTCATAAGAGTTGTATTGAAGTATGAGTCATTCTGAGTTCAAATATCAAGCCAAATATCTGAATTTTATTCTTTAATAGATCGTTTTGATCGTACACTTTCTATGATTACTGTGGATATGATTAAGCTTCCACCAATTAATGTATGTAATGTTGGGATTTCATTCAAGAAAAAATAGGCCATGATAATGCCAAACACGGGTTGTGTACTCCCTATGATGCTTGCAGTACTTACCTTAAAATATTTGAGACTGTTTACAAACATGGTATGTCCGATAGCTGTAGTGACCAATGCGAGTGTCAACACAAATGGAAGTTGTCCTGTAATTCCTGAGGTGTCTAAAAAGAATAAAACGGGTAACAATACAAAGGTTAGAATGAGTACCTGATAGAACATCAGCAAGCTTCCGTTGTAATTCGATACCTTTTTTTTCAACAGGATATTTCTAAGGGCATAACAAATCGAAGACAGCAGTCCGAAAAGTATGCCTTGTAATTGACTGCTTTCTAAATCAAAATCTGGCGCTAAAATGTATATGCCAATTAATACGACCACTCCAAGCAATAGATGGATAGGATCAAATCTCACTTTAGTAAATAAAGGTTCCAAAATGGCGGTTATCACTGGGAATGTAAACAATGAGAGCATTCCAATAGCAACATTTGATAACTTTAAGGCATAGAAATAGGTGATCCAATGTGCACCCATAAAGAGCGCTGCAATGATAAACGTAAAGCGGTCTTGATTCGAGAATACGGTAAACTTCAGTTTTTGAAACCTACAATACAAAAACAAAAAGACCATTGCAAAAGCACAGCGCCACCAAATGATGACTGGTGTAGGCATATCAATATATTTCCCTAATGGACCAGAGGTGCTAATCATGATGATAGCGACCGTCAACCAAATGAGGTGTTTGATATGTATATCTTTCATATGTCTTTTAAGCGATTCAGTGCTTGTTTTACTGAAGTTATTTGCTCAAATGTAAGTAATAAACGAAGTCCATTTCGTGTTTGTTTTTCCTTCATTTTGCAATCTTTTGGACGCGTTTGCACAAACTGAAGCACCTTCGTGAACTGATCACTCTGATAAAACGGACTTTGTTGATCATTAATAAAATAGCCTATGAAACGACCTTTCTTCATAATGATTTTCTCTAAACCAATTTTGGTAGCCATCCATTTTAGTCGGACACTATCAAATAAATCGGATACTGATGTTGGGAGTTCACCAAATCGATCGATGATTTCTGACTCAAAACTTTGTAATTCGTCTTCGGTTTTTAACGTATTTAGCTTGGTATAGAGGTTAAGACGTTCTGTGATATTATTGACATAATCATCTGGAAAAAGCAATTCAAAATCGGTATCGATTGTGATGTCTTTTACATATGCTTTTTCTTTATCATCATCCTTATAAAGGTCTTTAAACTCATTTTCTTTCAATTCTTCAATGGCTTCATTTAGAATCTTCTGATAGGTATCAAAACCTATATCATTGATAAAACCACTTTGTTCTCCTCCCAATAAATCGCCGGCACCTCTAATTTCCAAATCTTTCATGGCAATATTGAAGCCACTGCCCAGTTCTGTAAATTGCTCAAGTGCTGTGATACGTTTTCTAGCATCAGCAGTCATTGCTGAATATTCTGGAGTGATAAAATAGCAGAAAGCCTTTTTGTTACTTCTCCCAACACGACCACGCATTTGATGTAAATCGCTCAAACCAAAATTATTGGCGTTATTGATGAAAATAGTATTAGCGTTAGGCACGTCTAAGCCACTTTCTACAATCGTTGTACTCACTAAAACATCAAATTCACCATTCATGAAAGCTAACATGAGTTGTTCTAGCTTTTTGCCTTCCATTTGTCCGTGTCCAATCCCAATTTTTGCATCGGGTACCAAGCGCTGTATTAAACCAGCAACTTCTTTAATGTTTTCAATGCGATTATGGATGAAAAATATCTGACCACCACGTTGAATTTCATAGGAAATGGCATCCCTTATGGACTCCTCATTAAAACGAATCACATGGCTTTCTATCGGATAGCGGTTAGGTGGAGGCGTAGTTATCACAGATAAGTCTCTTGCCGCCATCAAGCTGAATTGTAATGTTCTTGGAATCGGTGTTGCCGTCAGTGTGAGCACATCGACATTATCCTTAAGCGTTTTTAATTTTTCCTTCACCGCAACGCCAAATTTCTGTTCTTCATCAACAATAAGCAAGCCTAAATCTTTGAATTTAACATTTTTATTGACAAGCTGATGGGTGCCAATAATGATATCTACATGTCCTTTTTCTAGTGATTCTAAAGTGTCACGTTTTTCTTTTGCGGTTCTGAATCGATTGAGGTAATCTACTGTGACAGGAAAATCCTTGAGTCGTTCCGTAAATGTTTTATGATGTTGATACGCTAGGATCGTGGTTGGAACCAAAACAGCGACTTGTTTGCCATTATCTACCGCTTTAAATGCTGCTCTTATGGCCACTTCCGTTTTACCAAAACCAACATCGCCACATACAAGGCGATCCATTGGTCGTTCACTTTCCATATCAGCTTTGATATCGGCTGTAGAACTTATCTGATCTGGCGTGTCCTCATAAATAAAAGAGGCTTCTAATTCATGTTGTAAATAACTGTCAGGTCGGTGTTGAAATCCTTTTTCCAATTTACGTTTAGCATATACTTTTATAAGATTGAAAGCTATTTCCTTGACACGAGATTTTGTTTTCTGCTTTAAGGTTTTCCAGGCTTTACTACCTAGCTTGTAGACTTTAGGAGGTTTCCCATCCTTCCCATTGAACTTAGTGATTTTATGTAAGGAATGGATACTTAGATATAACACATCACGTTCACCGTAGACCAATTTTATGGCTTCTTGCTTTTTGCCTTCCACGTCAATTTTTTGAAGGCCACCAAACTTTCCAATTCCATGATCAATATGTGTCACATAATCACCGATATCCAAATTGGTCAATTCTTTTAAGGTAATGGCTTGTTTTTTCGCATAACCATTTTTTAGATGAAACTTGTGATAGCGTTCAAAAAGTTGGTGATCGGTATAGCAAGTGATCTTTTGATCGTGGTCGATAAACCCTTGATAGAGTGATAGAACAATAGTTTGGTAATGGACATCTTCGTCTACATCTTCAAAGATATCATGGAAACGTTTTGCTTGCTGTTCGCTTGAGCAAACAATATAGTTTTTATACCCTTTTTTATGATGCCTATTTAAATCTTCAATAATTAAATCAAACTGCTTATTGAAAGAAGGTTGAGGTGTGGTATTAAACGTGATACTCTTACCTGAAAAATAACTAGTTGTTCCAAATTCTATTAATCGAAACTCTTGTAATTGTCGTTTCAGAACTTCGGAATTACAGAATAGCTCTTCTGGTTTGGAATGCTTTAATTCTGAAGATAAATTATGAAAAGCCTCTACCGCTTTTTCGAAGAATTCATCAATTCTAGAAAAAAGGAAATCGGAATTTTTAGAAAAAACAACGGTTTTTTGTGCAATGTACTTCAAGAAGCTTTGCCGACTTTCTTCCAAAAATTTATTCGCTACATTGGGAATAATCCCGATCTTTTTTATCTGCTCTGTTGAGAGCTGTGTTTCCACATCGAAGGTACGGATGCTATCCACTTCATCCCCAAAAAACTCGATACGATAAGGTTCGTCATGAGAAAAAGAAAACACATCTACGATGCCACCTCTTACTGAAAATTCACCAGGTTCCGTAACAAAATCGACGCGTTTAAATTGGTATTCAAATAAGACCTCATTTACAAAATCAATTGATAATTCATCGTTAACGGCAATTTTCAAGGTGTTTTTTTCAAGTTCGCGACGCGTAACAACCTTCTCAAACAGCGCGTCTGGATACGTCACGATAATGGCCGGTTTTTTCCTAGAATTGATTCTGTTTAAAACTTCTGCCCTTAGAAGGACATTTGCGTTATCCGTCTCCTCAATTTGATAAGGTCTACGATAGCTGCCTGGATAAAATAAGACATCTTTGTCGTTAAGTAGTACCTCAAGATCGTTCAAATAAAAAGCGGCTTCTTCTTTGTCATCAAACACCAACAAAAATGGTAATTCCGTGGCTTTAAAAGCTTCGCTAATCACTAGAGACAATGAAGATCCAACAAGGCCTTTTAAATGTAATTTTGCTTCCGTTTGGGCAATAGCAGTTGGCAGATTTTGCGCTTGCAAAGCCTGTGCATACGTTTACGAGAGAAGGGGTTTACTCAAGACATTTTATTTTGTGCAAATATAAAATTTTTGTGCCATTGCTTATTGTTAAAATGTATTAATAAAACTATCTTTGTGCCACTAAAAAAAAACAATATGTCATTTTCATTTTCAGATTTATTTGATAGCGGATTTAAAAAACGTAACGAAGACCATTTTGCGGCTATCGTTAGGGTTGCTATGGACGACGGAATTATAACAGAGGAAGAGCAAGCGTTTTTAGATCGTTTAGCTCGAAATTTGGATATTAGTGAGTCTGATTACAAGTTAATATTAAAAGATTACAAATCACATCCAATAAACCCACCAACATCTTATGACTTAAGATTAGAGCGATTGTTTGATTTGGCACGTATGGTTTATGTTGATCACATCAAAGGCGATCACGAAGAAATTGTCTTACGTAAAATTGCCGTAGGTTTAGGGTTTTCTACTGAAAACGTGAAATATGTGGTAGACAAAGCCTTAACTTTAGTGAGTAACGGTGTGGATTTAGATACCTTTACCGAGGAGATTAAAACAATGAATAGATAATCAATTTCGATTGCAACAAATAACAAAGCCACTGTCTAGTGGCTTTTTTTATGCATTGCGCATAAACTCTTCTGCTTTTTCTACCATGTTTTTACTTCCGCAGATAAAAGGGACACGCTCATGAAGTTCTGTGGGCTGAATGTCCATAATCCTATTAAACCCATCACTAGCCTTTCCGTTAGCTTGTTCTGCGATAAAAGCCATTGGGTTGCACTCGTAAAGTAAACGGAGTTTTCCTTTGGCGTTTTGAGAGCTTTTAGGGTAGAGATAGATACCACCCTTAATCATATTTCGATGAAAATCTGATACTAAAGACCCTATATATCGACTGGTATACGGACGATCACCTTCTTCCATTTGACAATACTTGATATAGTTTTTAATGCCCTGTGGAAAGTGGATGTAATTCCCTTCATTCACTGAATATATTTTACCATCTTCTGGAAATTGCATATCGGGATGCGATAAATAAAAAGTCCCTATGGCCGGATTCAATGTAAATCCATTCACACCATCGCCAGTGGTATAAACAATCATAGTAGAAGTTCCATAGACTATATATCCAGCCGCTACTTGCTGACTCCCTTTTTGCAAAAAATCTTCAATGGTTACTGGTGTACCAACAGGTGTCACACGCCTGTAGATTGAGAAAATAGTACCAACGGACACATTGACATCAATATTTGAAGAGCCATCTAAAGGGTCAATTAACACCACATATTTATTTTGATGGTTTTCATCTTGACTATTAATAGAGATAAAATCGTCTTCTTCTTCACTCGCAATTCCGCAAACAATGTTGCGTTTCGTCATGGTTTGAATGAACTTTTCATTGGCATAAACATCCAATTTTTGCTGATTTTCCCCTTGAATATTAGTATCTCCAGCTGCACCTATAATATCTACCAGACCCGCTTTATTCACTTCATGATTCACCACTTTTGCCGCTAATCGAATGGAATTAATTAAACGAGATAATTCGCCAGAAGTGTATTTAAAGGAGGATTGGTTTTCAATAATAAATTCACCTAAGGTCTTGTTTTTTCGTGTCATCTGGTGTGGCTGTTTCTGCAAATATCTTATTTTTTTAATCAACTACAACGATATAGTAGATTATTTGTGAGATAAAATTATTCAGTTTAAACTATATTTGGGCTAAAGAAAATTTATGACTTTTTCCATTCGTAAAGCGACCCAAAATGACATGCCTAGAGTTCTTGAATTGATAGTGGAACTGGCCATTTTTGAAAAAGAACCTAATGCTGTTGAAGTTTCTGTAGCCGATTTAATAAAGGCAGGATTTCAAGAGCCTAAAGCCTTTACTTGCTTTGTTGCTGAGCAGGATGGCAAGGTAGAAGGTATGGCATTGGTGTATCATCGATTTTCCACTTGGAAAGGCAAAGTGCTCCATCTTGAAGATTTGGTAGTAAGTCAAGAACAAAGAGGATCTGGAATGGGTACTGCTCTTTTAGATGAAGTCGTAAACTATGGAAAGGAATTAGGTGTGAAACGTATCTCTTGGGAGGTCTTGGATTGGAATGATTCAGCGATTGAATTTTACGAAAAGAAAGGGGCAGATGTGAAGCGCGATTGGAACGTAGTACACCTCAATGAAGATCATATGAATAATTATATAGCGAGTCGATAACATGCGTGTATTTAAATTTGGTGGAGCTTCAGTAAAAAATGCTGAAGGTGTTAAAAATTTGGCCTCAGTCTTATCACAAGTAGGACATGAAAAGACCCTTGTGATAGTGTCTGCTATGGGTAAAACGACAAATGCACTTGAAGTCGTGATAAAAAATTATTTCGATCATAAACAAGAATTGCAAAGTGCCATACAAGACGTAAAAAAATTCCACAACCAGATCTTGCTCGACCTTTTTGATAACACACAACATCCCGTTTTTAAAAGCGTGTCCTCCATTTTTGAAGATCTTGATTATTTCTTATCAAAAAACAAATCTCCCGACTATAATTTTGTTTATGATCAGGTGATTGGATATGGAGAGTTAGTGTCTACAACAATTGTTAGTGCTTACCTTAATGATAGTGGTCTTAAGAATCAGTGGTTGGATGTTCGTGAGTATATTAAGACCGATGATTATTATCGACGAGCGAATGTTGACTGGGAGCAAACATTAAGCAACATAAAACAGAATTTTGATACTTCCGTTTTGAATATTACCCAAGGGTTCTTAGGAAGTGATGCCAATAATTTCACGACAACATTGGGACGGGAAGGAAGTGATTACACGGCCGCTATTTTTGCTTATTGCTTAAATGCTGAAAGCGTGACTATTTGGAAAGATGTACCAGGTGTATTGAATGCCGATCCGCGTTATTTTGAAAATGCACAATTGCTACATACAATCTCATATAGGGAAGCGATAGAGCTCGCTTTTTATGGTGCTTCCGTCATCCATCCAAAAACCTTGCAGCCATTACAACAAAAGGAAATCCCCTTACATGTCAAATCGTTTTTGAACCCTAAAAATGCGGGAACCTGTGTAGGTAAAGGCTCTGGTTTAGAACCAAATATTCCCTGTTATATTGTAAAGAAGGATCAAGTGTTAGTGTCTTTATCATCGTTGGATTTTAGTTATATTGTTGAGGAAAATATCAGTGAAATATTTAAGTTGTTACATTTGTATAAAATGAAGGTGGACGTCATTCAAAATTCCGCAATTAGTTTTTCAGTATGTTTTGAGAACTCCTATAATAACCTTGAACGTTTGCTGCAACATCTCAAGGCAAAATTTAAAGTCACAGCTTATGAAAACGTCAGTCTTTATACAGTAAGACATTACAACGAACAAGCAGTGGCGTCGATAGAGAAAGGTAAAAAGCTCTTGCTTAAGCAATTAACACAAGAAACAATACAAATAGTAACTAAATAGTTTATTTAGTACTTTTACACTTATGACCAAACCACAAGATACCGGATTAGTTACCGCAAAAGAAGTTGCTAAAGCCATCAAAGCTGATAAATACGGTTTTGTTGGAACCTTCGCAGGATGGTTACTCATGAAGGTATTAAAGATTTCCACACTTAATCGTATTTACAAGCGGCATAAACACCTCAGTGATGGGGAGTTTCTGAACGCTATTTTAGATGATTTTCAAATTAAATTTGAAATACCAGAAGAAGATTTAAAACGATTACCTAAAGATGGCGCATATATCACAGTTTCCAATCACCCACTCGGTGGTATCGATGGCATTTTACTACTCAAATTTATGATTGAGCAACGTAAGGATTTTAAAATCATTGCCAATTTTCTATTGCATCGTATCGAACCATTGAAACCCTATATCATGCCTGTAAATCCTTTTGAAGATAGAAAGGATGTTAAATCGAGCATAGCTGGTTTTAAAAATGCGTTGCTGCATTTAAAGGATGGTCATCCTTTAGGCGTATTTCCTGCAGGAGAGGTTTCGACCTATAGAGATGGCAAGTTGGTGGTTGATAAGCCTTGGGAAGAAGCAGCCATGAAACTTATTAAAAAAGCCGAAGTACCTGTTGTTCCTATTTACTTTCACGCAAAAAACAGTAAGTTGTTTTATAAATTGTCCAAAATAAGTGACACCTTCAGAACCGCAAAATTACCGTCTGAATTATTGACTCAAAAGAATCGGGTTATCAAAGTTCGAATTGGTAGACCTATCACAGTGGCAGATCAAAAGGAACAATCCACCATTGCAGAATTCTCTGAATTTTTAAGACGTAAGACCTACATGCTTTCTAATGCGTTTGAAGACAAACCTAAAATTTTGGATAATCTTTCGAATACATTAAAACCACCAGCAAAACCACCGAAAAGAATTGTTGGTTCTGTAAGTGTCGAAAAGATGGCTGCGGAAGTTGATGCATTGCGAGAGGGAGATTTCAGACTCTTAATTAGCAAAAATTATGAGGTTTATTTAACCGAGGCAAAGCGCATACCGAATATTCTACATGAAATAGGGAGATTACGGGAAATTACGTTTCGGGAAATCGGTGAAGGTACCATTGAAGCCATTGATTT
>JAAEZI010000003.1:0-7193 GCA_018222915.1 Algicola sp. | reverse complement strand
GTTTTGACACCTACTATCATCACATGTTTCTATGGGATACAGAGACGCAGCAAATAGCGGGTGCCTATCGAATGGGATTAGGCGCAAAAATTTATGCACGATATGGTATCGATGGTTTTTACTTGCAAGATCTTTTTAGATTTGAACCAGAATTGCACAAGATGATGAGCGAGTCCATAGAAATGGGACGTGCTTTTATTATCAAGGAATATCAACAAAAGCCTATGCCATTGTTCTTATTATGGAAAGGTATTGTACACACGACATTGCGTTACCCAGAACACAAATATTTAATAGGCGGTGTAAGCATCAGTAATCAATTTTCTAATTTTTCTAAATCCTTGATGATCGAGTTTATGAAATCTCATTACTACGATCCTTATGTTGCACAATATGTTCGTCCCAAAAAAGAATTTAAGGTTAAGTTAAAAGATGCAGACAAGGATTTTGTTTTTGATTCTACAGAGGCTGATTTAAATAAGTTTGATAAGATTATCGATGAAGTGGAACCAGGAGCACTGCGCTTACCAGTATTGCTGAAAAAGTATATTAAGCAGAATGCAAGACTTGTGGCCTTTAACGTAGATCCATTGTTTAATAATTCTGTCGATGGTTTAATGTATATTAAAATTGCAGACTTACCAGAAAGTACCGTAAAACCTGTTATGGAAGAATTTCAGGCGGAGCTTGAACGTAAGTTTTCTAATGGTAATAATGAAGAATAGTGTATTTTTTGTTGCGTTATTAACGTCATTGTTTTCCTTTTCACAAACGTTAAAAGGAGTCGTCTTGGATGCCAAGACCAAAGCCCCTATTGAAAGCGCTTCCATCTATTATGATAATACAACCATTGGGACATCCACCAACAGTAAAGGTGAATTTGAGATTGAATATGACCAAGATTTACAATCCTCATTAATCATTTCCTTTTTGGGCTATCAAAAATTAACAATACCCAACTATAGTCCTAAACAATTCTACAAGGTGTTGTTAGACGAACAAAATGATATGTTGGATGAAGTTGTTATTTATGCAGATGATGGCATGTCTAGAGAGTTAAAATTGAAATTTTTTAGATCTCAGTTCCTAGGAAAGTCAGTAAACGGGAGATCTTGCAAAATTTTAAACGAAGATGATTTGACCTTACGCTACAATAAAAACACAAAGCAATTAATGGCAAGCTCCAAAGTACCTTTGATCATCATGAACGAGAATCTTAAATATAAGATTCAGTTTGAAATGAAAGATTTTATTCTGGGTTTTGGTAATGTCAATTTAGAGACGGAACATTTTCATCTGGAATCGCTTATCTATACAGGCACCTCTTTTTTTGAATCCCTTGACAATGACAGTACCATTGTGAATAAACGAAACAAGGTTTATAAAGGATCCGTGTTGCACTTTATGCGCACCTTAGCTAAGCAACAATTAGCACAAGAAGACTATCAAATTTTTAGTAAAGGATTTAAGGTTGATCCAGAGAGATACATCTCGGTAAAATCGATAAAAAATTCGGATGCGGTAGAAGTGAAACTTCGATTACCACTTTCGGTGATGTACAATAACAAATACCAATCGGAGTTGTTAAATAGACAATTGACTTCCGAGGAAAACCCTTCCAATTCATCTTATTTCAATACGACCATTACCATTAATCGCTTTGGAAATTACAGTCCAATTGAAGCGATGTACTTTAGTGGCTATATGTCACTTATGCGCTTAGGAGATACCTTACCATTAGATTACGAATTGTCCAATACTAATAATTGAACATCTCAATCCATCATAGAAAATAAAAAAGCCAGAACATACATTCTGGCTTTATATAATTATATGGACTTAAACCACTCTTGGAATTGATTTCCAAGCAAGAATACTGGTTTTTTTTCACCACTTAAAGCTCCGATTAAACTCATGACCCACATGGCTAACGGTAGAATCCAAGCAATAAGATTAACAATAGGAATGATACCACAAATAAATCCGAGAATCATAATGCCCAGTACTTGACGTACATAAAAGGACCCTAATTCCGTTTTGTTGGAACTATTCATGACAATAGCGATTATCCAACCAATGAGTGTAATGTGCGCAACGATGGCAATGTTTTTACCATCACTTAAAACTTGTTTAGCGTCATCACTAAATTGATCCGCTTTTTCTCTGGTTTCTCTCCCAAATTCCTTGGCGTCCTCGGAAAATTCTTTGGCAGAACTACTGATCTTATCACCTGCTTTTCTTGCAGAATCCTTTGCATCATCAATCATATCATTAAGATCATCGCTTAAATTTTTGTTATCATCAGACATTTGTTTTGGTTTTATGGTTATGCTATAAATTTAGTAAAAAAACCAACTTGAAAATTGTTTTTTTATATGCTTCAATTATCGCTCTGATTTTCATTTTGGAATTAACTACTTTATTTACAAGTCGTTCAAAGCTGAATTTTGTTACAGGCTTATAAGAAAGCCTTATCTGAAGGTTCCCATAATTCTATTTTATTACCGTCGTTATCTAGGATCCATCCAAATTTACCGTATTCAAATTCTTGCATTTCACCAACTATGGTCACGCCTTCATTTTTAAGCGTTTCCAGAAGTTCCACGAGATTCTCAACGCGATAATTAAACATAAACGGTTTGTTGGAAGGTTCAAAATAACTGGTATCATCTTTAAAAGGGCTCCATTGTGTCGAGCAATCTTTACCGTCTTTATCTCTCCACCAAAAAGTACAACCATAATCATCTGTGTTGAATCCGAGGTGTTTTTTATACCAATCTTTTGAAGCTTTAGGATCTTTAGTTTTAAAAAATAGACCTCCTATGCCTGTCACACGTTTTTTCATATTCTTATTTATTTTTTAATGCAGTTTCATAAATTTTAATCCATTCCTTTACCGATAGTTTTTGACATAATTCTGCTATGAGTACGAAGGGAATGTCATCTAAATATTTAAAGCGGATACAACTTTTGCCCATATCCAATTTACGCTTACAATGTTTTGGATATTCAGACACAAACCAGTCATGCAACTCTTTTTTAGCATAAATACCACTATGATATAAATTAATCGAGTTTTTTTGAGATGCGAAACTCATAAAAGGCAGTGGTGTTTTTGGGTCGCAATGGTATCCGTCTGGATATATGGAATGAGGAACATAATAGCCTATCATTTTATAGATCATCCCTTCTTCAAAACCTTCGGGTATATTGGCATTTATGACCGTTCTTAATTTTTTTAAAGCATCTTGTCGTTCTTGTGGAACTTGACTTATATAGTCTTCAGGAGACGTTGCATCATATTGCATAGTGATGAATATTATTTACGTTGAAGTATTAATGTTGAAATTAAAGATAAGATAAATCCAATAATCAGTACGGTTACAAACATGATAAATGCTAAAAATCCAGAACCTCCATAAGCGCTCATTTGCTCAACTAATTCAGCTTTTTTAGTTTGTAATTCAGTTCCCGAATAAGTTGTTTCTAGCTGTTTGATGGATGTATCTAAAAACTCTTTGGCAAAATCTGGGTTAATGAGAGTGGTGTAGATATAATCTGCAATGCCGATACCTATAGCAACCATTCCAGAAATTAACACACCTATGAGCAATGCCTTACCAAAACTTACAGTGCCATTATTGACGTGATCTCGAAAATGTTTGATGCCAAAGAAAACAAAAGATAGGGAGGCTATCATGGTAGCATAACCAACAATTTCTTGAGTAGAATAACTCAAGCCATTACCGAAGACAAGTGCTAATAAAAATAATACGATGGCAAGTGTACAACCGTAAAGTCCGAATTTAATAACTGTATTTTTCATGAGATACCTTTAAAATGATTACGATTCAAAACTAAGAGGAGTCAGGCAATTAGGGCTCATACTTTAGTACCAAACAGGTCATCAAAAAGTACTTTTTTACCATTATTTAATAATCTGAAGGTTTTTTGCGATCTGCAACGCTTGAGTTCGACGCTTAGCATTCAGTTTAGAAAGGAGATTGGAAACATGGGTTTTTACGGTACTTTCAGATACAAACAGTTTTTCACCAATTTCCTTATTCGAAAGACCTTCGGAAATTCCCAAAAGCACGTCGTATTCACGTTTACTTATATCTAGTTCTTCAATTTTTTTATGATTGATTGTATGCGTGACTATTGGTTTTTTTTGAAGGCTTTTTTTATTGAGATATACACCCACAAAAAAGAAAACAACAGCAATTAAAGCAATGGTCCACTCTGAACGAAGATTACCGGAAATAACAGCATATTTGCTAAACTGAAATAATAACAAAAGGCTTAAAATGAGGACTCCAAAAACGAGAACAGTTTTTTTCACAATTCAAATGTAACAAAATTTTGCTTTTATCTTGTCAACGATTGTTTGTGCCAGTTTTTCTTTGCTCTCCATAGTCCAACCTGCCACATGTGGCGTAAGGATGACATTGTCTGAAGTTATAAGGTATTGAAAAGCTTTGGGGATATCGGTTGTAAAAAGATTTTCAAAAGAGGCTTTTTCATATTCCAAAACATCTAATCCTGCACCCAAGACCTTACCAGATTGCAATGCCTCAACTAAATCCTCAGTAACGACGCTTTTACCGCGAGCCGTATTAATGAGCCAAAACGGTTTACTAAAATTCTGGATGAAGGCTTTATTGACCATTCCAACAGTTGTAGCTGTTTCTGGCGTATGAAGGCTCAGCACATCCGCGCGCTTTTGTAGTTCTTCTAGCGGTACTTGATGCGCATAGGTATCTCCTACATTATTTTTGATGTCATAGCAAAGAACAGTCACATCAAAGCCACTGAGTTTTTTAGCAAAAGCTTTGCCCATATTGCCATAGCCAATGAGTCCAACGGTTTTACCATCCAATTCTATTCCACGATTTTCTTCTCTCAGCCATTGTCCTTGGCGTACTTCCTTATCAGCTTTTAAAAGTTTATTGAATAGAGACAATAGTAAAGCCAAACTATGCTCTCCAACAGCATTCCGATTGCCTTCTGGTGCAGAAATTAGTTCAATTCCCTTCTGCTTAGCGTAGTCGCAATCAATGTTTTCAAGGCCTGCACCAACACGTCCAATAAATTTCAGGCGGATTCCAGCATCGAGAAACGACCGGTCAATTTTAAAACGACTCCGAATTACAAAACCGTCATATTGATGAATAATTTTTTCAATTTCCGCTTTTGAGGCGGTATAATTCTCATCATTTGTAAAACCCAGCGCATTGAGTTGCTGGATGAGTAATGGATGGTTGCTATCTAGATGTAATATTTTCAAATTTTAGGGTAATGGTTTTGTGTTCGTTCATCTTTGACTTTACCCGTATGTGCCGTACTCAATTTTTCAAATAGCAGCACATGCACTTCTTCATTATTCAGCGTATATGGATGGTGTTCAACACCTTTAGGGACCACAATCATCTCACCTTCTTTTATGACTTCAGTACGATCTCTAAATTGTATGTATAAGGTACCTTTCATCACTTGAAATAGTTCATCTTCGTCATCATGACTGTGCCAAACAAATTCACCTTTGAGTTTGGCCAAAATAACTTGCATATCATCAACGATAGCAATCTGATGTGGATGCCAATGGGCATTAAATTTTGTGAATTTATCGGAAATGTTAATGGCTTTCATAAGGGTAAAGTTACAAAAGCATTTTGTATTAAATACCAAGAATGAGCTTGGCTATCCAGAAGTATATAAGGATACCGAAGATATCATTACTCGTTGTAATAAAGGGACCAGTTGCTATGGCTGGATCTATACCTCGTTTATCCAAAAATAAAGGAATGAATGTTCCTATAAGTCCAGCAACAATGATAACCGCTACTAATGACACTGATATAGCGAATGCGGTTCTTGGATCGCCTTGAGTTGCCCAAACAAAGAAGAAAAGGCATATGGCTAAAATAACACCGTTTAGGGCTGCTAACAACATTTCCTTTATCAATCGGCTATTCACGCTCCCTTTAACATCGTCATTGGCCAAACCTTGTACAATGATAGCACTGGATTGTACTCCAACATTGCCTGCCATCGCGGCAATTAATGGCGTAAAAAAGAAGAGTAAAGCATATTTATCAAACGTACTCTGAAAGCCTTCCATAATTAAAAAGGCGCCAACACCACCAACAAGACCTAAGAATAGCCATGGTAATCGCGCTCTGGTGAGATCTAAAATACTATCATCAGCCTCCACGTCACCAGTAATACCGGCAGCCATTTGGTAATCTCTCTCCGCTTCCTCTTTTAAGACATCGACAATATCATCAATAGTAATTCTGCCTAGAAGTGTTTGTTGATCGTCCACTACAGGAATAGCTTCTAAGTCATATTTCGCCATTACTCTAGCGACATCTTCAACATCATCATCAACATGAACAAAGTCCACATTGTCTTTAGCGATATCAGCGATTTTTTGTTCACTTTTAGCGACGATTAAATCTTTTAGAGATAGTCGGCCAATAAGCTTTTCCTGCTTATTCACCACATAAATCGAATGCACTCTTGTCACTTCTTTTGCTTGTCCGCGAATACGCCTTAAACAGCCAGCAACTGTCCAAGTTTCATAAACTTTGACGAGCTCTTTAGCCATGAGGCTACCAGCTGTGTCCTCATCATAGGTTAAAAGTTCCGTAATTTCATCACGGTGCTCTTTATCTTCAATCTGGGAGATAACTTCTGCCTGGCGATTTTCTGGAAGTTCAGCAATCAAATCGGCAGCATCATCGGTATCTAATTCTTCAACCTCTTCGGCAATTTCTTTGGCCGACAGATTTTCGAGAATTTTCTCTCTTGTATCTTCATCTAATTCCGTTAAGATATCAGAGGTTGTTTCAGAATCCAACAATTTGATGACATACACGGAATCTTCTAGATTTAATTCATCTAAAATTTCAGCAACATCGGCATAATGGAAATCATTGAGAAGTGCCTTGAGGGCTTTATCGTTTTTTGTCGCTACAAACGATTCAACTGCTGCAATGAGCTCATCCGTCAATTCAAATTGTATGTTTTCTTTTTCTTCAGTCAAATTGGGAAATTTATGAGTTCTATTGATCGTCTTGAATGCGTTGTGTCAATTCTAAAAAGGAATCAACACTTAGTTGTTCTGGACGCTTGCCAAATATAACATTTGCTTTTAAATTATCTGAAAGATTGAATGTTTTTAAACTGTT
>JAAEZI010000088.1:1375-2482 GCA_018222915.1 Algicola sp. | reverse complement strand
TTAGAAGTGGCCTATAGGGATTTCTATCGTTCCTCAGGGACAAAAGCGCCTTAGAACATCCACTCTAAAACATGTATGCCCCTTTTCTTCTTATGAACTAATCAATTTAGAATATCTTTATGTCGGTATTTTGTGATGCCTTATTGCGTAAAATTATTATTTTGCTTTATAATTAATCAAGCTGTTGAAATTGTTAGATAAAGTAGAATTTTAATAAGGTAGACATAGTCACATGAACAAAAAAGACAGGATTGCCATTGTTGTTACAATTTTGTATATGTTTTGGCCGCTAATAGTCGTAGTGGATTCAGGGAACACCTTGGCCGCCTTGATTTTTACCATTCCTGTTATTTCCTACTGGGGATATAGGTTTGTAAAAAATGATATTAGTTTTTTTAAAAATAATTCAGAGGATTAAAAAGAATGCAGTATTTCTGCAAGGTTATAATGCTTACATAGACTGAACCTTAAGCTCTAAGCCCTGCATAAATTCCGTCTAACGTAACGTTTTCTTTAGACTTCTTCTGTGCAGACTTTTGGGTGTTTCTTGAGTACCAACCAAAGTTGTTTTTGTACAGATGCGTCTCACAACGCCCAGCTTGGGGACAAAAGCGAGTTAGTAGTGATAACTCGCCGAGCAAATGATTAGGTTATCTACGCTTCTTCCAAGAGTGGTTCAGGTAGTATCACATTGACTTGTACATCTTTAGCTTTACCCTCTATCCAGTTGGATATCTCAGCACAATATTTTTTCCACTCCTCAGTATCTTCTATCGCCTCCAAAATATTTTGTCTGGCTTGTCTGTACCCTGAAGCATTAGCCAAGCGATCAAAATAGCAATGCCAATCGTCCTCACCAACAACACCCCTTGAGCACGCAGCGAGAGCAGTAAGCCGTGCATCTTCGTATTCGTTATTTTCAAATAGATTTTTGATGTTGTATTCAGGGCTACCTTTTTGACCTTTTGGTGCAAAATGACTGATTTTAAATTCTTTTATTTGTTGCAATATTGCCATGCGGTCATTATTTCGGTCATCTCCATTGAGGTGCCTTTTGACCTCTTTTTCTCGTTCCTCTGCTGCACGACAAACGTCACCATCCAATAC
>JAAEZI010000088.1:0-1365 GCA_018222915.1 Algicola sp. | reverse complement strand
ATCCAATACACATAGAGTGTTGGAAATATCATGACCCATTAGAGTTTTACCAGCTAGAAGAGCGAATGCATTACTCCATGCACCGAACTTCGTCACTTCGATGTAATCCTGCATGTGATGCCGATAAATTAAGTTAAGGCAAATTTCTTCTGCCAGCTCATCTTCTACAGCTATATGAAAAGGCTTCGTCAAATCTCCAGTTAGCTGACTCATAATTTGGGGATTTGTATTAGGCATAGGTATTACGCCTTTGCCAGTATTTAGAACACCAACGATATTAATATCGTTGCTAAAATCCGTAATGGTTTCTCGATGAGTAGAAAAAACGACTTCAATTTTATTTTCTTCTGATCTTTGAATGATTTTTTCGATTAATCTCTTAAAGGCTGCACCATGAAGTAAGACGTCAACTTCATCGATCAAAAGGAAACCTCCGTTTGCAAGAATTGGACTATGCAATGTATAAAGAATAGTCAACACTCGTTTTTCACCAGCTCCCATGGAATGCTCACTGTAAGCTGTCCCATTGAATTCAAGGCCGAACATGGTATGAACTTTCCCGCCTTTGCGAGATGTATGGCTGTAAAGAGCTTCGTAATTTCGACCTAAAATATAAATCATGTCTTGCTTGATTTTATCTGCCGCATTGTGTGCAAGTTGCTCTGTATCAAACTCTTTATATCTATTGGCGTGTTTGTCTTCATTTAGTGTGGCTAAGTCTTGAAGACCAATATATGCACTCTCTCTTTCATGCCTTCGTCCGTAGATTGGTAACCACCGACTTTGTTTAGCTCCTTGCTTTTTATAGAAAATTTCTTTGTCGGATTTACGTGTTACCTGTGGTTTTTTATTGGGGTTTCGTTCATCAAAGGAAAATTCTAAGGTGAAACGTGCATCCTCCCAATCAGTGTGTTTATTGGGAGTAAAAAAATCCGATAATCGATTGTAGTCTTTTGATGTTTGCTTCCCTTTGGGCTTAAATGTGCATGCCAATGCATGAATAATTGTCGATTTACCGGAGCCATTCATACCTATGATTGCGGTTACTCTTTTTTCATCATTAAAGTCCAAGGGGAAGTCTGTGATTCCTTTCAAATTTTCAATATGTAGCCTCTTTAGCCTGTAATTGAATCTTGTTCTTGCATTCGCATCATTATTTTTTTTGGCAGCCATACTGAAAACTTACTCCTCACGTCTCACAATTCTCTGAAATCCTTAGTGCATCTTCAATCTCGACGCCAAGGTATTCAATCGTACTTTCTAACTTAGCATGACCCAGAAACAACTGGATAGCACGTAAGTTCTTGGTTTTAGCGTAGATCAAAGAAGCTTTAGTTCGTCGTAGCGAGTGCGTGCCGTATTGAG
>JAAEZI010000042.1 GCA_018222915.1 Algicola sp. | reverse complement strand
GTAATCCCATCTGGAGTCCCATCGTCACAAACCTCTAATGCCGTGGGAGGAACTAAAGCTGGTAAAGGGTTGACAATTAATTGAAAACTTCCCACATTCACACAACCCGTAGTGGTATTGGTTATATTAATGTATATCGTTTGTGGATTACTGGTATTTGCATAATTCGTTGGTAACGGACTCATTCCATCCTCTGCATCGTCTTCATTTAAGTGATAAGAAATAGATACACCTGTTTGTCCGTTTATTGCTTCTGAGTCTTTAGTAGAAAGATCAAAAATCTCTTGTTCATCCCCAGGTAAATTATAATCACATAATTCATAATTAGAAACAACTCCAGCATTTCCTACATTTGGCAGAGCGTTAATAATGAGCAGCATTTCAACTGTATTTGCACAGCCTGTGGCATCGTCTTCCAATCTCACATAGAGTGTTTGAAAATCAGGATCAATATTTGTGTAGGGACTTGATTGCGGGTTATCGCCAGAATTTGCATCCGCTGGACTTTCATGATAAGTAACGGTTATACCTGTTTGTGACCCTAATATTTCCGCGTCTTTTGTGGTTAAATCGAAAGCTGCAAAACCATCATTGTTATCGTCACAAACCTCTAATGGCGTTGGTGCTATTGGTACAGGTAATTCATTTACAATTAAGTCCAATGTGGTAGTGTTGTAACAGTCAACATTGTCATTATCCTGCACTCTTACATGAATCGTTTGAAAGTCGGGAACAACATTTGTGTAAGGTACTAATAAAGGGTTGTCACCACTTACAGCATCATCTGCAGAAAAGTGATAAGTGACAGACACCGTCGATGGGTCTAAGGTGCCAATAACTTCAGTATTCGTATCAAATAAAGGAAACGAAGCAAAGCCATCTGCGTTAGTATCACATAATTGCATTGGTGTTAACACAGAATTTATAGTTAAGTCTGTGACTTCCAAATTAAAAGACGTGGTGTCGAAACACTCTTGTGTCAGATCAGCAATTCTCACGTAAATAGGTTGCGGATTCGCGACATTGGTATAAGGACTAAATAGCGGATTAGCATTATCGATAGCATCCTGTTCTGTAAAATGATAACTAATTAGAAAATCATCCGGATTTTGCCCTCCTAGAACCTCAACATCATTATCAGTCAGAGTAAAATCTCCAAAACCTGAAGCACTACAAATATTCAAATTAGGTGGTGTATTAGCTACAGGACTAGGTTTAAATTCTACAAGAACAGAATCAGATGCTTGACAATTTCCAGAAAAAACGACATCCACGGTATAAACCCCATCTTCAGTAACATCTAAAGTAGAACTAGTTTCCCCAGCAATCACTACACCATCTTTGTACCATACATGATTCGCGGCAGCAGCTTGCGTGTCTAAAGTGATGGTCTCACCACCACATTCTGCAGTTCCAGCCATAATGGTAATATCATCTCCTAAATCACCACCTAGATTAAAACTTCCAGCTTTAATGAATACACCTGAATCCAATGCTGTATCCGATGCATCAGCTATTACGAGTTTAATATTATAAGTATCACCAGGAATAACAGGAGATTGCGCTGTAAAGACAGCCGTTCTTCCATCAAAGCTCATTGGTGGTGAATTCGGTCCATTAATATCGTTCGTATAACCACCAAAATATTGTTCATTAATAGCAGCGCATCCATTATTTGCTGGATGGATATTAGTTACTAATATCGGTGTTGTGGTACCTGGCAGCACAGCTAAGTTGGTCGTATTTCCACTAGCATCGGTTAATAAAAATGCAAAAGCATCAGAAAACGTACATTCAAATGTTCCTCCTGTACTTCCATTATATTCTTCCGAAGCCATTAAAAAATCGAAGCTAATATTATCCGCTAATGGTACGAAGTCAAATTCAATTATCGAGGCATTATTGGAATTAATCCCAACGGCAGCATCAAGTTCAGCATCACCTGGCCACGCACCACCACCATCACTTAAGGCATTATCATTTGGTCCTCTTGCGCGACTGGCATCACCAGATGTTAGAAGTATCCCATCGGTAAATGGGAATATCGTTCCATCGTTCACAAAATAACCGATACCATTGTCATCTCCAAAATCCGTCCCTGTGGATGATGTGATATTACTAACTTGCGCACATTCACTATTAATTAAAACATCCCGCACCAACTCTTCAACAGTAAATGTAGTTTGATCTACTACGATATTTTCACCAACAATATAAACGGTTATCGTCGTAGTATCGGAACAACCTACCGGATTAGCATCAGTCACAATGAGTGTGACCGTATAAGTCCCTGCAGAGGCATAAGTATGATTTACGGTCGCACCTACATCTGAAGCACCATCTCCAAAAATCCACTCATAGGTTGCGCCAGTTCCATCTGTCGAAAATGTCGCACTTCCATTAAACGTAATTGGGTCACCTACATTCGCTTGGACGAAACCAGAGGCATTGGCTGCTGGTACCGTACTATCTACTGAAGGTGTAATTGTTTGACATGGGACCGCACAAATGATATCTGCTTCCCAGCCTGTAATGGTACCAGAGCCATCCGACACAAACTCAATGGTAATACAACCACTCGTATTGGTATCCGAAGCTATGACCAACCCTGGACCTGCAACTCCTGAGTATGAACCAATAACAGGAGCAGATGTGTCTGGTCCATCATAAAGCGTTAAAACATCTACATTAAGTTGTGTACTAAATTCAATAAAATCTAATATAATAAACTCGCCAGCATTTTCAGCGCAAATCGTAGTTACTAAATTTTCATTACTAGAATACGCACCTCCAGGCCCACCAGAATCATAAAATTTATCAGGAGCACATCTGTTAAAACTCCCGCTTTGCATATTCAGATCTTGCGAAAACGCATTGAAAGTCAGAAAAATAAAAAGAATGTAAAGCTTCTTCATAGTGATCTAGAGTAATGGTTTAACATTTATCAATAAAACATCTTATCTATGACCTCAAAAAGCTACATAATTGTAAATGATGCGGCTGATATAATTCAGTTATAGGAAGGTTTTTCTTAATAAAAGCGAAATTTAATAAAAATTAAGTAATTACATCTTCTAAATTGTTTTAAAAATGAGAGTTTAACAGTATATCCGACTATCTGATACTTAAAGATAACTCCAAAAAAATGAATTTATTTTAAGAGGCCTATCATCTGAGACATCCTAATCAACTTCTTAAAAGATGCGATATAAAGTAATTGTTCTGTATTTTTGCAAAAAAAACAATGGAAACATATTCTATCTCAATAAAGGAAACCAGTAATCCTAGTATCCTAAAGTTTGAAACAAATCATTTTATTACACAACATCAAAGTTTCGAATTCAATAACATTGATGAGGCTAGTGCTTCACCTTTGGCACAACAATTATTCTATCTACCATTTGTTAAAAAAGTATATATCTCAAGCCATTTCGTCGCCATTGAACGTTACAATATTGTGTCGTGGAGTGACGTTCAAAATGAAGTAGCTGGACAAATACAAGAACATCTAAATAACGGCGGTATCGTCATTGAGACCACCGAAGTTTCTTCTCAAAAAATTCCGGTCACTGTATATGCGGAAAGTACACCCAACCCATCTGTGCTGAAGTTCGTTGCGAATAAAAAACTAGTGACTCATTCTTATGAATTCACTTCTATAGACGATGCGAAAAGTTCACCTTTAGCGAGTGAGTTATTCCATTTCCCATTTGTAAAGGGTGTGTTTATTGATGAAAATTTTGTGTCAATCACTAAATTTGACGTAGCCGACTGGAATGATATCACCATGGAACTTCGTGAATTCATCAGGTCCTATATCGAAAACGGTAAGGAAATTATAAATGCGAATGCACCGGAAGTTGCAAAAAAGAGTGAGCGTTACTTAAACGAACAATTCGAACAAAGAGATGATATTTCGAAAGAAATTATAAATATCCTAGAAGAATACGTGAAGCCAGCAGTTGCAAGTGATGGTGGTAATATCGAATTTCAATCTTACGACGCCAGCACCAAAAAAGTTCAAGTAATTTTGCAAGGCGCTTGCAGTGGGTGTCCGTCCTCAACGTTTACTTTGAAAAATGGGATTGAGAATATGCTCAAGGAGATGTTACGTGATAAAGTAGAAACTGTGGAAGCCATTAATGGATAATTATCAATTTTATTAGTATCTTTAAGATTCACTTAAGTATAATTTAAAATAAATTAAAATGGCAGTATTGAAAGTAATTGAAGTTTTATCTAATTCCGATAAAAGTTGGGAGGACGCTACTAGAAAAGCGGTTAAACATGCCTCTAAAAGTGTTGATAACATAAAATCAGTTTACGTAAAAGAACAGAGTGCCATCGTTAAGGATGGTGATGTTACTGAATTTAGAGTTAATGTGAAATTAACATTTGAAGTGAAATAAAATCAAAAAAATAACCTGATACAAAGGCACCTCACTTGAGGTGCTTTTTTTATTTTCATTGAAGGAAAGTCTCAGTTGACTCCTTTTGATAATCTTTAAATCTCCTTGAATTCGTTAAAATTAAAGTTAATAATTCTTGTAGATTTGTAGAAACTTTCAATTTCTTTATCTTTAAATTAAAACAATAAGCTATGAAACATTATATTTTACCATTATTTTTAATCACCTTGAGTTTCTTTTATTCACAAGCTCAAAATCCTTTAATTGATGGCTCTAGATTTGTCAATCAAATTAAAGCTAGAAATGTTACAGAAATCAACAAAGACATCAATGCTAAAGGAAGTGCCTACATTAATGACGTTTTTCTGCCAATAAAGGTCTTGAACCAGAAAGAAAACAATTTATTTCTGGCGAGATACAATGCCTACAATGGTGATATGGAGATTAAAGATGTTGATTCTAATAGCGATATCACCAGAGCTTTATTAATCGATACTAATGATTTTATCATCGAATTTATGAAGGATGGAAAAACCTACCAATCTTACAATTATATTGATGAAAATAATAATCAAAAAAGAGATTTCTTCGTAAACTTAGTTAGCACCAACCGTGTTTCTTTGTTAAAAAAAGAGACTGTAGTTTTCAAAGAGGAAGTAATTGCCAAATCTAGTTATGACAAAAATAAACCAGCAGAATTCAAGAGATTGAGTGACACCTATTATTTAAAAATAGGTACTGACAATGCTATAGAAGTTCCTAGTAATAAGAAAGAGTTAGCAGGTTTATTTCCGAAGCATGAAGGCGATATCAAAACGTTTATCAAAAAAAATAGAATTAAAACTTCAAAGGAAGAAGACCTTATTCAACTCGTAGATTATATCAATACACTTTAAAACCACTTATTAAAAGAACTTTTTGAAATCTTGAATGTTTCTCGATCTATTCGAGCGTTCAAGGTTTTTATTTTCAATTTGTATTGTATTAATCATCAAAACATTCAAATATGGCTGTGCAAAAATGCATAGATAAAGGATATGAACTTTTAATAGAATTTGGCCCGAAAGTATTGGCAGCTATTGCTATATGGATTATCGGATCTTGGGTCGTTAAATCTTTGGTTAAAGGTTTGAGAAAAACCATGGATAAAAAGGAATATGATCCTAGTCTCAAAAAGTTCTTGCTCAATCTTATCAGCTGGATCCTTAAAATCATTCTAATTATTGTTGTTCTAGGAACTGTTGGCGTTGAAACCACCTCATTTGCTGCAGTAATCGCTGCCGCAGGTTTAGCGATAGGTTTAGCCCTTCAAGGTTCATTAGCTAATTTTGCTGGTGGTGTATTGCTCATGATTTTTAAACCCATAAAAATTGGCGATCTTATTGAAGCTCAAGGCGAAATAGGTGTTGTAAAGGAAATAGAAATTTTTACAACGAAGCTAACGGGTTTATCCAACAAAGAAATTATCATTCCAAATGCCGCCTTGTCAAATGGTAATATTGTCAACTACACCACGGAAGGTACGCGTAGAGTTGATCTCGTTTTTGGCGTTGGTTATGATTCTGATATCAAACAAACAAAAGACGTCTTTAAGCAAGTTGTTGAGGCGCACCCATTAATATTAAAAGACCCAGCTCCAACTATTGCTTTAACAGAACTTGCAGATAGCTCTATTAACTTTGTAGTTAGACCATGGTGTAAAGCGGAAGACTATTGGACCGTTTATTTTGATATAACTGAACAAACGAAGGAAGCATTAGATGCCGCAGGAATCGATATTCCTTATCCTCATAGCGTCGAAATACATAAGGAAGGTTAAGACTTGGGTTTTAACGCAATAAAGTCTTTGAGATAAAAAGGCTCAAAATAAGCGACATCTTCGGTGTCGCTTATTTCATACTTTTGAAAGGCTAAAGCACTCATGTCATTTGCCGACGGTAATTTTCCTTCAACAAAAATAGCATGAGGATGTTGAATAAGGGTTTTTGTTTTCTCCACACCATTACCAATAAAATATACCTTGCCCTCTTCCAAATAACTAGCAAATGATTGGGCGTCCAAAATTTGAGCTTCAATAGCTCTTAACATGGCATAATTGGAATCAAAAATGGCAGAATAAACCTCCAAACGTCTCGCATCTAACATCGGAACAATGACACCTGTATCACATGTAACTTGATGGGCTAAGGCTTCTAATGTAGATACAGAAATCAAAGGTATATTAAGCGCATAACTCAGACCTTTCGCTGCGGAAACACCTATGCGAAGACCCGTATATGAACCTGGTCCTTTACTAACTGCAATAGCATTTAAATCGGAAGACTTTAATTGGGCCTCCTGAAGTACTTGATCTATAAAAACATGTAAAGATTCAGCATGAGAATAATTGACATTATTATCCTCATGTAAAACTAAAGTCTCTCCATTTTTTGATAGAGAGACTGAACAGTTTGTTGTTGATGTTTCTATACTTAATATATAGCACATACTCATAGCGAGATTTATTCTTCTGTAGTAACTTCTTTTTTGGACTGCGTATCCTTTATCTGGACTTTATCACCTGACTTCAAATTTCTTGACACCATACTATATGGTCCAGTAATAATCTCATCACCTTCTTCTAAGCCAGAGATAATTTCTATATTGGAATCATCCTGAATACCCGTTTTTACAACTTTCAATTTAGCAACGCCTTCGTTATTCACATACACACATTCAAATTTTTCTTCACTTTCCGTTTGAACACTTTCTGAATTCTTAGGCTGATAGCTTTTCTTCACAGATGATGTATCTTCTTTAATAACGATAGAACTTATAGGTACAGCAACTGTTTTGTCACGCTTATCAGTAATGATGTCTACTGTTGCCGTCATTCCTGGTCTGAATGGCGAATAATCTTCTGGCTTACCTTCAAGTAAATCTTGATAAGATTCTTCCAAAATTCTCACTTTCACTCTAAAATTCGTTACTTGATCAGCAGTAAGTGTCCCAGCAGCCGAGTTGGCTATCTCTGTAACTACGCCTTTAAACTCCTTTTTAAGATAGGCATCTACCTCGACAATCGTAGAATCACCTATTTGAACTTTAACAATATCATTTTCATTCACATCCACTTCCACCTCCATGTTATTCAAGTTGGCAACTCTTAAAATTTCAGTACCAGCCATCTGTTGCGTACCTACAACACGCTCTCCTAATTCAACATTCAACAGAGATATCGTTCCGCTCATTGGCGCATAAATAGTTGTTCGACTTAAGTTGTCCTTAGCTTCATTCACTGAAGCAGCGGCACTTTGTACATTATAGTACGCTGAACTTTTTGAAGCCTGCGCCGTTTCATAGGCTGCAACCGCTCGATCCCAATCAGCTTTGGAAATGACACCACGCTCAAATAAAGCTTTACTTCTGTCGTAATTTGCCTTTGCCTCTCTTAAAGACGCTTCTGCTTGCTCAAGACCTGCTCTCACATTTTGATAAGAAGCTTGTGACCTGTTTACAGCAGATTGAATTAAATCCGGATTCACACGAACCAATAGATCACCTTTCTTTACTTGTTGACCTTCTTTAAACGGCAAATCCAAAATTTCTCCAGACACCTCACTTGAAATTTTAACCTCAACCTCTGGCTGAATTTTTCCAGTAGCCGATACCGTTTCTACAATATCTATCAGTGCTACTTTCTTGGTCTCAACTTCCTTAAAGTTACCCTTTTTACCAAACAGACCCATTTTACTACCTACAACTAATGCTAATAGGACAGCAATAATGACTGCGATAATAATTTTTGTTCTTTTAGTCATGGTTTAAAACTTTAACTCTGTTGCTGGTATTCCGAAATATAATTCGAGTACCTTCAACTTAAAAATATAATCATACTTTGCTCTATTTAATTCAATTCGAGCATTGTCGTATCTTAGTTTTGATTGACTGAAATCAAAGGCATTCGTCAATCCTACATCGTAACGTTCTTTAGCATAGTCGTAGGCCAATTGCTGCGATTCTAATGCTAATTCTGCCGCTTCATAAGATTTTAAAGAACCTTTAGCATCAACATACGCCTGATAAACCGTCGACTCTAAATCCAATTCAGCTTGTTCTAACTGCAATTTACTTCGTTCTAAATTGATTTTATTTCTTTTGACGTTTGCTTTAGTTGAAAAGCCATTAAATATTGGGATATTTAACTGTAGCCCGTAAGAGATCCCATCATTTTGATACAATTGGTCAAAAAATGGATCTGCACCTACTTCCACCGCAAATGTATTTGGAAACTCCCCAATAACTGCCTGTCCAGTTCCTTCTACAGTTCCTATTTGCTGCGTTACGGTTGGGTTATCTGGATCTACTTGATTGATAAATGATGTGGCATTTGTATACCTTGTATCGTATCCAAAAAACGCCGAAAGAGTAGGTAAGTAAGCTCCTTTTGAAATTTGTAAATCTTTTTTAGCCAACTCTACATTTTGTTCAGCAATCTTAATTTCAGAACGTGTTTCTTTTGCTTTTGATAAGATTTCATCCACATTTTTTTCTGCAATACCAGCATCTATAATGTCATAGCCTTCATCTTCAATATCAAAATTCTCATAATCCTTAATGAGTAGCAATTGTGCTAAACTAATCAGTGAAATCTGAATATTATTTTCAGCGTTAATAATCGCTTGCTTTTCACTCGCATCTGTTGCTTTTATTTCTAACAAATCCCCTCTTGGTAAAGATCCAGCATCTACTAATTGTTGTGTTCGATCAATTTGTTCTTGAGTTACCTCGTTTTGAGATTTCAACACTTCTAGATTGGCCTTGTTTTGAATCACCTGAAGGTAACCATTGGCCACGAAAAGCGAGATATCATCTTTCATCTTATCCAATCTATACTGACTAGCAAGTCTTGATATTTCTGCCCTTTGTAACGTACGATAATTTCTCAATCCATCAAATAAAGTGTAGCCTACATTGACTCGCCCAGTAACCGATAGGAAAGTTGTGGTTTGTGCATTATTAGTAACAGGGTTAAAACTAAGACCCGTATTTTCTGACACACCACCAGAAGCGTTTAAACTTGGTAAGAAATTACCAACTGCTGTGAGTTTATCAATTTCAGCAGTTTCATAATCCAAGGCGCTTTGTTTAACTGAAATATTATTGTCCAAAGCGTATTGCACGCATTCTATAAGTGTCCATTTTTTATTTTGAGCATAACTACTAAGCGATGCTATAAGGATAAATATGCTTACTATTTTTTTCATAAGTATCTATATGTCTCTTTAATTGTTAAAGTGTTACAATAAAATTGAAATTATTGTTGTGCGTATTTCGGAACGCCTTGAATTTGATTCCACACCTTGATTTTATCATCCTTGGTAATGCCGCTTTTGACCTCAACAAAAATACCGTCGCTGATCCCAAGCTCAATATCTCTTCTTTCGTACTGCTGATCTCCAACTTCCAATTCAACATAAGGCTTTTTAGTGTCCTTATCGTATTGCACCAATGCTTCCTTTATGGCTAGTACATTTTCAGCTTTATCTAAAATAATAGAAGCATTCGCACTCAATCCAGCTCTAATAAATGTAGAATCAATGGACTTTAATGAGCCTTTTATTTCAAATTGAATAGCACCATTTTCGGCAATACCTTTTGGCGCTATATAATCTAATACGGCATCGAACTTTTGATCTTCTATGGCTCCTATTGTAATTTCTAATGGCAGTCCTTCTTTAATCTTTCCAACTTCACTTTCATCCACTTTACCTTCAAAAATCATTTTTTTGATATCGGCCAATGATGCTATAGAAGTTCCTTCATTAAAATTATTGGCCTCAATAACTTGATTTCCGGCCTTTACTGGCACATCTAGCACCATACCTGAAACCGTCGCACGCACTTGTGTTTGTGCCGCATTTCCTAGTCCTGAAGTCGTACCTGTTTTAATGATATCATAGTTTTGTCTTGACTGCGTAACGTCAATTCTAGCCTGCTCAACACGCTGTTTAGCTTGCAAATACGTATTGTTCACTTGATCAAACTCGTTTGCTGCTATAACCCCTTTCTCAAAAAGTTCTTTTTGTCGATCATAAATGGTTTTTTGCGTCTGATAGTTTATTTCCGCTGTTTGTAAGGCGTTTCTATTAGAGGCTATATTGTTCTTAGCACTCGTTAAATTAGAAACGTTTGGTATGACTCTAATTTGAGCAATCAAATCCCCTTGCTTTACATATTCACCAGCTTCAATAAAAACTTCTTCAACCACGCCTGAAATATTTGGCTTAATCAATATTTCTTCTTTAGGAACGATACTCCCAGTGGCCACCGTTTTTACAACAATAGTTTGTTCTGACGGACTTTCAGAAGTATAGGTTACAGGGTCTTCCTGATTCTTTTTCCATAAGTAATATAACGCTCCGCCAAATACGACGACAATTAATATTAATAAAATTACGGTTCTTGTTCTTTTCATTGGTTAAAGGTTAAAATAAAGTTTATTCGATTCTAAGTGCGTCTACTGGTTTCATTTTTGTGGCACTATTGGCTGGAATCAATCCGGCCAACACACCGGAAACTACCAGAATTATTAATGCGGTAAATACCACTTGCATGCTAACACTTGGGTTTGCAAAATTCTCAACAGGACCAACATTATCTAAAATGGTATTCATGATCCATATAGCGAATGCAGCAAATGAAATACCGACCATACCAGATAAAATAGTAAGGATGAGACTTTCCTGTAAAATTTGTGATTTGATAGTCCATGGTGTGGCACCTAAGGCACGTCTAACACCAATTTCTTTAGTTCGTTCTTTGACGACGATAAGCATAATATTACTAATGCCAATAATTCCTGACATGAGGACTAAAGCACCCACAAAATAGCCCACTAAAGTTAAAATGGAAAACAATCCATTAACACGTTGAAATTGTTCTGAAAGGTCGAAATGCCCAATAGCACGTTCATCTTCTGGGTGTACTTTATGTCTTGATTTCATTAAATCAAAGATTTGCTGCTTTAACGATGTGATCGACACACCATCCACAGCAGTAATTGCCATCCATCCAACATTTTCACCTCTATTAAAGGCTTGTCCGAAGGTGGTAAAAGGAATATAAATAGTGCTTGCTTCTTGTTCTCCGTCCCCTTGGCTGTTACTCATTTTGAACGTACCAACCACCATAAAATTAACACCATTTATTTTTATATAAGTTCCTAGAACGTCTTCATCTTTATCATAAAGTCCTCTAACTACTCCTGAGCCAACCACACAAACCTTGCGCTTAGCTTCAATGTCGGAATAGCTTATAAATCGACCTTGAAGAATATCCATTGGTTGCTGTTTAATATATTCTGGATAATCACCATAAATTTCAAACGCACCAGTTTTTGTTCCTCTTATGACGTTATTGTTACCTCTAAAACCACCCAACTGATTTCTTGGTGATACGTATTTTACATTAGGAAATTCTGATTTAATGGCAGCGACATCACCAATTTTATAATTAAAATATCGGCCTTTTGGCAACCCTTTATACGGTTTTGAGGTGCCTTGTGTCCACATAAACATGGAGTTTGTAGCAAAGTCGCCAAAATCCTTGGTGACGCCATTTTTCAAACCGTTTGTTAAAGCTAGTAACAACACTAAGATGGTAATACCCCAAAATACGCCAAAAGCCGTTAAAAAAGTTCTAAACTTATTGGCATTTAAGGCTTCTAATATTTCGTTCCAACGATCTCTGCTAAACATATTACTCGTCTCTTAATGCTACAATTGGTTTAATCTGAGCTGCACGATAAGCAGGAATAAATCCTGCTACAGTTCCTGCAAGTACTAATAAAAACACAGTAATTAAAGCAATATTAAAATTAACTTGAGGATACTTAATGAAATCACTTTCTATCTGTGGACCAAAAAGTTCCAGAAGTCCTAATCCTGCGATAAGTCCGAAAAGTCCAGCTAGCATCGTTACAAAAACGGCTTCTTGTATAATCATACCAACGATAGACATCGGTAAAGCTCCCAGAGCCTTTCGAATACCAATTTCTTTTGTGCGCTCCTTTACGATTATCAGCATGATATTACCCACTCCTACAATTCCCGCAATGATTGTCCCGATTCCTACAAACCAAAATACGGCTTGAATCGTTGCGACTAAAGAATAAATTTTTTGAGCCTCTTCTAAGGTATTATTCACACGAACAGCACTCATATCATCTGGTGCGACCGTATGAATTTCCTTAAGTTGTTGCTCAATGCCTTCTGAAATAGCTGTTGACATGGCTACTGCTTTATCAAAATTATCAGCCATCTTTACAGTAAAGGACATGTTTCTTATATTCTCTCCTGCATTAAAGACTTTTTGAGCCGTTGTAACGGGAATATACACTTGACTTTCCTCTCGGTCTCCACCTGGATCAAAATAAACACCCACTACTTTAAAATTCATCCCAAAAATTTGGACGTTCTTATCAATAGGGTCTTCACCTTTAAAGAGGTCTGTTTTCATTTTATTGCCTATCACTGCGACTTTCTTTCGTCCGTCAATATCCGACTGACTTATAAAACGACCTGAGCCTATATCGGCATTTTCAATAAACTGATTATCCGGTAATGTACCTCGAACGCGGTAATTCCCAGTTTCATTGTTGTAGGATACCGTTCCTCCCCAAATCATGTAATCTTTGCTTCGATATTCTAAATAATCGTCATACTTATTTTCTACGGCATCGAAACTGGAGTTTTTTAGCTGTATGTAACGTCCGGGATTGAGACCCTTGTAACCTTTGGTAGTAACACCAGTCCATATAGAGATTTCATTGGTTGCGTCCTGTTCGAACTGTGATTTAACACCATTCTCAATACCCTTACTAAATCCCAATAAAATGACAAGAATAAATATACCCGATGCTACTGAAATTCCAGTTAAGATCGTTCGCAATTTGTTCTTGCTTAAGGTTTCGAATATTTCTTGCCAACGCTCTAAATCAAACATGTTGTGAAGCTCTTACTTGTTCTACACGACTATCATCAATAATGACACCATCTTTCAGGTTCACGATTCGTTTGGTCATTTGCGCGATATCATGCTCATGCGTCACAACCAAAATTGTTTTACCTTCATCATTTATGCCTTGAATGAGATCCATGACTTCATAAGATGTTTTGGTATCCAATGCACCTGTTGGCTCATCTGCTAACAAGACTTTTGGGTCACTTGCTAGCGCTCTTGCAATAGCCACTCTTTGCTTTTGACCTCCAGATAATTCACTAGGTAGGTGATGTGACCATTCTCCCAAACCTACCTTTTCTAGATAGTGCATGGCGCGCTCTGTGCGCTCCTTTCTTTTAATACCTTTATAATACAATGGCATGGAAACATTATCCAGCGCACTTTTGTAATTAATTAAATTGAACGATTGAAAGATAAATCCGAGGAATTCATTTCGATACTTTGCGGCTATTTTTTCATTCAAATTCTTAATAGGAACATTGTCAAGAACATAACTCCCACTATCGGCTTCATCCAACATTCCTAATATATTAAGTAAGGTCGATTTTCCAGAACCAGAAGACCCCATTATAGAGACCAATTCCCCTTCTTTTACATCGAAATTAATTCCCTTAAGGACGTGAAGCGAATTGCTTCCCATATGGTAAGATTTATGCAAATCTTTGATTTGAATCATAGCGCGGATGGTTAATACTTACAAACTTAACTAAAACCTGAAATGGATTATGCTAAGTATTTGTTAAGAATTTGATTTTGATTGCTATTTAGAAGACGCTTAACAATCATAAATGTTACACTTACGCACTATCTTTAGTCATATTTTTGTTTCTACGGAAGTAGTTCCAATAAATCAATACGCCTATTCCAAATACTAAAATGTAAGGAATCGCCATTAAATACATGATGCCATCATTGACTCCTTCCGCAGTGGATTGGCTCTCTTCACTTTCCAATACAGCTCTACACATAGCGCATTGTCCAACTGATTTAAAGCAGACAAAAAACATTAAAGACAATGTGACAATCCTTTGCTTCATTCTTAAGCGTAATATGGCGATATCATAAGATACACGATCACACCTGTAACAGCAACATATAACCAGATTGGAAAGGTGATTCGTGCAATTTTCTTATGTCGTTCAAAATTATTTGTAATCGCCCTTACATAGGTGATCAGCACAAATGGAATCACGACAATGGACAATAAAATATGGGTAATTAAAATAAGGTAATATATGTATTTAACGAGACCTTCTCCACCATATTTTGTCGAATCACTTGTCATATGATACGCCACATACATCACCAGAAAAGCTACTGAAAGCGCAATTGCAAACTTCATCAAATTTTCATGGAGCTTTCTTTTCTTGTTTTTGATAGCCCAAAGTGCAGTTAATAGCACTAACGCTGTGACACCATTGATTGTTGCATATATGGGAGGCAATACTGTTAATGGCTCCACATCAAAGCCAAGTGCTCTCAAATTAACTCCAAATAACGCAGCAACGGCAAGTGGGATGATTACTGAAAGCGCCACAATCCACTTATTGTACTTTTTTTCTTCAGCTGTAGAATTATTATCTGTCATGGCACTTAGTTTTCTTCTTTTAACAATTTTGCTATATCTTCCTTTAAGATACTTATTTCCTCCATTTCACCGTCTTCATCCATTTTTTCATCTTCGCTCACAATACCTTTATAAAATATTTTTGGGTTGCCAAAATCATCTTTTCTAGATCGCATAAATCCATTTTTGTCAATGAGCGCAAAATTCCCCGAATGTTCAAATCCTCCTTCAACTTCAGGGTTTTCACCTGCGTAAATATTAAAGCCTACATTTGCCAAGGCATAAATAGCTTCTTGATCTCCAGTCATTAAATGCCAATTAGGATTGGTAATACCATAATTGTCGGCATACGTTTTTAAAACTTCTACCGTATCGTATTCAGGGTTTATGGTAAAAGAAGCCACACCAAAATCTTCAAAGTCAGAAAAAGTATTTTGAATTTGCACTAAATTTCTGTTCATTCGCGGACAAATAGTTGGGCATGTCGTAAAGAAAAACTCAACCACATAAACCTTTCCGTCATAATCCTTATTGCTAATGGTATCTCCATTTTGATCTACAAAGGAAAACGGTGGTACTTTTTTAGGGGTACCATTGATTTCGAGAAACATCAAATCTGACGTATAGCCTTTAGAATGCGTTGACACATCTTGACTTCTACCTTCGGATCGTGACACATCTCCAGCCTTTAATCGATCTACAATTCTTGGAATAAAAATAATTCCAAAAACGAGCAAGATGAAAGCAATACCGATATAAGAATAATTTGTTTTCTTGGAGTTCATAGTCAATTAATTTTTAGAAGTATTGATATCTTCAGAACGTCTTGTGGATGAATCAAATTTACCTTTACGCTTTTGGCGGTATTCTGTAAATAAAATTCTAAGATCATCGCTCATTTTATTTTTTATTTCGGCTACCTCTATACAATCATATGCATACAGAGGGTAAATCGCTTCATTTTTTTCAATCTCCTTGTCCTCGCGGTCATCCAGACGTCCGCGCTGCTTTAAATCCTTATCTACAATAAATATGTGATCTGTAAACAACTGGTCGTCTAAAGGCTCCTCGCTTTTCAAGCTATTAAAAACAGTCTTAACGTCATTGGGTTCGCCAAAGACATAGTGCCAAAAACGCATGTCATCATAATTATTAATTTCCTTCTGTAATAATTCCGCACTGGACTCTGCACCTTTTGGAAGAACGATAACGATTTGAAAGGTTTTAAACCCTTTAAACTTATCGTAAACCAATTCTTTTAAATTTGAAGCAGCAATAGCATGGTCTATAGGTTGGTTACCAAGAAATCCTACAATTGTAATATGGTCTTTTAGTTGTATGTTTTCTTTGGAAGATGTTTCAAAAAACTGTAATTCGGACACCTGCTCATCCACAATGTCGAGAGGATCATAATTGTGAGTTGACGGATACAACATTAGCAAGAATGCCACTGGTAAAAAGAATAAAATACCAAGAACTATGTTGCGTTTAATGTTGCTTTTTTCCATACTGCAAAAATAAAAAAGACGGCTTAAAAAAACCGTCTTTTATATACTTTATATTGTTGTGTTAATGTTAAAAATCTCTTTTAACATAGCCATTAGAATAAACACCTTCTATATAGCCTCCTTCTTGTAACAAGATGAATACTAAATAACATATTAAAAACACACCTGTCCAAACGACCATACGTCTCAAGGCTTTCGTTTCATCTCTCATGTGCATAAAATCCCAAGTAATGTAATACGCCTTGACAATTGTTAGCAAGATGAAGATCAAATTTAAGGTCTTCATATAAATGATCGGCGAAAAAATAATATTTCCAAGAGTTGCCATGAATCCACCTTCAAATGGTGTCATCATAGGACTCATTAATCCATGTGGTTTATAGATACCAAGTACGACTTCAATAGCGGTAACTATGGTCAAGAAAATCAATACACCCCATATTTTTTGTGTATTAGATTTAAATTTCACTAAACCTCTAAAAATCTCTAATTTATGTGCGTGTGCCATGTTTTGAATAATAAATAAATTAAACTAGGTAGAAGAAGGTAAATACGAATACCCATACGAGATCGACAAAGTGCCAATACAGCCCAACTTTTTCTACCATTTCATAACTTTTTCTTCGTTCGTAAGTTCCTAATATCACGTTGAAAAATATAATGATATTGATAACTACTCCAGAAAATACGTGGAACCCGTGGAATCCAGTGATAAAGAAAAAGAAGTCAGCGAAAAGCGATGTTCCATATTCATTCACATGAAGGTTTGCACCTTGCACCACTAATTTTCCGTGATTTTTTATTTGACTTAAAGATTCTTCTCTTGATAAAACCGTCTTATGACCGTCTTCATTTATGTCTTGAGTTCTCACTAAAACATCTGAGTTAGCCATCAAGCCATTATAAACTTCATCTACGGTATAAGCAGGCAATGTACTTTCATCAACAAACCATAGTCCGTTTTTACGCTCATGAGCCACACGTTCACCATGGGCATCAATCGCAATATCACTTACAGCGACGCGTTTGAACACTTCTTCACCTTTAACGGTTTCATATTTTCCGAACTGTAGGATGTTGCCACCTTTCGTTTGAACAGCACCATAATCACCTTTAATGAACGTTCCCCATTCCCAAGCCTGTGAGCCTACGAAAATCAAACCACCAATAATGGTTAGAAACATATAAAGCGTTACTTTGGCCTTATTCATATGATGTCCTGCATCAACCGCTAATACCATTGTCACAGACGACATAATTAAGATGAAAGTCATAAAAGCGACATATATCATTGGATAGTTCCCATGAAAGAATGGTACGTGTGTAAAAACCTCATCGGCGATTGGCCAAGAACCTATAAACTTAAATCTTGAAAATCCGTAAGCTGCTAAAAATCCAGAAAAAGTCAAGGCATCTGATACGATAAAAAACCACATCATCATTTTACCATAACTGGCTTTTAGTGGTTGCGTTCCTCCACCCCAGGCCTTGCCTTCTGTTCCAGTATTTGCTACTGTAGTATCCATATAAAGCATTTAGTTGTTAAAAGTTGCACAAAAATAATCATTTTATCTATCTAAAAAAACATCCGTTTCCAAAAATTGAATATAGGTATCTTTTGCAGACAGCATAAAGGCTTTGTGCTTTTAATTTTCTTTAAAATATCAGACAAAAAATGTCAAAAATAAAAACAAGAATATCCACAGTATATCTACAAAATGCCAAAAGGTTGCAGAGAGTTCTAGACCTAGCATTTCGGTTGCTGTGTATTTTTGTTTAAAATGATTATAAATTACTATCAAAAGCGACAAGAGTCCCGCCACCACATGCAAGATATGCACAAAGGCTATAATATAAATAAAACTCATGGTCACATTTGATGTTTCTCCTGTAAAATAATACCCTGAATCCACTATTTCTTTAAAGCCTTGAAACTGACTTATAATAAACCAAATTCCCAATCCAAAAGTCACCAACAACATCGCTGTTGTTAATCCTCGATTATTAGCTTTTAATGCTCTTTTAGCAATTATAAAAGTCACACTACTTGCAACAATAATGATACAACTCATTAAGAACGCATCAGGGATTTCAAAGTTTTGCAACCAGTCTTCTCGTTTTCTACTTACCAAAACCGCACTCGTTAATCCAGCAAATGACATAATTAAGGAGATAATTCCAAACCACAACATCATGTGTTTGGCTCTTTTGTTCTTTTCCTCTAAAGTACCTTCAGTTAAATCCATTTATCTTAAAAATTTATCTATAACATATACGATTTGCAACAATGTGATATAAGTGACACTCGACAACATCAGTTGCTTCGCTGCTTTCGATGTTCGCTTTTTAAACAATTCAAACGCATAATAAAGCATGAACAAACCAAGGGCAAACACAATAATTGCTGCCACTATTGATAGTTTCAAATCTCCAGTAACCCCAAACACCGGAATAATTGATATTAAAATGGTCCAAATGGTATACATAATAGTCTGAACTGCTGTTCCTTTATCACGCTTTCTCGTTGGCAACATGTAAAATCCACCTTTTTCATAATCTTCAAACAAAAACCATCCAATGGCCCAGAAGTGTGGGAATTGCCAGAAAAACTGTAATGCGAACAAGGTTCCTGGTTCAATGCCAAAATCATTCCTTGCTGCTACCCAGCCTAACATGAACGGAATAGCTCCTGGAATAGCGCCTACAAAAACAGCTAAAGGTGTTTTAGTTTTCAGAGGTGTATAAACACAGGTATATAGAAATATGGAAATTGCACCATACATAGCAGTTCTTTCATTGATAATGTAAAGAACCGTAATACCGAGTATCGTAAAAATTGTTGCAATAATAAATGCCGATCGCACGCTCATTCTACCACCAGGTACTGGACGATTTTTAGTACGATCCATCAAGGCGTCTAAATCTTTTTCAATAATCTGATTGAATGCATTGGAAGCACCAACCATAAAATAACCACCTAAGGCTAATAAAATTAAAATGTAAATATCGACGTGAACAGCTCCGAGCAGATATCCTGCCAATGCCGAAAACACGACACTTACAGATAGTCTTATCTTAGTAATTTCCTTAAAATCGGAAATCATGGAGGCCTTTGGAACAGATGTTTTTGCCGTACTCAATGTACATGATTTTGTTGCGACTGCAAAGATACTCTGAAAAATGCGTTTGGGCAATTCTAATAAGAAATAAATATCAAGGCTCAGGATTCCTTATCAACTCAGAAATCATTATACCAATTGAATAAATCGGTTCTTATACCCAAAGTAAACCATGTCGTATTTGATTTTAAAACAGCAGGAGTTTCTGCCTGAGGATTAAAATTCCTGAAGGTGATATTTGTAAATAAGCGCAAATTGGTAACAGGGTTCACAATGTAGCCTCCTTGCAAATCTGCTTGGAATACATTTGTTGTATTTCCTTGACCAACTGTAATTCCCGTACTCGCATTTCTATCGTTTTCAGTGCGAAAGATATTTCCGCCATAATTTAAATTGTCCGTGCCATCGTTAAAATCGAAACCTCGCTTTCCAAAGATGAATTTAGCATCTGCAAACCAGCGCTTATAAGTATAACGTCCTATCATAATCGCCTCACTGAAATTAGCACCCCAAAGATGCGCCATAGGCTGATTGTTATGAGCATAATTAAGGACGATGGAATTATGGGAATAAGTAAACGGACGCACTCTATTATACTCCAATTGCAACATCAAGTTATCTACTTTAAAGGCATCATAGTATTTCATTCCAATTTGATAGCCGAATTTGTTCTTCCAACTTTTATTTCCTCCAGTAATATCGTTAATTGAAAATTCATCTAAAATGAACTGACCATAAATATTCACTTTATTATTCCATTTATATTTCGCTGAAGCACCCAAGATAGCATTCCCTGCGTCTGGTCCTGTAGCGAACTCAATAGCTCTATAAAAAATAACTGGATTTAAATAATTGATGTCGAAACCTCTGTCGTTAGAATTAATCCACATCACAGATTCAAAAAGTCCTACATTTAATCGTTTAGAGACATTCCAACTCAAGTAATGATTCGCGATATATTTGGTAAGAAACGCACCGTCAACGGTCACCTCAGGACGCACATCTCTGAGCCACATCCATGTATTGGTATATTTAATTTTCCAGAATTTCGTATTTAGTTTCAAGTAAGGATATGGACTCGCCACATCACTTTGCAATAATGAACGGTAACCATCACCAATAAAATTCTTCCCATGACCAAATTGGACATTCAAAAATTTTGCTGGCGTATAAGATAAATAGCCTTCTGCAACTGGATAATCATAAGCATTCTTTTTGAATCGCTTAGCAATACCACGACCTGGAACAATTGCAGGATCAGGTCCGAACGCCTTTAAAGATTCCGCATAAGCATTGAAATATTGTGCAAATCGACCTTGACTTTCATACACTGAAGCCGAATAATTAAATTTATTTCCGAAGCCACCTTGTATATATATGCCTCGCGTATTATTAAAAGTAGAATTGAAATCGGCTTCAGTATCCTTACCCACTTGAAGATCGAAGGCAGGATCTACCGTAAACCAATAATCCTTTCCTTGAACTTCAACCAAATGTTCATTCCATAATTTCCTTTGCCACCAGCCATCACTTTCTTTAACAAGCGCTTCCTTTTCTGCTTTAAAATCATAATAATCGGCCACCTCATCATATATAAAAGGTTTCGCTGCCGTATGACTATTGGTCCCAAGACCATTCATGGCTTGACCAAAACGCGCATAATAATTGTGCGTAAACGGAATATTTAATTGGCTACTATATTCCAATTGCTCATATTTGACAACATTCTTGTCTACATTATCATATTCTTCACTAACATCGGCATTTAAGTCAGTGACAGAAGACATGTCTAAAACATCCTTTTTTTGACTTTCCAAAGTAATTTCAGCAGGATTCACTAACGGAATTTTAATTCCTAAGGAATACTGGAAATATGTAGGCTTACCGTTATAAGTCCCAGGAGTAACTTTCGGTAATGCTTCAAAAACGCGATGCGTCTCTGTTTTCAACTCATCATAAACGGCATCAATGTAAAGCACTGAAATAGCTCCCGATTTATCCACTTCAAAAAGTACTTTAACCTCTCCGTTGTAAGTATCGTCCAAAGCGATTTGAGGGACTTTAAAAGTGTTATAAATATGGGTGTTTATTTGATTGTTAAAACAAGACTTTAAACTTTCTATTGGTTGCGATTCACAACCTGGATAAATTGGAGACTTTTCAAAATTAGACGTCTCTTGTGCAGTAACGGAACCAAGAACAAACAAGAGTATCAGTAAGCAGCATTTCTTCATATAGCAAAGGCAACATTAATTGCCGAAAGATACTATTTTTTTCAAAATGCGCACGACATAAAAGACGGTCACAAACGAATTGCGACCGTCCTGGGAAATTTCATGTCAACCTCTAATTATTTTACTTGGAATACAATCGGTAAATTGTAAATAACGGAAACGGGTTTGTGCTGTTGTAAACCTGGTTTCATTTGTGGAATTTTATTGGTCACACGCTTAGCCTCTCTTTCAAGACTTGGGTGTGGTGCTCTAGAAAGGATTTCAACGATCTCTCCTTTTTCATTAATTTTAAATTGCACATTAATTTTTTGTCTTCCACTCAAGCCTAGTTCACTTGCAAGATCTGTATCAAACTTTCGTTGGATTAACCTACCTATTTTTTCATTCATACACTTAATACGCGCAGCATTACTTTTTTCATCTTCACATCCTGGGTAAATTGGAACAATTTCCACCTCTCCCAAGTTAAATGGTTTTTTAAAGTCATCATCTTCAGGTGCTTTTGGCGTGTCAACTACAGAAGGTTTCACAGGGTCAGACACTGGTGTTGGTGTAGGCACCAAATCAACTGGTGGAATTACCACATCATCTTTAACGATTTTTATATTTGGCGTGATAACTTGTTGGCGTATTCGTTTTATAGGTTCTACCTTTGGTGCCTCTGGTTCCACGACAAAAGTAGGCATGACGAATGTGTTGTTTTCAGGCTCTAATGGTTTCAGTGTGGCATCCGCCAATTGTTTTGTTTCGAATTGCATTTCGAACATACCGTAGGTCGCCAACAAACAAAGAATTAAACCAATTTGAAAATACAACGAGGAGTTTTTTTGTAAATTTGCATCATGCTTTTGTGATTTTTGCACTGTTTTATTGCTCTGACCAGCAATATCGTGCGATTTTTTAAAATCTTTCATAATATTTAATTTTTAATGTTAATATTATGATAAAATCACAATAAGCATACCAAAGTAAAAATCCCATCTAACTATTTAGATGGGATTTTGAAATTATTTTGGATATGTCTTGATATTTAATCCTGCACTTGGAATAAAATAGGTAAAGAATATGGCACTGTCACAGCCTTACCTCTTTGTTTTCCTGGTTTCATCTTAGGCAATAAGTTAATAACTCGTTTCGCCTCTTTCTCCAAACCTGGATGTGGCGCTCTGGCCTGAACACCTATAATATTACCAGTTTTATCTATTTTAAAGATTACGTTAATACGTTGTCTTCCTGACAAACCTAAATCACCTGCTAAATCCGTATTAAACTTTCTGTTCACAAATTTGCTGATTTTATCAGACATACATTGCTTTTTAGCATTATTACCTTTTTCATTTTCACAGCCTGGGAAAATTGGTACATTTTCAATAACGGAAAATGGAACTTCAATATCTTCTTCCACTTCTTCCACCTCAATTTCCTCAACTTCAACAATTTCCTCTTCTTGATCTGTTTCAGTAGACTCGATAACCGTTTCTTCAATCTCTTTTTCATCTTCCACGATCTCAATTTCCTCCGGTACTACTGGTGGTGGAGGTGGTGGTGGTGGTGGCACTAATTC
>JAAEZI010000041.1:11939-24203 GCA_018222915.1 Algicola sp. | reverse complement strand
TTCTTAATAATCAAATTCTAACAAAAAAATGACGCTATTTTTAGTTGGATATATGGGGTCTGGAAAATCGGTAATCGGTAAAATAATTTCAGAGGTTTTGAATTATGATTATGTGGATTTTGATACTTACATAGAAACAAAAGAACAAGCAACAGTGTCGTCATTGTTTAAACATAAAGGTGAAATATATTTCAGAAAGGCAGAGCAGACTTACTTGCAAGATATTTTGAAAATGGATAGAACGGTCGTGTCTTTAGGAGGTGGTACGCCTTGCTATGGAGATACTATGGATTGTATCCTTGCATCCCATCAAGCGACTACGGTTTATTTAAAAGCATCCATCAAAACTTTGACCGATCGATTATTTGATGAGCGTGCTAACCGACCCTTGATTGCACATTTAGTTACGAAAGGTCTGATATAACGGTACTAACAGATCATAAAAACCTGCAAGAAATCACTGAAGACATCGTTTTAAAACTACTTTAAAAATGCTTGATGCTGCTTTCCTGTTAAGACAATTTCTACGTGTTCATTGAGAGAAGTGGATAAGGAAATTCCTTTAAAATCGGCTTTAACAGGATACTTTTTGTGATTTCTATTCACCAAAACAGCGGTCTTAAATTGCTTTAACGGGACATCTAAAAAATGTTTGACACCGTAGATTAATGTGCTACCAGAATTTAGGACATCATCAACCAGGACAATAGATTTGTTCGTATATACTTCTTTTTTCAACGAGGTTGTAATAGGGCTTAACGGATTTTTTTTGTCGATAACCACTTTACAAAGCACAGGTTTTAAATCAGAAATCTTTTCTAGATTCTGTTTTAGCTTTTTTGCAAGCACGTATCCATTAGATTCAATCCCAGCCAAGATGAGATCTTCCTCATAAACATTACTTTCATAAATTTGATAGGCAATACGCCTTATTTTATGTTGGATTTCTTGGTGATTGAGTATTAAGTTTTTGGAAGCGCTCATGCTGTTACGGGTTTGTTCAAAGATAAAAAAGAGTTTTATTAAAATGGATACGTTTGGCTATATATCTTCCTCAGGTGTTTCGTAAAAATCATCAATATCTCTTCGGTCTTTTTTGGTAGGGCGTCCTGTTCCTTTTTTTCGATAATAATCTTTTGAATATTTCAGTAATTCTTTGGCTTCAAAAGCTTCTTTTGGAGTCATGTCTGTTCTGTATAAGTCCACCAATTTTGCACCAACACGACTTTCAGGTAGATCATTCACTGTTATAAGATAATTAACTTGATCCTTACGAAACTCAATCTTATCTAACGGATAAACCTCTCGACTTGGCTTAACAACTTGACCATTTACTTTCACGTGGCCTTTTTTACAAGCTGTCGTTGCAATGCTTCTTGTTTTACAATATCTGATACACCAAAGGTATTTATCGACTCGCATATGAAAACTGTGAAATTGACGTTAATAGTATTGCACAAAAATATTATATTATTGTATCTTGCGCAGTAAAAATAAGCAATATTGAACGATTCAAAAGTTACTTTTGAATGCTAGAAAATTTACACACTATGAATTTAAAAAACAGACTCATTATATTTGGTCTTTTAGTGATCACAGCTTTTGCCTGTAAGCCTGATGAGCCAGAATTTGTACCTGTTCCTGAAAGAGATCGAACGGAACAACAATTGGTTGATCGTGATTCTTTGATTGGATATCTTGAAACGCATTATTATAATTCAGGGGACTTCAGTGATTCGGGAACCGATTACTCCATGGGTGACATTATTATTTCTGAATTGCCACAAGACGCGAACGGAAATTATTTAGAATTGCCAAACCCAGATGAGAACACGCTTTTAATCGATGCGGTTACAACCTATACGACTACTTTTCAAGAGGTGGAATATGAATATTATATTTTAAATATTAATCAAGGTGGTAGCGATTACAGTCCGAATTTTACGGATTTAGTTGAAGTGATCTACTCTGGTAATACGATGGACGAGGAGGTATTTGATAGTGCCATCAATCCAGATAATGCCTTTGATCTATTATCGTTAATTGAAGGATGGCGTCAGGTTTTACCAAAATTTAACACTGCAGCATCCTTTCAAATTAATCCAGATGGTACAGTACAGTACAGTGATTACGGACTTGGGATGATGTTCTTACCTTCGGGACTAGCATATTATGCATCGCCTCCTTTTGGTATTTCAGTATACTCTAATTTAATTTTTAAGTTTGAATTATATAGAGCGCAACCGAACGATCATGATTTTGACGGTATCTATTCACATTTGGAAGATCTCAATAACAATATGAATGTTAATGATGATGATACGGATGAAGATGATTTACCAAACTTTTTTGATCAAGATGATGATGGTGATGGCGTTCCAACGATCAACGAAGATTTAAATAATGATGGTGATCCTACCAATGATGATAGTAATGGTGATGGTATTCCGAATTATCTAGATGAAAATGCTACTGAGTCAAATGAAGAAAGCTAATCAGTGATACTCATACAAATAAAAAAAAGACGCTCTTGAGCGTCTTTTTTTATATTATAAATTTGAGATTATAGGGCAATAGATAAACTCAAAATTAACTGATCAGGTCTAGTGTCAATTCTACTCACCACGCCTTCACCAAGATTGTTTCCAATGAAGGTCGCTTCGTTATCGCTAAATCCACGTTCGTAACGTAAGTCGATACCTATTTTATTGAGGTTTAAACCTATTCCGAAGTTCAATCCCACAGAAAAATCATCTTCAACATTGTCGATATTAATGCCATCAAATTCTGTATCTAAAATATACTGAAGCGAAGGTCCACCAAAAACACTCACAGGGCCAATGACTTTCACACCAACGAGTAAAGGCGCATCAATTTTTTTCATACTGAAGTCGTCACTGTCATAGTCACTTTTCGTGCTTGTATACACCAATTCAGGTCTAAAATAAAGATCGTTTCCTATTTTTCCGAAGACACCAAGATGGTAACCTATATTACGATCTGGATTTTGCGCGTTGTCACCAATAGATTCAAAATAATCACCATTGGCATTGTAGTTCAATCCACCTTTAATACCGAAAGAACTACCGTCTTGGGCACTCGCAGTTAGACAAACTAAGGTCAATAATAATGTGCTAATAACTAATTTTCTCATAATTTTCGTTTTTCGATTTAAATGTTCTAGTATCAAAAACGTTGCCAAACGAAAATTATTTCCCGCAACAAGTGCTCAATCCAGTAAAAAATTGACTGAAAAAGGGAAACAAAAAAGATGAGAAAATTAAGCGTCTATTATTTTCGTTTTAAGACGCGTTCAGTGGCTTTTACAATGGCTTCAGCATTTAAACCATATTTTTCCATAAGTTGTTCAGGCGTACCAGATTCACCAAAGGTATCCTGAGTTGCCACAAATTCTTGAGGTGTTGGCTGATGTTGTGATAATAAACGAGCCACACTTTCACCAAGACCACCTAAGTAATTATGTTCTTCAGCTGTCACAATACAACCAGTTTTCGCGACAGATTCTAAAATAGCTTTATCATCGAGTGGCTTAATGGTATGGATATCTATAACCTCTGCTGAAATACCTTTTTCGTTTAGAACTTTAGAGGCTTCAAGAGCTTCCCAAACTAAATGGCCTGTAGCAACAATAGTGACATCGTTACCTTCAGTAAATTGAACAGCTTTTCCTATTTCAAAAGTCTGATCTTCCGGTGTGAAATTAGCAACTTTTGGTCTGCCAAAACGTAAGTAAACAGGTCCGTCATGATCAGCAATGGCTAAAGTTGCAGCTTTTGTCTGGTTATAATCACAGGTATTAATAACCGTCATTCCTGGTAACATTTTCATTAAACCAATGTCTTCTAGGATTTGGTGTGTGGCACCATCTTCTCCCAAAGTGAGTCCTGCATGCGAGGCACAAATTTTCACATTTTTACCAGAATACGCAACACTTTGTCTAATTTGATCATACACACGACCCGTAGAAAAATTGGCAAACGTTCCCGTGAATGGAATCTTTCCTCCAATAGTCAATCCTGCTGCTAATCCAATCATATTGGCTTCGGCAATTCCCACTTGAAAAAATCGATCTGGATGATTTGCTTTAAAATCGTCCATTTTAAGAGATCCAATCAAATCGGCACAAAGGGCAACGACGTTATCATTGGTTTGTCCTAGTTCTGTTAATCCAGCTCCAAAACCAGAGCGCGTATCTTTATTTCCTGTGTTAGTATATGTTTTCATTCTGTGATTTTGAAACTGTAATTAATATTTATTGTTTTAGTCGATGTCTCCACATTATAGGCTTCTAACATCGTTTTCCCTTTGTTGGTTACTTTCATGATGAGACCTTCAGGGATATCCACATCCACGACTTCGCTACCCATTTGCGATGACAGTATCATCTGAAAGATTTTTTTGAAGAGTTGTTTGTTTTTTACTTTCAAGTCATTATTAAAAGCAACAGTCATAATGTCTGTTTCTTTGTTTGATGGAAAGATGTCATAAACTGTAGATTTATAATCAAGAACTTCTATGACCTCTCCAGTGTTTTCTGAAATGAGCTCATAAGAATCCATATCTCCTTCCTGTGGTATAGGAGGTAAAAAGTTGGATATTTCAAATTTGAAAAATATCTCATTTTCTCCTGAAAGGAAACACATCATGAGCAAGGCATTTTCCGTGTCATAAATTATCGCCAAATCTGCATTTTCTAATAATTCAGGATTTCTTCGAAAAATACTTTTACCGAGATCTTGCGCTAACGCATTACTATTGGTCCAAATATATTTTCCGTCTTTTTGATAGCCAACAGAAACCGTATCCATTGCCTGCTGTCGTCGATTAGGAATGAGATAATCTACCGTGTAATCTATGGAAATAGATTGTTCCTGAGAGAATCCAGCAACGCAAAGTAATAGGATACTTAAAGTAACAAGATTTTTCATATTAATAGTCGCCTAAAGTTTCTGGGTTTTGAGATAATCCTTCCGCCAATTGTTCATCATTAGGAGCCTTACCATGCCATGCATGTGTATGCATCATAAAGTCTACGCCATTACCCATAACCGTTTTCAAAAGGACACATACAGGCTTTCCTTTACCCGTAAGAGATTTAGCAGTTGTCATACCTTCTAAGATAGCTTCAATATCATTGCCTTTTTCGATGGACACTACCGTCCATCCAAAAGCTTCAAACTTCGCTTTTAAACTACCCATTGGAAGAACGTCATCTGTGGCACCATCAATTTGTTGTCCGTTGAGATCGACAGTTGCAATAATATTGTCTACATTATTTGCAGAAGCATACATAATCGCTTCCCAATTTTGCCCTTCCTGTAGCTCACCATCACCATGTAAACTATAAATTAAGTGCTGGTCTTTATTGAGTTTTTTACTTTGAGCTGCACCCAAAGCAACACTCATACCTTGACCTAAAGAACCAGAAGCGATGCGCACACCAGGTAAACCTTCATGAGTTGTTGGGTGCCCTTGTAAGCGAGAGTTGATTAATCGGAATGTATTTAATTCTTCCACTGGAAAATATCCAGATCTCGCAAGTACACTGTAAAATACTGGAGAAATATGGCCGTTAGAGAGGAAAAATAAATCTTCTCCGATACCGTCCATATCAAAAGTATCCTTTCTATCAAGCAGCTCTTGATAAAGTGCTACAAAAAATTCTGCGCATCCCAAGGAACCACCTGGATGTCCCGAGTTAACTTTATGTACCATACGTAGAATATCTCTACGAACTTGTGTTGTTAAATCTTGTAATTGTTGAGTGTTAGGCATATGATTAAAGTGAGTAAATTCAGGGTCAAAAATAGTGGTTTCATAAGCCTAATCAAAAATTGAAACGAATCACTTATTAACGATTTTAATCAGTTGCTAACAATTTAATTCATATTCAAATTATCAGACCATGGATTTAAGTTTTCCGTAGGATAAATTTATTAAATGTTTAAGACCTTAATAAAGTGATATAATTATCTTTGCCCACTGATGACCTTTTTTTATGAATTTTGAATTAAAAGCAAACGATCCTCAAAGTAAGGCAAGAGCTGGTGTGATAACAACAGATCATGGTCCTATTGAGACACCTATATTTATGCCTGTAGGAACTGTAGCCTCGGTAAAAGGCGTACATCAGCGAGAACTTAAAAATGATATTAATCCTGATATTATTCTAGGTAACACCTATCATTTATACCTGAGACCCCAAACGCCAATACTAGAAAAAGCAGGTGGCTTGCATAAATTTATGAATTGGGATCGCAATATTCTTACGGATTCTGGAGGTTATCAAGTGTACTCATTATCTGCTAATAGAAAAATCAAAGAGGAAGGTGTCAAATTTAAATCACATATTGATGGTAGTTACCATGTCTTTACACCTGAAAATGTAATGGATGTTCAGCGCAGTATTGGTGCAGACATCATTATGGCATTTGATGAATGCACACCTTATCCTTGTGATTATAATTATGCCAAACGTTCTATGCACATGACTCATCGTTGGTTGGAACGCTGTTTGGCACACTTAGATAAGACACCTTTTAAATATGATTATGAGCAAGTCTTCTTTCCAATTGTGCAAGGAAGTACTTATAAAGATTTAAGACAACAATCGGCTGAATATATTGCCAATGCTGGTGCACAAGGAAATGCCATTGGCGGACTCTCCGTTGGAGAACCTGCTGAGGAGATGTATGCCATGACCGATGTGGTTTGCGACATTCTTCCTTGGGACAAACCGCGATATCTTATGGGTGTAGGAACACCGATAAACATTCTAGAAAACATCGCTTTAGGAGTGGATATGTTTGATTGTGTGATGCCAACGAGAAATGCTAGAAACGGCATGCTTTTTACAGCACATGGCACTATTAACATTAAGAATTTAAAATGGGCCGACGATTTCTCGCCAATAGATGAGATGGGAATAACGTTTGTTGATACTGAATACAGCAAAGCCTATTTAAGACACCTGTTTACTGTCAATGAATTATTGGGTAAACAAATTGCCACCATTCATAATCTCGGTTTTTATATGTGGTTGGTAAGAGAGGCAAGAAAGCATATCTTAGCTGGAGATTTCAGAGCATGGAAAGAAAAGATGGTCAAACAAATGGATAATCGCTTGTAAATTTTGAAGATACTAGATTGGTACATATTAAAACGTTATCTCTTCACATTCTTGATGATGTTACTACTGTTTATTCCAATTGGAATCACGGTAAACCTCGCAGAGAAAATTGGAAAAATACTAGAGCGTGAAGTTCCATTCCCAGCAGTAGCACAATATTATTTGGATTTTACCATCTATTTTGCCAATCTTCTGTTTCCTATTTTTTTGTTCTTATCAGTCATTTGGTTTACGTCAAAATTAGCCAACAATACAGAAATAGTCGCATTTTTAAGTTCGGGTGTCTCATTTTGGAGATTCTTAAGGCCTTATATGATAGGCGCAACCATTGTTGCTGTTTTCGCTTTAATAATGGGATTATACTTAGCACCCAAAGCAAGCAAAGGTTTCAATCAATTCAAATATAAATACTTAAAGAATAATTCCGAGGTCGTTAAAACGGATAATATTTACAGGCAAATTAATGATCATGATTATATCTATGTGAGTAATTTTAACCCAGTGAGTAAAAGAGGTGTGAATTTCAGCTTAGAACATTTTGAGGATAATGAACTGAAATATAAAATTACCGCTAATTCCATAAAGTATAATGATTCCATGTACCGTTTAATGACCTACACAAAACGTACTTTTGGAAAGCAAGGCGATATTCTTGAAACTACTAGAAGAAAAGATACCATTCTACCATTTGATGCGGAAGATTTGACACCCGTGGAGTATATTGCGGAAACCTTGCAATACAAGGAGTTGATTCATTTTATTGAGAAGGAACGAATGAGAGGATCTTCAAATATCGGAAGGTATCTCGTAGTGAAATATAAAAAGTGGAGCTTACCTGTTTCTGTATTCATTTTGACCATTATTGCAGTGGCTGTATCTTCTATCAAAAGACGTGGCGGTATGGGTGTTAATCTAGCATTCGGAATTACAATTGCGATGGTTTTTGTTTTCTTCGATAAAGTCTTTGGCGTTATGGCAGAACAATCTAGTTTTAGTCCCCTTGTCGCTGTATGGTTTCCTAATGTTGTTTTTGGTATCTTAGCGGTATATCTGCTTTTCAATGCCAAACGCTAAACTTAAAAATTATCTCCATTTACATGTTCTGGTATTTATTGCAGGATTCACTGCTATTTTGGGTGAACTAATAGCCATCGGTTCAACGGCCTTGGTATGGTACAGAATGTTTATCGCAGGTGTGCTTATGTATGGTTATATTAAAGTTGTTAAATTAAATATCAACGTTTCCTTGAAATCGAAGCTGCAATTTTTTGGTGCTGGTATTATTATCGCCTTGCACTGGATTACCTTCTTTGAAGCCATTAACCAATCCAACGTATCAATCACCTTAGCCATGTTTTCTACGGGTGCCTTTTTCGCATCATTCATAGAACCAATTATATACAAGCGAAAAATCATTTGGTTCGAAATTTTCTTCGGAATACTAGTGATAATTGGGGTGTTTTTGATTACACAAAGTGAAATAAACTATTTGAACGGTATCTTATTGGGTCTTGTGTCTGCTTTGTGTTCAGCATTGTTTGCAGTCATTAATGGAAAGTTTATCCAACAACACTCAGCAACAACGATTTCATTTTATGAATTCATTAGTGGTGTCTTATTTTTGTCGGTATTTATTATCATTTTCAATGACGGGTTTTCAGTGAGTTTTTTCGAATTGAAAACTATGGATTGGATCTATCTCTTTATTTTGGCATCTGTCTGTACCGCTTATGCCTTCATTGGGTCGGTCAAGGTTATGAAGTATGTGAGTCCATACACGGTTATGCTTACTTATAATTTGGAACCTATTTATGGGATAGCCATGGCAGTGTTGCTATTTCCTGATACAGAATTGATGAGTTCACAATTTTATTATGGCGCATTTTTGATATTAGCGACCGTTATAGCTGATGGGTTCCTAAAAACTAAAAAGCCCATTAAAAAGCGGAAGATCTTAACAAATAAACCCAATTAAAGTTTTTATATTTGCACTGACTAACTAACCACTAATTAAGAATTAAATCAATATTTCAATGGAATATTTAGATTTTGAATTACCCATTAAAGAATTACAAGAGCAACTCGAAAAATGCCAATTGATAGGAGAGGAGAGTGAAGTAGATGTGACTCAGACTTGTAAGAAAATAGAAAAGAAACTCGTTGAAACCAAAAAGGAAATTTATAAGAATTTGACACCTTGGCAACGGGTACAACTGTCCAGACATCCAGATAGACCTTATACCTTAGATCACATTAAAGCGCTTTGCGGTGATTCCTTCTTGGAATTGCATGGCGATCGTAATGTAAAGGACGATAAAGCGATGATTGGTGGTCTTGGAAAGATTGGCGATCAATCTTATATGTTTATTGGTCAGCAAAAAGGCTATAATACCAAAACCAGACAATATCGTAATTTCGGTATGTCAAACCCTGAAGGTTACAGAAAAGCATTGCGCTTGATGAAATCTGCTGAAAAGTTTGGAATTCCGGTGGTTACTTTAATTGATACACCTGGCGCATATCCTGGCCTTGAAGCGGAAGAGCGCGGACAAGGAGAAGCCATTGCGAGAAATATTCTGGAAATGACGCGATTAAAAGTCCCAATAATTACGGTAATTATAGGTGAAGGTGCTTCTGGTGGTGCTTTAGGGATTGGTGTTGGAGATAAAGTACTCATGTTAGAAAATACGTGGTACTCTGTTATTTCACCAGAATCTTGCTCTTCTATTTTATGGCGAAGTTGGGAATATAAGGAACAAGCTGCAGAAGCATTAAAGCTGACAGCTCCAGACATGAAGAAATTGAAATTGGTGGATGATATTATCAAAGAACCACTCGGTGGTGCTCATACTGATAGAGAGGCAACTTTCTTATCTGTAAAAAAGGCTATCGAAAAGAATTATGAGGAACTTAAAAACTTATCACCAACAGATTTGGTGGCACAACGCATGGATAAATATTTAGGCATGGGTGTTTTTAAAGGCTAATCCTTATGATTCAACGCATTTAAAAAACTGAAACAATCTGTTTCGGTTTTTTTTATCGCTATTAACAATATAATCAAGTTATTAACAGTTAAATTGTTGATGACTTGTTAAGATTGAAAATTTGTAAAATTCAATTTTAGTTGACAATTTAGTTACATTCGCAGTTATGAAACAACCAAACCAAATGCAAGGCTATAAGGTCGATAAAAGTACGATTATTAGCTTAGAGAAAGGTAAGATACCACCTCAAGCTATTGATTTAGAGGAAGTTGTGCTTGGAGCAATGATGATTGATAAAAAAGGTGTTGATGAAGTCATCGATATCTTAAGTCCGGATGCATTTTACAAGGAAGCACATAAACATATCTTCGAAGCTATTTTCAAATTATTTGAAAATAGTGAACCTGTCGATTTATTAACCGTTTCTAGTCAATTGAAAAAAGACGCCAAATTGGATTTGGTTGGTGGTGATTTTTACCTTATTTCATTGACCCAGAGAGTGTCATCATCAGCGCATATAGAATTTCACGCGCGTATCATTCTTCAAAAATACATTCAGCGTAGTCTCATCAAAATTTCTAATGAAATTATTGAAGAAGCGTACGATGAAACAAAGGATGTTTTTGATCTATTAGACAATGCAGAAGCGAAGCTCTACGAAGTCACACAAGGTAACGTCAAGAAGTCTACCGAAACAGCTCAGAGTTTGGTGATTCAAGCTAAAAAGAAAATTGAAGAGATTTCCAATAAGGAAGGTTTAAGTGGTATACCAACTGGATTTACCAAACTTGATAGATTAACATCAGGTTGGCAACCAAGTGATTTGATCATTGTTGCTGCACGTCCAGGTATGGGTAAAACGGCCTTGACACTTACCATGGCAAGAAATATTGCCGTCAACACTAATATTCCGGTGGCGTTTTTCTCGCTAGAGATGTCTTCAGTACAGTTAATTACCCGTTTGATTTCTTCGGAAACAGGCCTGTCTTCAGAGAAACTAAGAACTGGTAAATTAGAAAAGCATGAATGGGAGCAATTAAATGTCAAGGTTAAAACTTTAGAAAAGGCACCATTATTCATTGATGATACGCCATCCTTATCAATTTTTGATTTGCGTGCGAAAGCACGTCGATTGGCATCTCAATACGGTATCAAAATGATCATGATTGATTATCTGCAATTGATGACCGCAGGAGGCAGTCAAAAAGGCGGAAATCGTGAACAGGAAATTTCGATGATTTCTCGAAATCTAAAAGCATTAGCCAAAGAATTAAATGTTCCGGTTATCGCGTTATCACAGTTATCACGTGCCGTAGAAACTCGTGGAGGAAGCAAACGTCCTCTGTTATCTGATTTACGTGAATCGGGTGCGATTGAGCAAGATGCGGATATCGTGAGTTTTATCTATCGTCCAGAATATTATAAAATTGAAGAATGGGATGACGAAGAGCGTTCACCAACAGAAGGACAGGGTGAATTTATCGTTGCAAAGCACAGAAATGGTGGTTTGGAAAATATCCGATTGAAATTTATCGGACACCTTGGTAAGTTTGATAATCTTGACGATTTTGACACACCGTTCGGTGAATTCCATTCAAAAATGAACGCTGCAGCCAACGATGATACGTTTAAACCGGAGAACTTCCCTTCGGCTAATGATGCTTTCGGTCCATCTGAAGAAGATGATAATGATGTACCATTTTAAGAATTTTTAAGATATTAAGACAACTTAATAACTTAAATTTGCGTTTCAGCTAAAACAACGATTGCCTCATGTTAGAACAACGACGTACCACAAATATCCTACTGCTTTTTATGGTTGTACCTTTAGTATTCTATCTACTAAAGATTTTGTCGTTTATTTTTATTCCATTGATTTCTTCCATGTTTATTGCATTGTTGTTTCTACCACTTATGCGATGGTTAGGACGTCGAAATGTGCCGAGATTAATTAGTATTATAATTGTTATTGCCCTAATAGTTATGGGTGTTTTGATTGGTGTAGAATTGGTCCAATTGTCAAGTAAGCAAATACTATCGAACCAATCTGGATTCTTTGGAAAGGCTGAAGTAAAGATCAACGACCTGATGTTGTATATGCAAAATAAGTTTGGCGTGGAGTACAAT
>JAAEZI010000041.1:0-11929 GCA_018222915.1 Algicola sp. | reverse complement strand
GTACAATACTGATGGAAATTTTCTAGGACAATTTTTAGAGCGGGATAATATAGGGACGACCTTTGATTTTGTTAGAAAGTTTCTAACGAATATCCTAATGATTACCTTTTTTACGATTCTTTGGCTTTCCGAATCTATCAATATGCATAAGGTGTTGAACAATACCATTTTGAAGCAGAAGCATACGTCTATAAAGGCATTTATGAAGATAGAAAAAGACTTGATAACCTTTATAAAAGTAAAGTTCCTAGTCAGTCTGCTTACAGGAATTTTTACGGGTTTAGCTTGCGTCTTTTTTGATGTTAGTTTCCCTATTTTCTGGGGTCTTTTTGCCTTTCTGATCAATTTTGTTCAAATGGTAGGATCGTTTATTTCCGTCATCTTGCTGTCAATTTTTGCGTTTGTCGAGTTGGATCCAACGAGTACTTTGTTCTTCTTTATCTTGTCCATTACGGGTGTTCAAGTTTTATTTGGCGCTATATTGGAGCCTATTTTTATGGGAAAATCATTCTCCATCAATGTTATTACAGTACTTATCATGTTAATGCTTTGGGGTTTTATTTGGGGAATTCCTGGATTGATTATGGCGATACCTATTACGGTTTTTGTGAAAATTATATTGGAACAATTTCCGAATACCAGAGTTTTAGCGTCCTTACTATCAGGTCCTGAACGGAAGGTCAAACCACTCAAATAAGCTATTAAACCTACACTTTTTTAAGTATCTTACCGATGTAAATTAAAAACAAATGGTATGGTTCATGGAACGCATAATGCGGAAGCTGATGATAGAAATAATCACGTAAAGATATTTATAAATGGTAGCTTCTATCATCGTGAAGATGCGAAGATTTCTGTTTTTGATAGCGGTTATTTGGTAGGTGATGGTATTTGGGAAGCCTTGCGCTTGCACAAAGGTGTTCTTGTATTTTTAGACGAACATCTCAATCGTATGTGGACTGCCGCTGCAACTGTCGGCATGCAATTGCCATTTTCTAAGAAAGAACTCACTCAGACGATATGGAACGTCTTAAAGGAAAATCAAATGAACGATCATGTTCATGTGAGAATTATGATCACACGTGGTATTAAGAAAACACCATCTCAAGATCCGAGATTAACCATTTCAGGACCGAATCTGGTCATCATCCCTGAGTATAAGAAAGCTTCCGAAGAAAGCAAGCATAAAGGAATTACCTTATTTACTAGCAGCATCCGAAGAGGGTCTCCAGATTATTTGGATCCTAAGCTTAATTGCCATAGTAAACTTCATGAAGTTCAAGCCTTAATACAAGCCATAGAAGCTGGTGCCGATGAAGCACTTATGTTAGATGTGAATGGGTTTGTGTCTACTTGTAATGCTACTAATTTCTTTATGGTCAAAGATGGCGAAGTTTGGACTTCTACAGGTCAATACTGTATGAATGGAATCACGAGGGCGAAAGTCATTGAAGCTTGTCAAAAGCACCAAATTGTATGTCATCAAAAGAACTTTTCGTTATTTGATGTGTATGGCGCAGATGAAGCATTTGTGACTGGTACTTTTGGCGGATTAACGCCTGTCACGAAGGTTGATGGTAGAACGATTGGATCTGGAACTTATGGAGAAAAGACTAAGACCTTGAGCCAACTATATCAAAACTTAATTACTGAAGCTATTCAAGATGCCACACGATAAGATCAATCGAATCGCACTCTGGTCTGGACCCAGAAATATTTCTACAGCTTTGATGTACAGTTTTGCGCAAAGGTTAGATACCAAGGTTTTTGATGAACCTTTGTATGCCTATTATCTCAGAAATTCTAAGGCAAAAGCATATCATCCAGGTGCAGAAACTATTTTGAATACCATGGAAAATGATGGTTCAAAGGTGTTAGAGATGATGATGAATACAGCTGATAAACCCGTCTTATTTTTTAAAAACATGACCCATCATCTTCTAGATTTGGATAGAAGTTTCATGAAACACATGACCAATATCGTTCTTACAAGAGACCCGAGAGACATGTTGCCTTCATTTGATAAAGTCATAAGTCATCCTAACATGCATGACGTGGGTTATAAAATGCATATTGATTTGTTAGAGTATTTCGAACAACATAAGATAGCTTATGTGGTATTGGATGCTAAGAATGTACTGCTAAACCCAGAACGCGTCTTAACTCAATTATGTGAGCAGACAGGGATTACTTTTGATAAACGAATGTTAACATGGCAGCCATCTAAACGTGAAGAAGACGGAGTCTGGGCAAAATATTGGTATCAGAGTGTGCATAATTCATCGGGTTTCGAGACGTATCAACCCAAGACGGAAGCATTTCCTGAACATCTAAAACCGTTATTAAAGGAATGCCAGCCTTATTACAATCGTTTGAAAGAATTGGCGTTAACTTAATACGATAGATTTTACTTAAAAAACATAAAACTATATTAAACCCTTTAGCTTAGGAATAATTTTTGAGTATATTTCAATTGTAAAAAAATGAATGAATTAGAATGAAAAAGCCATTACTTATATTGTTTTTATTACTCATAGCATTACCATCTCATGCCTCCTATATTTTGATTCCGATGGATGCGGAAGGACAGGATAATCACCTCAAAGCTTACGGAGTGACTTATTGGACCCTTGAAAAGCAACTAAAAGTTAAATGGCTGCTAAATTATAAGGGAGGTTCTTTTTTATTACCAGATTCCGAGGAAATTAGACGAGAATGTCAAATTAGAGGGGTGAGTTTTGAAGTGATTTCAGATAGTAAGACCGAGGAAATCCTCAACATGATTGCGAGTCCGTCCCAAAACATGGAGGCTGTCGTTCTAGAAAAAGCACCAAAAATAGCCGTTTATACGCCTAAAGGTTTGCAACCATGGGACGATGCGGTAACCATGGTTCTTACTTACGCCGAGATTCCCTACGAAACGGTATATGATGAAGAGGTACTGAATGATGCATTACTACTTTATGATTGGTTGCATTTGCATCATGAAGATTTTACAGGACAATACGGAAAGTTTTATAGAGCATATCGCTCAGCTTCATGGTATATTCAAGAAAAAAAAGAAGCAGAAGAATTAGCCGCACGCCTTGGTTATAATAAGGTATCTGAGGAAAAACTTGCTGTTGCACAAAAAATCAGGGATTATGTTATTGGAGGTGGTTTTATGTTTGCCATGTGCAGTGCTACAGATAGTTTTGATATCGCTTTATCTGCAGACGGTGTAGATATTTGCGAACCAATGTTCGATGGCGACGGTAGTGATCCAGGTTATCAGAACAAAATCGATTATTCAAGAACTTTTGCGTTTAAAGATTTTTTATTGGAAACCAGTCCTAATGTCTATGAGTTTTCGTCTATAGATATGACGAGAAAACGACGAATTCCAAAAATGACCGATTACTTTTCACTTATGGAATTTTCAGCAAAATGGGATCCTATTCCTTCCATGCTATGTCAAAATCATACCGCTTTGGTAAAAGGATTTATGGGACAAACCACCTCGTTCACAAGGGAGGAAATAAAATCCAATGTTTTAGTAATGGGTGAAAACAAGACTAACGGTGAAGCCAAATATATTCACGGTATTAAAGGAAAAGGATTTTTTACCTTTTATGGTGGTCATGATCCTGAAGATTATACCCATAAAGTAGGCGATCCTAAAACAGAATTGGACTTGCATCCAACATCACCAGGATATCGATTGATTCTGAACAATGTCCTTTTTCCTGCTGCTAAAAAGAAGAAACAGAAAACATAATCCTATACAATCTTTTCAGATGGATAGGTTTAAGCTAAAGGCCATTTGAGGCACATATCATGGCCCAATTGTTGTCTAGTAGTGCAAAACCGTTAAATATAATGCCATTCCAATCACCATTTGAATGGCATTTTTTATACATTTAGAGTACTAATCTTATCATCTAAAATGTCTACTAAAGAGAAAATACTCAAGAAAATAGAAATATTAATCACCAACCATTTTGAATCACCTGAGGCTGCTTTCAAGTTTTTTGATAAAGATGAGAATCTCACCTTGTCCAAAACAGAAATTGTGGCCCTTTTGAAACAAGCCGAGATTAGTGGATTCATTCGCGGTATGGTATCATCGAAACTGATAGAAGGCTATGATAAAGATGGTGATGAGCAAATCAGTTGGGAAGAATTCAAATTTGCGGTAGACGAAATTATAGATAGCTCCAAATAAAAATGAATGTATAGTATTAAACAATTTTTTAAGCAGCTGATTTTCGCAATTCTATTTTGGATTGTGGCTTTTTCTGTTTTTATATTAATTCGATTCGTGGCACACGGAAGTGAGCAAGGAGAAACTTTTGTGCAAGCAAAAAATGTGGTTCCAGTAACAGAGTGGATGCACTTTGGGGTCATTCTTGGCGTGATTGTTGGCTTATTTTATGCCTTTATAGAGTTTGTTTTTGATAAACTCATTACCAAAAATATTTATTTAGGCATCGCTATCATCTTGAAGATTTCGATATATATCGTAGTGTTGATCTTTTCATTTACCCTTATTTTGAGACTGATTGAACATGATATGGATATTGATTTACCTAATGAAAGACGATGGTGGAAAGATAGTCCGCTGTTTTGGCTGGCAACAGGATATTTCTTTATGTGTTCATTTATTTTCTTATTTCTGAAGCTGGCCAATGAAAAATTTGGCAAAGGTATTTTGTTTAATATGCTTATAGGTAAATACCGAAAGCCTACTGAAGAAAAACGGATTTTTATGTTCATCGATTTAAAATCTTCAACCACTATTGCTGAAGATATCGGACATTATAAATATAGTCAGTTATTACAAGATTGTTTCTTCGACCTTAACAAAATTGTGAATCGTTACGATGGTGAAATTTATCAATACGTCGGTGATGAAGCGGTTATTAGCTGGAAATATCAAAAAGGTATAAAAAATAATAACTGTCTGGAACTTTACTTTGCTTATGCAAAACTTCTAAACAAACGCTCTAAATATTACCTCAAGAATTATGACTTAATTCCTTTTTTTAAGGCTGGTGTTCACGGTGGAAAATTAATCATTACGCAAGTTGGTACTATCAAAAAGGAACTAGCATTTCATGGTGATGTTATCAATACTACCGCTCGAATTCAAGATGAGTGTAATAAATATGATGAGTCTTTATTAATCTCAGAGGAACTTTTTAATGACATCGAAGTCAGACCTAAATTCCAATCTCAAACAATTGGCGATTTATTACTAAAAGGCAAACAAGATTCACTTAAAATATTAGCGATTACTAAATCATAGGTCTAATGGGCTCCAACATGACAACCACAGTTGGCACGACTAAAACTTTGGGTCTCTTCATGCCAAGGAAAGGCTTGGTTATATTTTGAGTTTTCCCAATAAAATTTAGAATGTTCTTTGGGATGGTTACCAATTTCATTCATAGTTTCTGTATCGTAAAGTCTACCATTTATCATGGTATATATAATACTTTCAGAGTTCTTAATATCTTCTAAAGGGTTCTCATTCATGACAATCAAATCGGCTAATTTTCCAACTTTTAGCGATCCAATATCATGACTCATGCCAATATATTCGGCACCATTCATGGTTGCTGCTCTTAAGGCTTCAAGATTACTCATACCTCCTTGTTGCAACATCCATAACTCCCAATGGGCTCCTAGGCCTTGTAATTGTCCATGTGCGCCTAAATTTACTTTAACACCAGCATCACTAAGTGTTTTACAGGTTTTTGAAACAAGAATATGGCCATTATCATATTCTTCATCAGGAATCATAAGGCGATGTCTTGAACGTGAATCAATAATGCCTCTTGGCATGTATTTCAATAATTTTTCATTTTCCCAAACATTGGTGTTCTGATACCAGAAAAACTCACCGTTCATGCCGCCATAATTAACAATAAGCGTAGGTGTATAGCCCACATTACTATGTCCCCAAAGTTCTAAAACATCTTTATAAACTGGTGCTACTGGAATATTATGTTCAACACCTGTATGACCATCCATAACCATCGTCATATTGTGATAAAATGTCGAACCACCTTCAGGTACTACAAAAATACCTTCCTCACGTGCTGCTTGCAATACTTGCTGACGTTGCTCTCGTCTCGGCTGATTGTAACTTTTTACAGAGAGAGCACCAAATGCCTTTGTTCTTCTTATAGAGGAACGCGCATCGTCCAAATTATTGATAACCGCTTTAAAATCTCCATCTGCACCATAAAGGATGAATCCAGTTGAATAAAGTCGCGGTCCAACTAAAGTCCCATTTTTCTGCAATTCTGAAAGCGCAAAAACCGTTTCTGAGTGTGCTGATGGATCATGCGCTGTGGTGACGCCAAAAGCTAAATTTGCATAGAATTGCCAATGTTTTTGTGTCGTAAGACCATATCGAAATCCTCCAATATGCGCATGTACATCTACCATACCTGGCATAATGGTCTTACCGGTAACATCCAATACTTTAGCTTCCGAAGGGATTTTGACATCCGCGGTGTTTCCTATAGCAACAATGCGATTATTTTTTATAACAATGGTACCATTTTCTATGACGGCATCACCTTCCATGGTGATGAGTCGTGCGCCTTTAAGTGCTAAAGTGCCTTCTGGTTTATCGGTTTTAGCTTCCAAATTGATTTTGTTGCTTTTCTCAATAAGTTTCGTGTTTTCTGCAGCTTCCGCCGTAAAATACTGGTTGCCCAGCGTCCAATGTATAATTTTACTGTCATTCGACCAATGAAGGTTAATCCCAGCATCTTTTGAAAGTTGCGTGATAGGAACAAATTTTGACTTGTCCGTCAAATCTAAAGTTTGACCAACTTTAGGCATAGGTGCTATATACACTTTATGTAAATGCACAAAGGCAATCCAATTCCCATCCGGACTTGGCAACAAACGATTACCATGTTTGGAGGTCACAAGAATACGTTCGTCCTGACCGTTGAGGTCCACACTTTTTAGCTCTTTGGTTAAGGCACCGAAAAATTGTCCGCCTTTTTGGTATATAATTCTAGAATCCGATTGGTTAAATTCAGGAAATCCGCCTTCTTTCGTCACAAATTTCGAATCAGATCCATCATTATTCATTATATAAAGACCTGTCTTTTTCGTAAAGGTTCTACCTTGATCATTATTACCACCTTCTTTGCGATAAACAATGTGTTTGCCATTATGCGAATAACTCGGGTTTCGGTAAATACCTTTCTCATTAGTGAGCTTTGTAGGCGTTCCGCCCGACGATGGAATAGAATAAATGGCACCTAAATTCTCATCATTCCAAGTGACATAAGTGATGGTTTTACCATCTGGTGAAAAGGTGGGCTCAAACTCAAAATCAGAGCTCGTTGTCAATCTTTTGGCTGTGCCATTTGGTAATTTTTGTGTGTATAAGTAGCCTAAAGCATTAAAGACAATCATAGATTCATCTGGAGAAGTGACAGCATGGCGAATAACCTTGGCCTCAAAAGATTCTGGAGCAACAGGCGTGTCAAACTCTATTGCTTTCGCTATTTTAATTGAATTATCTACTTGAAAATGAATATCTGATACCTCTAAGGACGTGATATTAATTTTCTTAATTTTTCCTTCAGACCAAATGACAATAGCCTCATTGTTTGGCATCCAGCTAAAATTGGTATAGACACCAAAAATCGCCCACGCTTCTTGTTGATCTTTATTCAGTTGATCATAGATTGGCCATTCTTCTCCTGTTTCAAGATCATGAATGTAAAGCACCGATTTGGTTCTAACCCGTTTTACAAATGCTAATTTTTTTCCGTCTCTTGATACTTGAGGCCTGGCAGCACCACCTGGTCCGCCAGTAATTCTATCGATCTCGCCGGTTTCCATATGGTATCGGTTAATCACATAGATTTGACTGTTAGGATCTTTGTTATACTGAAAGGCCCCTCCAGGATATACATCTTCACTGTAATAAAGGTAGCGACCGTCAGGGGAGAGGCTAGGCTCATTGACATCCTGTTGATCGTTTTTTCTTTTAGTGAGCTGGATGCCACTTCCACCTGTTTTATGATACATCCATAACTCACCAGCACCAAGAGATCTTCCAGAAGTGAAGTGTTTTCTGGCGATGAGATACTGTCCATCTGGTGTCCAAATAGCATTATTTAATAGTCTGAAGTTTTCTTCAGTAATTTGTTTGGCTTCCTTGCCATCGCTAGACATGATCCAAATATTATCGCCACCTCCAGCATCACTTGTGAAAGAAATATACGTTCCATCTGGGCTAAATCGCGGTTGAATTTCAAAAGGAAGTCCTGATCTTAAAATAGTAGCTTTACCACCATCGATACCTATTTTATAAATATCGCCCAGAAGGTCGAAAACAATAGACTGGCCATCCGGACTAACGTCGAGATTCATCCAAGTACCTTCATTAGTAGATAGTTTTAGCTCTTTGAAATTCCAATCACCCTCTGGATTGGAAACATCCCATTTACTTTTTTTATCTTGACTAAAGGCATTAAAGACAATGAGTAGAAATAGGGTTGCGATTAAGTGAATACGTGTCATTAAATGAGTTTTGATGACACCTAAGTTAGGTATAAAAAATGACACTCTTATTCTTTCTATAACAACAGATTTAAGTAAGAAGATTGCATAAAATAAAAAACCGACTCATTTCTGAGTCGGTTTATAAGCGAATTGTTGTTATTGTTTAGGCTAATGCCTTACTTTACTTTGTTTACTATGGCTTCAAAAGCTGCCGGGTTATTCATAGCTAAATCTGCTAGTACCTTACGGTTCAATTCGATATTGTTAGCTTTTAATTTACCCATAAACTTTGAATAGCTCATTCCATGTTGTCTTGCACCAGCGTTTATACGCATAATCCAAAGTGAACGGAATGTTCTTTTTTTGTTTCTACGGTCTCTATACGAATATTGCATCGCTTTGTCAACCGCATTTTTCGCTACTGTCCAAACGTTTTTACGTCTTCCGAAGTAACCTTTTGCTTGCTTAAGAACCTTTTTTCTTCTGGCTCTTTTCGCTACTGAATTTACTGATCTTGGCATTTCTTAAATTTGTTTTTTGTAGTAGGCGGTCTTATCGACACTTGCTAAATAATTTTGCCTAACTCCAGGGTTTATAAATTGTTTTAACCGATTAAAATGAGGTTACTTTAAACGTAACATCAATTTAATATTGTCCTCATCTGCTTTGTGTACCAAAGTGTCATGAGTTAAAGCTAGCTTACGCTTTTTAGATTTTTTTGTCAATATATGACTCTTAAAAGCATGCTTTCTTTTAATTTTACCAGTGCCAGTTAGTTTAAAACGTTTCTTAGCACTTGATTTTGTTTTCATTTTAGGCATTTTCTCCTAGTTTTATTTACGTTTCGCTTATTATTTTTACGCTGAACGATTCAGCTTATTTAGCTTTTTTAGGTGCGATGAACATGGTCATTCGCTTTCCTTCCAGTCTCGGCATTTGCTCAACCTTTCCTAATTCTTCCAAGTCTTGGGCTAATCTCAATAATAAGATTTGACCTTGTTCCTTGAAAATTATGGAACGTCCTTTAAAAAACACAAAGGCTTTAAGTTTGGCACCATCCTTTAAGAATTTTTCAGCGTGTTTCTTTTTAAATTCGTAGTCATGGTCATCTGTTTGAGGACCGAAACGAATCTCTTTAATAGTCACTTTAGAAGCCTTCGCTTTAAGTGCCTTTTCACGCTTCTTTTGTTCATAAAGAAACTTCTTATAATCCATAACCTTGCATACAGGTGGATCAGCTTTTGGTGAAATTTCAACAAGATCCAATCCTTGCTCATCTGCAATGGAGAGTGCATCCTTAATTGAATAAATACCAACTTCTACATTATCACCAACAAGTCTTACCTTTTCGGCTCTAATTTTTGAGTTAATTCTGTGTTGATCCTCTTTTACAACTCTTCTCGAGTTTTGTCTTCTACGTATTGCTATGGCTTATATAATTTTAGTTAAACTTATTTCTTACTTAAATGTTTTTAATGTTTTGTTTATTTCTGTTTCAACAATATTCGCAAAGTCTTCTACACTAATCATGCCTAAATCTTCACCACCGTGTTTACGTACAGAAATTTTATTTTCTTGCTCTTCGTTCTCTCCAATAATTAGCATGAATGGTATCTTGTTCATTTCCGCTTCACGGATCTTTTTACCAATGGTCTCATTTCTATTATCAGCGAGGGCGCGAATTTCGTGATTTTCTAGCAAATTTAAAACTTTTTCGGCGTATTTTTCATATTTCTCACTTAATGATAGTACAATCGCTTGCTCTGGCACGAGCCAGATAGGGAAATTTCCTCCAGTGTGTTCTAGTAATACGGCTACAAAACGTTCCATACTGCCAAAAGGAGCTCTATGAATCATCACTGGTCGGTGAAGCTCATTATCACTGCCTTTGTAATTAAGATCAAAGCGTTCTGGTAGGTTATAATCCACTTGAATGGTACCTAATTGCCAATTCCGTCCTAAGGCATCTTTTACCATAAAGTCCAATTTCGGGCCATAAAAGGCAGCTTCTCCAGTTTCTACCACATAATCTAATCCTTTGTCTATAGCAGCATTTAAGATAGCGTCTTCAGCTTTTTTCCAATTTTCGTCACTACCAATGTATTTTTCAGGATGTTCTGGATCTCTCAAGGATACTTGAACCTTAAAGTTTTCGAAGCCTAAAGATCCAAAAACGTAAAGCACCAAATCGATCACATTTTTAAATTCTTCATCTAATTGATCGGGCGTACAAAAAATGTGAGCATCATCTTGGGTGAAACCTCTTACACGAGTTAAGCCATGTAACTCTCCGCTTTGCTCATACCTGTAAACAGTTCCAAATTCAGCATAACGCTTAGGTAGTTCTTTATATGAGAAAGGTTTAGAATTATATATTTCGCAGTGGTGCGGACAATTCATAGGTTTTAACAAAAACTCTTCGTCTTCTTTTGGTGTTGTGATAGGTTGAAAACTATCTTCGCCATATTTTGCATAATGACCAGAAGTAACATAAAGTTCTTTCTGACCAATATGAGGCGTTACGACCATTTCATATCCGGCTTTTTTCTGTGCAGATTTTAAGAAATTCTCCAAGCGCTCACGCAATGCAGCTCCCTTAGGAAGCCACAGAGGTAATCCTTGCCCAACTTTCTGTGAAAAAGTAAAGAATTCTAATTCTTTACCAAGTTTTCTATGGTCTCTCTTTTTAGCCTCTTCCAAAAGCTCAAGGTACTCCGTTAATTCCTTTTGTTTCGGAAATGAGATGCCATAAACACGCGTTAATTGTTTGTTGTTTTCATCACCTCTCCAGTAAGCACCAGCGACTGATAGAATTTTTACGGCCTTTATGATTCCAGTATTCGGAATATGGCCACCCCTACACAAATCAGTAAAGGTAGAGTGATCACAAAATGTGATGCTTCCATCTTCTAAATTTTCAATAAGTTCAACCTTATATTCGTTATCTTGTTCCTCATACAAAGCAAGTGCATCGGCTTTAGAAACAGATCTCATATTGAAGTCATGCTTTCCTCTGGCAATCTCAATCATTTTGTTTTCAATGGTTTTAAAATCCTTTTCGGAAATCGTATGATCATTGAAATCAACATCATAATAAAAGCCGTTCTCTATGGCTGGTCCAATTGATAATTTAACACCTGGATATAATTCTTCAAGCGCCTGTGCTAGGACGTGTGAAGAAGAATGCCAAAACGCTTTTTTTCCTTCTTCGTTGTTCCATGTATATAAAATGAGTGATCCATTTTCTGTCAATGGTGTAGTTGTTTCTATAGTTTCACCATTGAAATTTGCCGAAATCACATTTCTAGCAAATCCCTCACTGATATCTTTAGCGACCTCCATAGGAGTCGTATCTTCTGAAAAGGTTTTAATGGTGCCATCTGGCAACGTAATATCTATCATAATC
>JAAEZI010000040.1:4815-24316 GCA_018222915.1 Algicola sp. | reverse complement strand
CTCAGTTGGTAGAGCATCTCCCTTTTAAGGAGAGGGTCCTGGGTTCGAGCCCCAGCCAAGTCACAATAAAAATTGTTAAGCTATTCGCTTAACTTTTTTTTTATCTTTACTGAAATTAGGCGCACGTGGCGGAATTGGTAGACGCGCTGGCTTGAGGGGCCAGTATCCGTTTAGGATGTGGAAGTTCGAATCTTCTCGTGCGCACTTTTTTTACTTCAAGAACACTTTCTACTCCTTGCCTTTTGTATTAAAAAAACCTTAAAATAGCGTTTCCATACAAAAAAAGTTTATTTTTGTTTAACCTTTCTAAGCTAAAAATGAACAATATTAAAAGTACCTTTAGTATTAAAGACCTTGAAAACTTAACCGGAATCAAGGCACATACGATCAGAATTTGGGAAAAAAGATACAGCTTACTCGAGCCTGAACGTACGGGTACAAACATTCGATGTTATAGTCTTCACAACCTTCAAAAGCTGCTGAATATTAGTTACCTGAACAGCAACGGATATAAAATCTCCAAAATTGCTGCAATGAAAGAAGATGTGATTAATCAATTGGTGAAAGAAGTAGCACGAAATGACGCTACCAATAATCATGCAATTGACACTTTTAAACTCTCGATGCTTAATTTTGATCAAAAATTATTCTACGACACCTACGCGAGTTTAATTACCGAAAAATCATTTACTGAGATCTTTTATCAAGATTTTATTCCGCTGTTATCTGAGATTGGATTGCTTTGGCAAACAGACACGATTACGCCTGCACATGAGCATTTTTTAACCTCTTTAATTCGACATAAAATACTTATAAATATTGAAGACATTCAATCTAAAAATCAGATAAATACGAACGAGGTATTTGTACTATTTTTGCCTGAGAATGAGGTTCATGAGTTAGGGTTAATGCTTATTCATTATGAATTAGTAGCTAAGGGACACCAAGTGATATTTTTGGGGCAGAGTGTTCCGTTAAGCAGCTTAAAAGATTTACTGAGCTACTATGACAACATCACCTTTGTCTCCTATTTTACAGTAAGACCCGTCAAGGACGAATTAATGTCATATCTAGAACGATTCTCAGAGCTTATTTTAGTCAACAAATCCATTAATTTTTGGGTATTGGGTAAAATGTTAGAAGAAATTAACTTAAATTCAATTCCTAAACAAATCTATCCCTTCAACTCTATTAAAGATTTAGTTAAAAAACTCTAAATTTTGAAAGTTCAAGTTATATTTGTTTAACTTTTTTTTAAATTTGTTAAACAATGAAAAAACACATCTCGATTATTGGTTCAGGCTTTTCTGCTCTTGCCGCTTCTTGCTATTTAGCACGTGATGGATTTGACGTAACCATTTTCGAAAAGAACAGTACGATTGGTGGTCGTGCGAGACAACTTAAAAAAAAGGGTTTTACATTTGATATTGGTCCGACATGGTATTGGATGCCAGATGTTTTTGAACGTTTCTTTGCAGATTTCAATAAAACACCTGACCATTATTACGAATTAGAAAAACTCAATCCTGCGTATAGCGTATATTTCAGTAAGGAAGATGCCATCACCATTGAAGATACTCTTGAGAAAATATGTGTCGCGTTTGAGAAGGAAGAAAAAGGAAGTTCAAAGAAGCTGTTAAAGTTTATTGCAAATGCTCAGGACAACTACGAAGTAGCCATCAAGGATTTAGTTTACAGGCCTGGTGTCTCACCTTTCGAATTGGTGACACCTGTGACCATGAAAAAACTAGGTCAGTTTTTTAGTACCATCAAAAAAGATGTGAGAAAGGAGTTTAAAAATGATAGACTCGCCATGATTCTAGAGTTTCCAGTTTTATTTTTGGGAGCGAAACCAGATAATACACCTTCTTTTTATAGTTTTATGAATTATGCCGATTTTGGTATTGGAACGTTTCACCCTAAAGGCGGTATGTATCAAGTTATTTTGGCTATGGAAGCACTTGCTAAAAGTCTAGGTGTCTCCATTAAAACTGACATGAACATCGATAATATCATCGTGGATAATGGAAAAGCTACGGCGATTACTGCAAACGGACAGACTTTTAAAAGTGATATTGTACTGAGTGGCGCAGATTATCATCATACGGAAACGCTTTTAGATTCAAAATATGTGCAATACAGCGAACGGTATTGGAACTCAAAAACCTTTGCCCCATCATCACTGTTATTTTATGTAGGCTTTGATAAGAAATTAGAGCGCGTCAATCATCATACCTTATTTTTTGATGTCGACTTCAATGCGCACGCTAAAGACATTTATGACGATCCTAAATGGCCAGATAATCCCCTGTTTTATGCAAGTTTCCCTTCTATTACTGATGACAAAGTTGCGCCAAAAGGTCAAGAAGCAGGAATATTTCTAATTCCTTTAGCGCCTGGTTTAGAAGATACTGAGGAACTCAGATCAACCTATTTCAATAAAATTTTAACAAGATTTGAAAATTTGACTTCTCAAAGCGTCAAAAATAATATTATATTTAAGGAATCCTTTTGTGTTAAGGATTTCATCGAAGATTATAATTCGTATAAAGGAAATGCCTATGGAATGGCAAACACGTTGCTCCAAACTGCTTTTTTAAGACCTAATTTAAAGAGTAAGAAAGTTAGCAATCTCTATTTCACAGGCCAATTAACGGTTCCAGGACCAGGAGTTCCACCATCATTGATTTCAGGAAAATTGGTGGCAGAACTTATAAAAAAACATCACGCTAATTAATATGAAATCTATTTATGACACCGTTTCTAGAAAATGTAGTAAGGCAGTGACCAAGTCTTACAGCACTTCCTTTTCCTTAGCCACAAAAATGTTGTCTGACAATATTCGTCAAGATATATACAATATTTACGGGTTTGTAAGATTTGCCGATGAAATTGTCGATAGTTTTCATGACTACGACAAGCCATTTCTATTCAATAAATTCTCTGATGATCTGGAATTGGCGCTAGAACATAAAATTAGTTTAAACCCCATTCTTAATTCTTTTCAGGAAACCTATTACAAATTCAATATTGATAGGGCTTTGGTAGATGCCTTTATGGCCAGTATGCACATGGATTTGCACAAGAAAAACTACCTCACAGAAGATGAGTATAAAGCCTATATCTATGGCTCAGCTGATGTTGTCGGACTCATGTGCCTCAAAGTTTTTGTTAAAGGCGACCAAGAAAAATATGATACCCTAAAAGATTCGGCCATGAGCCTAGGATCTGCATTTCAAAAGGTCAATTTTCTGCGAGATTTAAAAGCCGATTTTGAAGATTTAAGTCGTACCTATTTTCCAAATACCGACCTCAACCATTTGAACGAAGCCTCAAAACAGGCCATCATTTCGGATATCGAAAATGACTTTGCTAAAGGCTTAGTAGGTATTAAAAAACTGCCAATTGAGGCAAAGTTCGGTGTCTTTATGGCTTACAGGTACTATCATCAATTGCTGAAAAAACTAAAGAAAACACCTGCTTTGGAAATAAAATCGACGAGAATCCGAGTACCGAACTACAAAAAGTTCGAACTGCTCACGAGAAGCTATGTCAAATATCAATTAAATTTACTATAACTCTATGCATACTTTATATTGGATCCTTATTTTTTTAGGTGTGTTTTGCACCATGGAATTCATGGCGTGGTTTACGCACAAGTATATCATGCATGGGTTTTTATGGAGTCTGCACAAAGACCACCATCATAAAGATCATAATAGCTGGTTTGAACGCAACGACGCCTTTTTTATATTTTATGCCGTTGTGAGTATGGTGTGTTTTTATCTGTGGAGCTATGAAGACATCTGGTACGGATTACCTATTGGTTTAGGAATTATGGCCTATGGTGCCGCTTATTTTTTAGTTCATGATATATTTATTCATCAGCGCTTTAAAATATTTAGAAATGCTAATAACTGGTATGCTAAAGGGGTAAGACGTGCACACAAAATTCACCACAAACATCTTGGAAAGGAAGATGGCGAGTGCTTCGGAATGCTTTTCGTACCATTCAAATACTTTAAGAAATAGCATTCAAACACGGATATGTCTACAAGATCCCATTTCGATTATATCATCATAGGAAATGGCCTAGCGGGTTTACAACTAGCCCTAAAGTTAACATCTGATACATACTTTGACAATAAACGCATCGCATTAATTGATCCTTCCGAAAAATCCGAAAATGATAAAACATGGAGTTTCTGGGAAACCGATCCGTCTCCTTGGGATTCCATAATCCATAAAACTTGGAATGAAGCCTCCATCCTTACCAATAAAAAGCATATTGATCTCAATTTAAAACCCTATAAATACAAAACGATTCGTGCTATTGATTTCTATGAAATGGCCAAATCGCAATTAGCCAAAAAGACAAACGTTCAATTTTTAATTGAGAAGGTCATTTCAGTGTCAGAAGGTAACCCTTTAAAGGTAACCACTGAAAAGCACACCTATACAGCGACTCATGTATTTGATAGTCGCATTCCTGAAATCTTTCATACAGGTAAAACCAAGAGCATTACCCTTATTCAGCACTTTAAAGGTTGGGTCATTCAAACAAGTTCTCCTGTTTTTGACGACAATAAAGTGGTGATGATGGATTTCCGTCTGAAAGAAAATGACAAGACAAATTTTATGTATGTGCTTCCATTTTCAACTACTGAAGCCTTAGTTGAATTCACCTATTTCACGGAACATCTTGTCGAGAAAAGCACCTATGAGTCCTATCTTAAACGCTATATTAGGGAGTATTTAAACATATACGACTATACTATAAAAGAAACTGAAAGTGGCCAAATACCGATGACGAATTTTAAGTTTGAAGTGTTCAATACGCCGCAAATCACAAAAATTGGAACCGCAGGTGGTTGGGTGAAGGGTTCCACAGGGTATTCTTTTAAGCATACTGAAAAGAAAGTGGCAACAATCATCGAAAATTTAAAACAGCATCGCATACCTTCCTATGGTTTTTTCCAAAGAAAATATAAGTTTTACGACAAGGTGTTTTTAAAAGTTTTAAAGGACAACAATCACAAAGGTGAATGGCTGTTTGAACGATTTTACGGTAAAAACTCCGTCGACACTATGTTTCGGTTTTTAGACGAGGAATCGAGCTTAACAGAAGAATTGAAAATTATGACCTCATTATGGTCATGGTCGTTTATCAAGGCCTTCTTTAAAACGCTTTAGTCAAATTATCGATTGTTTCAATTACCTCGTCACTCGACCAATTTGCTACGCCTAATTTATCGATGACAATAGCACCATTTTTATCCAACACGAAAGTTCTAGGAATGGACGATACGTTAAATGCTTCAGGATATGTACTCACCGGTTGATAGACGGGAAATGTGTAGCTTTTTGAAACTAGAAACTTTTGTAATACCTCAACGTCTTCATTTGACACAAACATAAAAACCACCTCATCATTGAATTCATAGCGTTGATAAAGTGCTTCCATACTTGGCATCTCTGCAATGCACGGTGGACACCAAGTCGCCCAAAAGTTTAGAACGACTACTTTTCCTTTTACAGAATGAAAGTCGAAGGTCTCCCCTTCTATCGTTTGCAATTTCCAATGATAATCTGATAGAACTACTTGTTTGGAGGTATCAATGAGCTTAGGCTTCATGAACAAAGCCATCCCTTTATTTAGGACTACCTGAATAGGTTTCCTTGTCTGTGGGATAATCAAGAGAACCAACAGAATGATAAAAATCGCATTGGTAATTTTAGCTGCCTTTGTTTTTGCCATATATTCATAAAATAAGAACCGCATTACCTATGTCGGTAACGCGGCTCTAATCTAACAACAAAACTCTAAATATTTGTTAGTATCATTAATTTCTTGTGACCATTCCTGTTGGCAAAGAAGACAAATTTTGCCCAAAATTATGAGTGGCAGGCGCTGTTTCATCACCTGCTATTCCTACTAAAGGTTTTATAGCAAATGGTGCTGGTGAGTTATCAGGAACTGGTTCTACTGAAATCACGACCATACGTCCTCTAATATCTAACGGAAAGGTCTCTCCTGCAGGTGCATTCATAAAGAAATCCTCTCCAGGTACTGGAGGCCCTGACTGTGCTGTCCCACTAAAAGGTGCAGCATTGTCTGCTGAATCAAATGCTGAAAAAGTCCCTGTCGTTAATGGCCCTGTATCTCCTACCACCCATCCTTCGTAAGTCCAACCTTCAGGCAAACTAGGAAGTACAAAGTTTGGAGTTGGTGGCATTCCTGGTGTTCCAAACCAGACGCCGTTTTCATCATTCATGTTGTTCATTCCCATTTCATCTGTTGGTGTTCTCAGGAAAAACTGACCTGATGCCGAATTGAAATTACCAATAAGTTCCGTGTTCAATGCTGCTTGATTTCCGGAGAAATCACCTCTTAAGAGCTTTGTGTCTGCAGGCGCAGGATCTGGATCAATGGCAGGTTCAATAGATAAGACGAAGGCCGTAGCACTATTTAATTGTGCTGCGTTTACCGAAAAGGTTTGTGGAAAGGTGACACTGCTAAAGGTTCCTGTAGAGACAGGAGCGCCATTTACAATAATCCATCCTTCATAGATATAATCATTTCCTAAAGCTTCCAAACCACTTAAGTTTAGGGTCAAATCAGCGTTTGTAGGAACACTACTATCGTCGTCACTACTGCAAGACATGGCAAGCGTACTGAATGCCAAGACTGCTAAATACATTTTTTTAATCATCACTTTATAATTTTAAATTTATACTTCAAAATTATAGATAGACCGTTTGATAAAATGTTAGCTAGCTAACACTAAGCAAAAAAATATATAAAAAACAGACGTATTACGCTGAAGGTTTTAAAATTCGGATTTCCTTTCTGTTGAAGTCGATATAATTTTCTTCTTTTAATTCATTAAGTAGAATATTCAAGGTAGGTCTTGAGGTCCCGATTAAGGATGCAATATCTTTTTGGGTATAGGGATGCTTGATAATATGTCCTCCCGTCTTGGGACAGTCATAACCATAGTCTGTACACAATTCATCTAAAAACTCCATCAATCGTGTTTTTGTATCCTTAAACAATAACAACTGTAATCGACGTTCTAACTTTTTAAATTTAAAACCGATAAACTTATAGACTTTAAAACTGAACGTTTGATTGTCACGCATTAAATCGTGCATCGTTGAAACACCAATAGGACAGATAGAAGTTTGATTATCGATAGACTGAGCAAATTCGTCACGCTTGTTTTGACCTAAAATGGCTTTTTCACCAAACAATTCTCCTTTAGAAAGTATCGCTTTTACGATTTCTGTGCCATCTTCAGTGTAATACCCAATTTTCACTTTACCTTTCTCTATCAGGTATATTTTATTGGCAGCATCCTCTTCAAAATAGATGTAATCTTTTTTCTTGTAGGCATCAAATTCGTGTGTGCTTTTATAGGCCTTAAATTTATGAGGACAAAGCACCTTAAAAAGATTGACATCGTCAAAGAACCACAATGATTTCATTTTAGATGTTTTATTGTTAGATACCTATTCGTCGTAGTTCATTCTGGAGACTTACAGATTCAGCAAAAAAAAAGCCCTTGACAACTCAAGGGCTTTTGTAAAACGCTTATCACTAAGCGGCATTTTCCTTTTTAATCAAATTCAGTGCAGAACCTTCTTTATACCAATTAATTTGTGCTTGGTTATAAGTATGATTTACTTTTATAGTGTCTTTGCTGCCATCAGCATGAACAACTTCGATATGAAGTGGTTTGTCTGGTGCAAATTCATTTAAATCCAAAAAGTTGAAGGTATCATTTTCTTGAATCAAATCGTAATCATTTTCATTATCGAAAGTCAACCCAAGCATTCCTTGCTTTTTAAGGTTGGTCTCGTGGATTCTTGCAAAAGACTTTACAATAACAGCCGCAACACCTAAATGACGAGGTTGCATAGCTGCGTGCTCTCTAGAAGATCCTTCACCGTAATTATGGTCACCAACAACTACAGAACTAATACCTGCTGCTTTATAAGCTCTAGCGGTATCAGGAACTCCACCGTACTCGCCGGTTAATTGGTTCTTCACGAAGTTTGTTTTCTTGTTAAAAGCATTCACAGCGCCAATGAGGGTGTTATTCGCAATATTGTCTAAATGTCCACGGAAACGTAACCATGGTCCAGCCATACTGATATGATCTGTGGTACATTTTCCAAATGCTTTAATTAACAATTTCGCTCCAGTAATGCTATCGCCTAATGGCTGGAATGGTGTTAATAATTGTAAACGTTCAGAATCATCAGCGACCTTTACCTCTACATCACTACCATCTTCCTTTGGTGCCAAATAGCCATTATCATCTACTGCAAATCCTTTAGGTGGCAATTCCCATCCTGTAGGTTCATCCAACATCACTTCTTCTCCATTTTCATTGATCAATTTGTCGGTCATAGGATTAAAATCTAAACGACCAGCAATGGCGATCGCTGCTGTTATTTCTGGAGAAGCTACAAAGGCATGCGTGTTAGGGTTACCATCGGCACGCTTAGCAAAGTTTCTATTAAAAGAGTGTACAATACTATTCTTTGGTGCATTCTTTGGATCTTCATAACGTGCCCATTGTCCGATACAAGGACCACAAGCATTCGTAAAGATTTTCGCATCTAATTTCTCAAAAATCTCTAAAATTCCGTCACGTTCTGTTGTATATCTTACCATTTCAGAACCTGGATTAATTCCAAATTCAGCTTTCGTTTTTAAGTTTTTATCCAAGGCTTGTTGCGCCACTGACGATGCTCTTGAAAGGTCTTCGTAAGAGGAATTGGTACAAGATCCAATCAATCCCCATTCTACTTTTAGTGGCCAATCGTTTGCTGATGCTTTTTCTGTCATTGATGAACCAACTGCCGTTGATAAATCTGGCGTAAACGGACCGTTTAACAATGGATTTAACTCTGATAAGTCGATATCAATCACTTGATCAAAATATTGTTCCGGGTTGGCATATACTTCAGGATCTGCTGTTAAGTACGACTTAATTTGATTGGCTGCTTCCGCGACATCTTCTCTGTCGGTAGCTTTAAGGTAGCGCTCCATTGATTCATCATAACCAAAGGTAGACGTTGTAGCGCCTATTTCAGCTCCCATATTACAGATAGTTCCTTTTCCGGTACAAGACATGGCCTTAGCTCCAGGGCCAAAGTATTCCACGATGGCACCTGTACCACCTTTTACGGTTAAAATATCTGCCACTTTTAAGATCACATCTTTTGGAGCTGTCCATCCGGATAACTTTCCTGTTAATCTTACACCTATTAACTTCGGAAATTTCAACTCCCAAGCCATACCAGCCATCACATCAACAGCGTCTGCACCACCAACTCCTATGGCAACCATTCCTAATCCACCAGCATTAACCGTATGTGAATCGGTTCCGATCATCATTCCGCCTGGGAAGGCATAGTTCTCAAGCACTACTTGGTGAATGATTCCTGCTCCTGGCTTCCAAAACCCTATACCATATTTATTTGATACAGACTCTAAAAAATTAAACACCTCATTACTCGTATTGATGGCATGTTGAAGATCTGTGGTCGCTCCTACTTTCGCCTGAATCAAGTGATCGCAATGCACTGTTGTAGGAACAGCAACCTTATCTTTTCCAGCTTGCATAAACTGCAACAACGCCATTTGAGCTGTCGCATCTTGACATGCTACTCTATCTGGTGCAAAATCTACATAATCCTTACCTCTCACAAACGCTTTTGTTGGATTTCCATCCCAAAGGTGTGAGTATAATATTTTTTCTGAAAGTGTTAATGGTTTACCAACAATATCTCTCGCAGCATCAACGCGCTCGGACATGTTTGCATAAACCTTTTTTATCATGTCTATATCAAAAGCCATAAATTGTATTTAAGGGTTAACTATCGTTTAAAAGTCTCGCAAAATTACAAATTTTAAAGCAGATTTTAAAATATGTAACAAAATGCTAAAAACATTGAATATAAATCAATAAAACACAGAAAACATGTGTTTAAAATAAAATATTCATAAATAAAATACAGTAAAATTATTAATTTAACAAATAAACACTATTTAAAATGATTCTTAATTTTAGAAGCGTCCCTTAAGTTGGTCATTGGTTTTTCAAAAAATTGATACAATCCATAGGACGCTATAATTGTTAAGCCTACATATCCCAGAAGATAAAGTATGATTTGAAGGGAAGATAATCCTTCAGTAGGCATAATATGTTTCATCAATTGTAATATGACAGAATAATGCAATAAATACATAGAATAGGATATCAAACTAATCAATGTAATTGGATACATGATGACTTTAGGTGCCGATTGAATTTGTGATAAATAAGGTAACACTAAGGCGATAGCGATACTATTTATTGGCAAATACATAACGTTCCAGAAAAACGAATAATCTTCAATAAATAATTGGAGTGCTGGCACGCCAATATTTAAAGCGAGAAACATAACACCTCCGAGTATTAATGACAGATACTTCACTTTGCTCCAAAATTTTTGATAGGTCATCGCAACATAGGACGCTAAAACACCATAATAAATAGCGTCTATTCTATAGATTGTGACTGCTTTCAAATTAACATTCCAAAACATCATATTGGTGTTTGGATGATGCGCGTTGTAGAACATCTTTGTGATTGTAAACAATATGATTATGAAACAGGTGATTATCAAAAAGAGTTTGCTGCGATTGATCTTCCAATTAAAAATGAGTACAATGTAAAGTAATAACGGTCCTAAGATATAAGCGAATTCCTCAATGGGCAAGCTCCAAGACTCACCAAAAAACAAGGGCATTTCCCAAGCTAGATTCTGAATAAAAAGGCCATATTTCCAAATACTATCAGGTAAAGCAATTCCTAAGATAGTGGCAAGTACGATATTAAAAAGGAGTATCAGATAATAATTTGGTAGGGTTCGAAACCAACGTCTTATCCAAAAATATAGCACGGAATTAAAACTAAAGTCGGTGGTTGTAAATTGTTTAAAAATGAGGCGTCCGATAAGAAATCCGCTCAGCACAAAAAATATCTCCACACCTAAAAGTCCAGCAACACTAAGAAGTTCAGAAAATATGGTTTTCGCTGGTGGAAAAATCCATATAGCATGAGAAGCCACGACTAATAGAATAGCAACAGCTCTCATAATATCTAAACCAAAAATGCGTTTTTCGTAATTTATACCCATAGTTAATAGTGAGATTGGTCTTTACCTTATTTTTTTTATACTTCGGGTTTCATTACATTTGAGTAGACTCATAATAGGATGCGACGAAAACTTAAATTTATACTATTTTTTTTGGTTTTGATTCTAGCCGGTGGATTTATTTATTTCAACACCCTAAAAACCCGTCATCAGGAACTTATCAAATCGAAAGTTTATTATGCACTCAACCTTGTCGATTCTGAATGGAAGAAAGACTTGAGCAATGATCGGGTGGTGTTCACTACACCTACTTTTGTCATTTCTAACATTTACAAATCCATGGAAGGTCCGAAGTCTGATCAATTCATTGTTATTGATGATTCTAAAGAAGAGCTCCTATGGCTTACTTCTTTTAAAACAAATGCTGTATCTGCCGATGAGTCACGTAAAATGTCTAATGATTTTGTTTGCCACACGAATTTTGAATATCGCGACGCCGAGCATTACAATCGGTGGAATATGACTGAGCGCATTAATTCGCAATATCCTAGAATAACATCGATTAGCAATGGTGTTGAAGATTTTCAGTTACCTGAAGGCTTTGGGTTTCCAGTCTTTTCAAATGAGCGATTATTTATCAATGCGCAAGCACTCAACCATAACATTACCGATTCCTCATTTCACATCAAGCATAAAATTGAAATCGGCTATACGAAACATCGTGATAAAGCATTGACGCCTTTACAGCCCAAAACAGTTTTTATGATGTTTCCTTTTGATCCAGAAAATCCCTACCAAGGTCCAACTGAGCAACTACCAAATGCTTGTATTCCTGTAGAGACTAAAAATCACACCTATATAGACACCAAGGGCAATCCCTTATCTGGACATTGGATTATTAAACCAGGAAAACATCAATACAGTTACGACACGTCTGCGCAATTAAACATAAAAGACAGTATTAGATTACACCAAATCACCTCACACCTTCATCCTTTTGCTGAACGTTTTCAATTGAAAGATAAAACCACTAATGAAATCATTTATGATTGTAAAAGTGAGAATTTTTCAAATAAAATTGGCCTAAAACAAACACCGTCATTTTCAAGTCAAAAAGGGGTTTGGATGTATGAAGATCACACTTATGAAATGCTTTTAGAAATAGATAACACGACGGATACCGATCAAGAAATGATGGCTAGTATGGCTATTTTTTATTACGATCCTGATATGGAACTAAAGATTCGTGAAAGTCAACTTTAAACTTCTTCAAACCATCTGGACCTTTGTAGCGCTCAGTATATTTACGAGTTGCGCTAACAAGTCTGCTGAACTTCCTATATTAAGTTACAATTACAAGGACGGAAAGAAAGTAATTTATAAAATTGATGATTTTGAGTTCATCAATCAAAACGGTCATCTTATTACTGCCGATTCTACCAAGGGTATGGTTCATACGATGAATTTCTTTTTCACCACCTGCCCTTCTATTTGTCCGCCAATGCGCCTTATTCAATCTGATTTGGCAGATACCTTTTCAGACGAAAAACATTTTAAGCAATATGGCATTACCATGGACTTAAAACGTGACACGTTACAACAATTGCAGCTCTATGCCGCTACGCATGCTATCCATTCGAAGCATTGGCAATTACTAAGAGCACATTCCGAAGCGCAGTTACAGGCGATAGCAAATGCCTTAAAAACCAATTTTAAGCCAAATGAGGATGATTCAGATTTCTATCATTCTAGTTATGTGGCGCTCATAGACAAACAACAACATATCAGAGGATTTTATAATTTACTTGTTCCACAAGAAGTGACCTTATTGAAATCGGATATCCAAACACTCTTAAAAAAATAAAACGACCATCGAATGACAGTCGTTTTGAAATGCGTTATGTTGCTAACAGTTGCTATTGAAACACGGTATAATTTAAATTGGTAAACGTTCCTGTATAGGTCACGTAAGTTTCTTCTTGGCTATTAAAATTTCTCAATAACAAATCAAATGTTCCGGACACGGTCTGATTGGACGGGTTGTTATTCGTAATTGTGATACCGCCTATATCATCATTATCATTTAATTCTGAAACAAATACCTCTTGTCCCAATAAAAAGGTTACAAGGGCTTCATCGCAATACGTCGATCCTTCGATAGTTTCACATTGGGTATTGGGACCTATATCAATGTTCGTATCATAGGTTTTCTCAACAACACCATTAGCAGGAGGATTCTGAAAATCCCAATTCGATATAGACAAGATAAAGGTACCTCCATCGATATCACAACGCAAATCCATACGTCTTCCTTCAACAGTACCATCCGATAAAATAATCAGTGTATGATTGAAGTTTTCTCCTTCAAAGGTGACGCCATCCTTTATAACAGTAAAAGACTCAGCTCCGACAGATGATCCGCCATTTCCATCATCGCTACTACACGAGAACATCGTAAGCACGAAAAGTGCTATGGCTAAATTAATTTTCATAAAAAAAGTGTTACATGGTTAAGCGTCTAAAGTACGAATAGTTTTTAGAACTTAGAACAAACTCTTTATGATCTGCTCATCACTCACACCTTCGGCTTCTGCTTTGTAGTTTTTAATAATTCTATGTCTTAGTATTCCTGAAGCAACGGCTTGAATATTCTCTATATCTGGAGAGAATTTACCATGAATAGCTGCATGAGTTTTTGCTGCCAACACCAAGTTTTGTGAGGCTCTTGGACCTGCTCCCCAATCTACAAATTCTGAAACCAAATCGGATGCAGAACTGGCATTAGGACGCGTTTTACTTACCACACTCACCGCGTACTCAATCACATTATCTGCTACCGGAATACGGCGAATAACATTCTGAAAATCGATAATTTCTTGAGCAGTAAAAAGGGCATTAACAGTTGCTTGCACATCTGTTGTTGTTGCTTTTACCACCTGAACCTCTTCCTTAAAGGATGGATATTCTAAATTAATCGCAAACATAAAACGGTCTAATTGCGCTTCTGGCAACGGATAGGTTCCTTCTTGCTCAATAGGGTTTTGGGTGGCTAATACGAAGTAAGGCAAATTTAATTTGTAGTGATGTCCAGATACCGTTACGGCACGTTCTTGCATCGCTTCCAATAAAGCTGCCTGCGTTTTTGGCGGTGTACGGTTGATCTCATCTGCCAAAATAATATTAGCAAAAATAGGTCCTTTGATAAATTTGAACTGTCTGTTTTCATCCAAGATTTCACTTCCTAATATATCACTAGGCATTAAATCTGGCGTAAATTGAATACGTTTAAAATCGAGTCCGAGTGCTTGTGCAATAGTATTCACCATTAAGGTCTTCGCCAAACCAGGTACACCAATAAGTAATGAATGGCCTCCAGAGAAAATAGAAATCAGAATTTGATTTACGACCTCATCTTGACCAACAATAACTTTGGCAATTTCGGTTTTTAAGGCATGATATTTTTTTACAAACTGTTCTATTGCAGCAACGTCAGACATATTATTCTTTTTCTGTTTTTAACCAGTTACTATTAAATTCACAACCCTTATAATCGTCATTAATTTTAACATAAGTGTCGTAAATTTTTTCTTCTTGCCATTTTTCAATCACTTTATATTGCTTGTCTTGAAGCGCAAGGTTTTTGATCTTTAAATAATCACGAGCAAAATCGGCTTCATGTTCATCAATACGATCTGTAACGGTTAATATTTTAAATTTAATTGGGTTAACACGGTCTTGATCTTCTAGAACCAAACTAATTTCTCCATCCTTTAAATCTTGTATTTGTCCGTAAAGTTCTGGATCCATTTTAGTCAGCTCCATACTTGATTCTTGTGTGTAAGGATTGATTAATTGACCGCCTTCAAATTTCGTTTCTTTTTCATCACTAAATTCACGTGCCGCATCTGCAAAGGTCATATCGCCAGCTAAGATTTGCTCTCTTACTTTCGTTATTTTTTCTCTAGCGGCTTTTATAGCTTCTTCCGTAACATCTGGTCTCAAAAGAATGTGACGTACATCATACTCTTGTCCTCTAATTTTTTCTAAAAGAATGATATGATATCCGAAATCTGTTTCAAATGGTTCTGAAATCTCCCCTTCCTGAAGCGAAAATGCCACATCGCGAAACTCTTTAACCATCTGCGGACGCTTTCTGTTTAAGGTATACATACCACCTTTAGAACGCGATCCAGTATCATCCGAATAAAAGACTGCTTTGGTTGTAAAACTCGCGCCATTTTCTATGACATCTGCTTTGTATTCTTTTAATCTATCAATGACTTCTTGCTTCGATTCTTCGCTAATTTCCGGAATGACTACAATTTGTGCTACTTTCAGTTCGGTTCCGAATATAGGACGTTCATCTTTAGGAATACTATTGAAATAATCCCGAACTTCCTCTGGAGTCACCTCAACGTCTTCTATAATTTTACGTTGCATGTCTGAAGCCAATTTCACATTCTTATTGATTTCAAACATTTCATCTCTTAAGCTCTGCTCACTGTCTTTGTTATAATACTCTAACAATTCAGCCATAGAACCACCTTTTTGTTCCAAAAAGGCATCAATTTGCTGTTCGATATTGGAACGTATTTCCAATTCATTTACGGTAATACTATCCTGAATAGCATGATGCGCATATAGCTTATCTTCCAATAATTTTCCAAATAACTTACATCTGGTGATGTCCTTAATGGAGACACCTCTGGCTTGCAGTTGAATGTATTCTTTATCAATATCAGAATCTAAGATCACAAAGTCTCCTACCACAGCAGCCACACCATCCACTTTTTTTCTAGCAGACATGTTGGTGGAGTCCATTTCTTTTTTCGTGGTATCAACAACATCTTGGATGATTTCCTGTGCTCCTGAATAACTCATGCCAAAAAGCCCTAGAAGAACTGTAGCGACAACGGATTTAGTTATAGATTTCAAATTGTTTGTTTTTAATTGCATCTTTGGTAATATCTTTTTCAAGCTGCTTTATCAGCTCCAATTTTCTTTTGTTAATTACAATTTGTTGTATCGTAGGTTTTACGTACTCTAAAGGCGCCAAATCGTTTTGCGACAAGACGTCTTTAATTTGCATCAAATATAGGTCTAATGAATCTTTGAGCTGTACAAAATTAGATTTTTTTAACAGTTCTTTTTTGTTTTCAGAATTCAAAACGGAGATCCGTTCAGTAATTTGAGAAGCCTTCACCCAAATAGAATCATTAAGGGAGTAGCTTTTGAATTGCACCGAAATGGAATCTAAATACACTTTATCTTCAGCATCAAATCGTCTAAAGCGCTCTTTAATTTCCGCTTCATTAATGGCATTCTGCGGAATGGTGATATAACGAAACTTCACTAATTCTTCATTCAACTTAAAGGTTTCCTGATTGGCTTTATAAACCTCTAAAGCTTCTGCTTGATTGACCGATGTATCTATGCTTTTCTTGACGAGTGCCTCCAAATAAGCTTTGGTATACAGATCATTTTTATACTGACTTACAAGTTTGTTAAAATCGGCTTGCTTTTCTTCTGGCAAATTTCGTTCTGCACCAGCCAGCAATAATTGTTGTGTGGCCCAACGTTGAATAAAGCTACTCACAATTTGCGTACTATCATCGGCTGGTGTACCTTCTTGAACCAGTTCTTCAATATCTTCTTGAAACAGATAATTCTCTCCTACGCGAGCTACAGGAACGCGATCGTCTGTTTGTTTAAAGAAATCACAAGACACCAAGGTAAGTAAGACGATTATGTAGAGGGATAGTCGTTTCAAATTATTGCTTTAGTAATTGTTTTTTGACACGTTTTAAAACAGATGAATTGATGTCAACATCAAAACGCTCATTTAAGGAATTGACCCAATTTTCTTCAATGTAATTTTGGTAATCACTGACCACCTTTCCTTTAGATTCGTCCAATGTTTTTTGGCCTTCTGGCATTACACTGTGGACTTTAAAAACATGATAAGCATCATTATGATTATAAATTTTTGAAATGCCTTCTTCAAATTCAAAATTCTCAGGCAATATAGCATCACCTTTTTCAAATACACCTTTTGTAGGTAGTACATTCATTTCATCACCAACGTTAAGATTGGTCAAAATATCTTCGATGGATCTATCCTTTTTCAATTGCGCTTGTACTTTTTCAATATCACTTTTTGAAGCAGACGACAAAACCACAGCATCAACACGATCTTTCCAAAGGTAATTGTCTCTATGGTTTTCGAAGTATTTCTGAAGACCTATTGAATCATTTGAAGCCGCATTCCACACTTCTTTTTCCATTAAATCAAATAATAGGAGTCCGTCGCGATATTCCTTTAGTACAAAGGCAAATTCCTCATTCTCAAATTCGAGGTGATCCTCGTGATATTTTAATACTCGAGCCTCATAAAATGACTGATACTCTTTTTGTATTAAGGTCTTTACATCCACGCGTTTGTTTCGGTATAAGCGTTGCACCTGCATCAAATGCGATATAAAATCTTTATTAGTCACTTGGGTATCTTCAATCGTTATTAAAACATCATCACCTTTAAAATCTTTGGGCGCATTCCAGGCTTGTCTGAAATAATTTTCATTAACGATAGATTCGATATAGGCTAAGCTTTCTTCATGCTCCTCAACATCATATTTTTTAGCGAGCTTTTTCACTAAAGCCGAATTGATCAAATTTGATCTCGTATCACGCTTTACCTTGTTTTCTAACTCCATCTTTACGTCTTCAAACGGTAAGATGCCTTTTTTATTTATCAGTTTTATCACATGCCAACCGTAATCCGTTTTGAAAGGTTCTGACACGTCACCTGGATTTTCTAAGGAAAATGCCACATCCTCAAATTCCTTAGAACTTAATTGTCCGCCTGTAAACGGTGTTAAAACACCACCTTTATTAGAAGAACTTTTATCATCGGAAAACTGCTTTGCCAATGATTCGAATTTCTCTCCTTGTTCTATTTTTTTATAAATCTGACGAATTCTAGTTTCAGGGTTTAAGGTCGAATCCTTTTGTTTGTTAGAAATCATAATATGTGCAACAGTCACTTCTCCTAAAGACTGTCGCTTGTCGAATACTTTAACGATATGGTAACCAAAACGTGTTCTAAACGGCATAGACACTTCGCCTACAGGTGTATTAAATGCTGCTGTTTCAAACGGGTACACCATTTTGAATCCTCCAAAATAGCCTAAGTCTTCCGCGAATATGGTTTTACCATCATGCACCGATTTTTGAACGGCTTCATAGCCTTCCTTGATGACACGATCTCGCAAGGCCATCAATTGTTTGTAAACGGCCATAGTATCGGTTTCAGTCTCATCCAAACGCACCAATATATGAGATGCCTTCACATCATGCGTTGTGCGTTCGTAAGCCTCTTTCACTAAGGCATCAGTGACTTGGCTATCAGACATATAATTTTTGGTAAGCTGACGCTTGTAATTGTTGAATTCACGTAAATAGCTATCATCTTTATCAAGACCTAAGCGTCGCGCTTCCTTTACTTTGAGTTGGTAATTGATAAACAATTTTAAATAGGTGTCAATATCCTTTTGACTTTCATCTTTTACCAAATCCAAATTTTTATTGTAAACCCTTACAAATTCTGATGCCATGACTGGATCGTCATCTACTGTGAATAAGACATCAGTATCCTTGATCTGTGCCTGTGCGCACAAGGTCAAGCAAATTAAAACTGTACTTAATAATAATCTCATATGTCAATCTTTAAAAAGGCGATTCCTATTTCAGCAAAAATAATACAATATATACATAAAACAAGTCGCATTTAACAAACGTCTTTGCGCCTATCTTAGTATGAAGTGACCTTCAAAAAATGAATGTTGAAAGTCTGCACCTAACCACTTATCTAATTTAATGGTTGTTGAACTTTCATTGCGTTATTATTTCCAAATTTCACGTATCTTTATTTTGAATAATCCCTCTGTATTCAACAATGCAATATACTACTGAAATAAAGGTGAATGTCCCTTTGGAAGAATTTATCCGCAAAATGGATAATGTTGAGAACATGAAGCACTGGCAACGTGGTTTGGTTTCTGCAGAACATATTTCTGGCGATCCAGGTCAGTTAGGCGCTAAGATGCAACTCAATTACAAATTTGGTCGTCGACGTATGCAACTGATTGAGACCATTACCAAACGTAATTTCCCGAACGAATTCCATGCGAATTACACGACGAAGAGCATGCACAATATTCAAAAGAACTTTTTTGAAAAAACCAGTGACGGTTTTACGAAATGGACTTCCAAAAATGAATTTTTACCCTTAAATTTGGTCATGAGAATTTTATTGTATCTTATGCCAAGTGCCTTTAAAAAACAATCG
>JAAEZI010000040.1:0-4805 GCA_018222915.1 Algicola sp. | reverse complement strand
AAACAATCGATGAAGTATATGCAAGATTTTAAGAATTTTGCCGAACACGGAACTTCTGTATGCGAAAATTGAAACTTATTTGGGATTTTCGTGGTCCGGACGCTTTAAAAATCGCGGAGCATCATGAAAAACATCTCAAGGAATACATCGCTATTCAACAAACAACATTAGACATTACGGGTTTTGAAATGCTCAACGACCTGCATAGTATCGCTTTTATGGTGGTCATGGAAGACGAGATGAGGCCTATTAGAGATGCACTGAAACCGCATCGTGGCGAATTATATAACGATTAGAAATTATGACAAAATACACCCTATTATTGACCTTGATAGTCCTGACATTCAGCTGTAAAAAAGATGCTGAAAAGCCTTTAGAAAGTACCGAGAAAACATCGTCTAAATATGTGGAAGACGCGCACTCTTACGCCCAACCAAATAAAGCCGTCGTGACCCACCTCAACCTGAACATAGGTGTCGATTTTGACAATCAGGTGATTGAAGGGCAAGCGAACTACGATATTGAAAGTAGGGCGTCATCAAAACTTATTTTAGACACTAAATATCTAGAAATTCATGAGGTTGAAGCTGATGGTAAGCCTACCTATTTTGAATTAGGCGACTTTGACGAACAGCTGGGAAGTCCGTTGATTATAGAAATTTCCGAAGACACCAAACAAGTCACCGTTCATTATAGTACTACGGAAAAAACCGAAGCGCTGCAATGGTTGAATCCGCAACAAACGGCAGACAAACAACACCCATTCTTGTTCACACAAGGTCAAGCTATTTTAACACGTACGTGGATCCCCATTCAAGATAGTCCGCAAATTCGGATTACTTATGATGCCAAAGTGAAAGTTCCTTCCGGTCTTATGGCTGTTATGAGTGCTGAAAACCCTAAGGAAATTGTAGCTAATGGTAAGTATGAATTCAAGATGCAACAACCTATCTCTCCTTATTTAATGGCTTTAGCTGTTGGTGATTTGGCGTACAAAGCTGTGAACGACCGTACAGGTGTTTACGCAGAAAAATCGATGATAGACAAAGCGCATGCCGAGTTTTCTGATATGGAAAAGATGGTAGTGGCTGCCGAAAATTTATATGGTGATTACGATTGGGAGCAGTTTGATGTAATTGTGCTTCCTCCGAGTTTTCCGTTTGGAGGCATGGAAAATCCGAGACTTACATTTGCCACACCAACAGTTATTGCTGGAGATAAAAGTTTAACATCCTTGATAGCTCATGAATTGGCACATTCTTGGTCAGGAAATTTGGTAACGAATGCCACTTGGAACGACTTTTGGCTCAATGAAGGCTTTACGGTTTACTTTGAAATTAGAATCATGGAAGCGCTTTATGGCGTGGAACGTGCTAATATGATTGCTTTAATAGGACGACAAGATTTAACCGAAGAAATTGAGGCGTTTCGTGAAACTCCTGAAATGACCAAACTGAAATTGGATTTAAGCGATAAAAATCCGGACGATGGCATGAATAGTATCGCCTATGATAAAGGGTATCTATTTTTACGAACATTAGAAGAAAAAGTAGGTCGCGACAAGTTTGATGCCTTTCTGAAACAGTATTTTAAGAGCCATGCTTTTTCAACGATTACGACGGAAGCATTTGTGGATTATTTGAATACGCATCTGTTGGAACCCAATGAAGTGGATTTTAATGTCAATGAATGGATTTATGAACCTGGCATTCCAGAGAATCAAGCGGTGATCACGTCGGATAAATTTGAAAATGCCGAACAGACCTTGCAAACATTCATTAGTGAAAAATCTATTGACACCTCGCTAACGACCAATTGGACTACTCAGGAATGGGTTCATTTTATCAGAAACTTTCCAGAGGGTATGACTGCGGAAGACATGAAGCGATTGGATGATGCTTTTGACTTTACGCATTCAAAAAACTCACATATTGCTATGGTATGGTATGAGCAGGCCATTAATCTTGACTATCACGACAATGGTGTTGATCGGGAAATTGAGGATTTCTTAATTCGTGTAGGCAGACGTTGGTATGTTTCCACGCTTTACAAGGCCTTTAAACGCCATGACAAAGTAGATGAAGCCTTAGCGATTTACAAAAAAGCACGTCCTAATTACCATTCGGTAACTGCCAATACGATTGATGATTTGCTCGGTTTTAAATCCTAGGATATTTCCGAAGTCATAATACATCCCATTTCAATAAAAACATTCAACAGGCATTCATTTGTTTTTATGTAGAATATAGTCTATATTTAAGGTTGCATCTTGGACTTCAATCTTATGAAAAAACCAGACATCGTCCTATCCATTAAAACGCATAGACAAGCCAAACAATTACTTATTGTATTTGACTATCGTAAAGCACTTATTGAATTAGTTAAAACGGTTCCGAATCGCAAATGGAGTGCCACTTTAGAGTGTTGGTATGTTAGGTATTCACCTGAAGCTATTGCACAGATTAAAGAGATCTTTCAGGGTTATACCATAGACACAGAACGCCTCAAACGAGCTACACAACTAGAAGCCACTAAACGTTTGACATCGTTAACCGAAGTGCAGCGTCAAACGCTCCATGGTTTTGCTAAGTATTTAAAAGGCAAACGTTACAGTGCCAGCACTATTGAGACGTATTCATTTTTAGTAAGCGATTACATCGCCTATTATTGCCAAAAGGCCTTTGTAGAATTAACCAATAAAACCATTGAGTTATATATTGAAGACGTTTATATAAAGCGTCGTTATTCTATTAGTAAGCAACGGCAATTTATTAGCGCTTTGAAGGTTTTCAAAATGTTTCATCCAGAGGTTGCTTATGATGCTTTGGAACTCGTAAGACCAAAAAAGAGTCGTTATTTGCCTACGGTTTTGTCTAAGGAAGAGGTGATTCATTTGATTCAGGCAACGAAAAACCTCAAGCACAGAGCGATTATTGCGATGATATATTCTTGCGGACTTCGGATTAGCGAATTATTGAGTTTAGAGATTAAGGACATTGATATTGACCGACGGCAAGTGTTTATTCGAAATTCTAAAGGTCGTAAGGATCGTTATGTGATTATTGCTGAGAGTTTCTTGCCGTTGCTGTATAATTATTTGCACACATATGTTCCCAATCGTTTGTTTGTGGAAGGCCATGAAGCGAAGCGTTATAGCCCAGAGAGCGTTCGTCATTTTTTACGACGTTCTTGTAAATTAGCAGGTATTACGAAGCGTGTGACACCACATACTTTACGACACAGTTATGCCACGCACTTATTAGAGAATGGCATTGATTTGCGTTATATTCAGGAGTTATTAGGGCATGCGCGACCGGAGACTACCATGATTTACACGCATGTTGCGAAGAAGGATTTGTTGAATATTAAGAGTCCGTTGGACATTGCGGTAAAGCAGTATATTGCTACGGATAATCAGAAGCAAAAACTTGGCATATCCCAACTGTAGCGTTTAAAATATGTTATATTTGTTTGGATATAACTAGTTGTAAGCAATTTAACCGAAATACTAAATATGGAAATAATCGGAAAATCTATCAGACCTTTTATTGGATCTAAAAACTTCAATATTTCTAGAAACTTTTATTCGGATTTGGGATTTAATGAAATAATTACTTCCGAAAATATGTCGTATTTCTATATTCAAAATTTCGGATTTTATTTACAAGATGCTTACGTTAAAGATTGGGTTGATAATTCTATGATTTTCTACGAAGTGGAAAATTTAGAAAATTCATTAGAACAGATAAAGAATTTGAAGTTAGCTGAAAAGTATGAAAATGTGAGATTATCTGAAATAGTCTACAACGAATGGGGAAATGAGTTTTTCCTTCATGATCCATCCGGAATTTTATGGCATATTGGAAAATTTAAAGCGAAGAATTAAATAAAACTGCTCACAACAACGTGTATAATTAATTGCTGAGCTGGTTAAGACAAGTAAAAATTCTCACATAAATTACTATCTTTAAAACTCCGAAAGAATTGCTGGCTCAGCCTTGCACTTTCTTTCCCGCGGAATTTTCGCCTTGAACGGCTCATCCGAGCGCAAAGCGCTTCGGCTGAAATTCCGCAACAAATCATACACAATTACGTTGTGGTGCATATAAACAAAACGAAATGGAAAATAAATTTAAAATATCTTTCGCTGTTATACTGATTTTGACAATAATTGGATGTCGTAACATTGACAAAAAAGAAAATGAATCAGTGCAAAAAGAAACAGCATTGGTTCAAATGGAATTTGGAAAGTGGAATAAACAAAATGACAGTCTAGGCGTTGAATTAGATGTCAATAATTTCGAAAACTGGCTTGATTTAATTAATCGGACTGAAAAAATAGTCTGCAATGATAGTATACCAAAAATAACTTTAACAACAGATAGCGAAATTAAAACCATTTATTTCAGAAACACCTGTTCAAAAGAAGATTCATTTAGAATTATTAAAACTAAAAATGTAATTTCAATCTATAATAATAAGATTAGTAAAAATATAGAATCTAGTATTCCTTTGGATAGTTTAGAAAATGTTCTAAAGAAAAATATTGAAAATAACGGAGAAAACCTAGAGCTGAGTGAAAGCCCAGAAAACCTAACTATATGTATTCAGTATGATGATAAAAATGATTTTGAAAATCTAACCAAAACCTTAAAGCAACTTACAGAAACCTATTACCGAATTACAAACAAAACAGATTTGAAAATACTTTTAATTGATAAAAATTACTTTAGTCCACCACCAAGACCAAAAGATGGAATTTAAAAAATACGCACCACAACAACGTGTATAACTAATTGCTAGTC
>JAAEZI010000039.1:20610-24586 GCA_018222915.1 Algicola sp. | reverse complement strand
TTGAACGATTAAATTTGCAGTTTGTCTAAAATATAATCCGGACATCTTGTAGGCCGATTCTTATGTATGTCCATAAATACTAAAACTGAATTTCCCGTTGTTAAAAGTTCACCATTTTCATTTAAGATTTCATAATCAAATTCAATTTTAGCGGTAGGTTTTTTTACGAGATAAGTTCTTACTTTAATAAGGTCGTCATAACGTGCTGACTTTTTGTAATTTAGGGATAATGAAATCACAGGCAACATGATCCCATCGGCTTCCATTTGCTTATAAGAAAATCCCATTTTCCGCAACCATTCCGTTCGACCCATCTCAAAATATTGCGCATAGTTACCATGATAAACTATTCCCATTTGATCGGTTTCCCCATAACGGACTCTAAATTGTATTTCATCGGATTTGGCTGCGTTTGACATAATTTTTGATATTTTTTTTGTAATTTCGGGACGAATTAAACATGAGGAAAAAATTCTAAATATTCAATACATTTTGATTTTTTTATTAAGAAATTTGTTCACATATTTGTCATGTAAAATTTATTCAAGAGAAACCCGAATTTCTCTTTTTTTTGCTAACTAACTAACAAATACAAAAAATTAACTTAGAGAATGGATGTAACTGCGCAATCGGTTTGGACGAACTGTCTCTCATTTATAAAAGACAACATACAACCTCAAGCCTACAAAACTTGGTTTGAGCCAATAGTAGCAGTAAAACTAACCGATAACGCCTTAAGTATCCAAGTACCAAGTAAGTTTTTTTATGAATGGCTGGAAGAGCATTATGTCAAAATTCTGAAGGTTGCACTCACGAAACAATTAGGAGAAACTGCCAAATTGGTGTATGTTATTAAAATGGAAAATACCTATGGTAACAAACAACCATTTACTGAAAAAATTCCAAGTTCTAATCGTGGCGCTCTAAAATCTCAAGATGTTGATGTTCCGTTAAACAATAAGAATCCAGAATTAAAAAATCCTTTCGTAATTCCTGGTATCAGGAATGTAAAAATTGAATCACAACTAAATCCTAATTACAGTTTTGAAAACTTTTTAGAAGGCGACTCTAATCGCTTGGCTAGAAATGCTGGTTTAGCTGTTGCCAATAAACCAGGAGGCACCTCTTTTAATCCGTTGTTAATATTCGGAGGTGTAGGGTTGGGAAAAACACACTTAGCTCACGCAATCGGTGTCGATATCAAAGATAAATATCCCGAGAAAACCGTATTGTATATTTCTGCAGAAAAATTCACACAGCAATATATAGATTCCGTTAAAAAAAATAACAGAAATGATTTTATTCATTTCTATCAAATTATAGACGTTCTTATCATTGATGATGTCCAGTTCTTATCTGGAAAATCAGGAACCCAAGATGTCTTTTTCCATATATTTAATCATTTACATCAAAATGGAAAACAGGTCATTTTAACCAGCGATAAAGCTCCTGTAGATATGCAAGACATTGAACAGCGTTTACTATCGCGTTTTAAATGGGGACTTTCGGCTGAACTTCAGAGTCCAGATTTTGAGACAAGAGTTTCTATATTAAAAAATAAATTGTATCGTGACGGTGTTGAAATGCCCGATGATATTGTAGAGTATGTTGCTAAACATATTAAAACGAATGTTCGTGAGTTGGAAGGTGCTATCATCTCATTAATTGCACAATCATCATTTAACAAAAAAGAAATTACAGTCAACTTAGCGAAGGAAATTGTAGAGAAATTTGTTAAGAACACCAAACGTGAGGTATCTATTGACTACATCCAAAAGGTCGTTTCCGATTATTTCCAAATGGACGTAAGTACTTTGCAATCCAAAACTAGAAAACGCCATATTGTTCAAGCAAGACAATTGGCCATGTTCTTTGCAAAGAAATATACGAAGGCATCATTAGCCAGTATAGGCTCTCAAATTGGAAAACGTGATCATGCCACAGTGCTTCACGCTTGTAAAACTGTAGACAACTTATCCTCTACCGACAAACAATTTAGAAAGTATGTCGAAGACCTCTCGAAAAAGCTTTCTCTTTAATACTTATATTACAAGATGACTCGTATCTTAATGGTTTGCTTAGGTAACATTTGTCGCTCACCATTGGCACATGGCATTTTAGCTTCCAAATTACCAACCGATCATTTTTATGTAGATTCTGCAGGTACTGCCAATTATCATGTTGGTGATTCTCCAGATCATCGTTCCATTGCAGTGGCAAAAAACAATGGTATTGATATTTCAGCACAACGTGGTAGGCAATTTCAAGTTTCTGATTTTGATACGTTTGATTATATCTATGTCATGGATCCATCTAATTTTGAGAACGTAGTGAAGTTAGCTAGGAATACGAACGACATCGTAAAAGTAAAACTGATTCTGGAAATGGACGACTCCATAACAGAAAAACGCGTTCCAGACCCTTATTACGGAGACCTATCTGATTTTGAATACGTTTACGAGCTGTTAGAAGGCGTTTGTACTAAAATCAGTCAGTCGCTTATTGACAATTAGCAAACTAAACCCTTGATTTTTAGGTCTATTTTTTTTCGTATTTTGTAGAAAAATTCCTTTAAATCTAGAAACATGAAAAAAATTACTTGTCTATTATTTTGTGGTCTGTTAACTATAACCTACGCCCAAAATATCAATCTAGATACATTTGCAACCGGCTTATCTAATCCTGTTAATATCAAACATGCAGGTGATAATCGCTTATTTGTCGTTGAAAGAGATGGCTATATTCAGATTGTAGATGTTAATGGAACTGTAAACAGTACGCCCTTTTTAGACATTGAAGACAGAGTCATTGATTTTGGTGGTGAACAAGGACTTCTGGCACTTGCCTTCCATCCTAATTATACGACCAATGGTTTTCTATATGTCAATTATATTGATTTAAACGGAGACACTGTGATTTCAAGATTTACACGTAATTCCGTGAACTCAGCAGACCCTAATTCTGAAGTCATTCTATTGCATATCCCTCAGCCTTACTCGAACCACAATGGAGGAGACATGCATTTCGGTGCAAGTGATGGTTACCTTTATATTTCTACAGGCGATGGTGGTTCAGGTGGCGATCCCGACAACAGAGCACAGCCTTTAGATAATTTACTTGGGAAAATGCTCCGAATAGACGTGAACGTCACAGCAGGTCAAATAGCAGCAGGAACTACCTACCTCATCCCTACAGATAATCCTTATGTTGGAAATGCTTCGGCATTGGATGAAATCTGGGCTAACGGACTTAGAAACCCATGGAAATGGTCTTTTGACAGAAGCAATGGTGATATGTGGATTGCCGATGTTGGACAAAGTGCAAGAGAGGAAATTAACCGAACGACAGCCACAACTGGTGGTGAAAATTATGGTTGGAAGTGTTTTGAAGGCACTTCTGTCTTTAGCACCTTAGCGGAGTGCAGCACCATCACACATCAAACGCCAGTTGCCGAATACGATTATGGTGGTTCCCCCTTTAGATGCTCCATTACTGGTGGCTATCGCTATAGAGGAACTTCACAGACAGGATTGCAAGGTCTTTACTTTTTTGCTGATTATTGCAGTAACGAAATAGGCTACGTTCAAGAGACGAGCCCTAACAATTTTAGCCTTAATTTCTTGGGGCAATTTCCTGGAGGCGAATTTGTGGCATTTGGTGAAGATATCAATGGTGAACTCTATGTAGCGAGTTTAGCAAACGGAACCATTTATCGTATTGTGGAGTCCACTTTAAGCAATGAAGCGTCATCATTGAGCGTTATTAAAATGCATCCGAATCCTGCCAAGCTATTTGTCAACTTCGATTTGGCACACTTAACGGATTCAATAAACCGAATTGAAGTTTATGATTTACAAGGAAAACGTGTGTTATACCAAGATCATTTTGATCAACAACTAACAACAATGTCTACTAAAAATCTAAATAGCGGCTTATATATTGTTGAAATTTCTGATTTTGATAACCAAAAAAGTAT
>JAAEZI010000039.1:8135-20600 GCA_018222915.1 Algicola sp. | reverse complement strand
TGAACACTATGGTAAACTTTACCTGATTCCTACGCGGCTTGGTGATAATCCGCCTTTAGAAGTTTTACCCATTTCGGTAAAGAAAGTCATTGAAATGATTGATGATTATATTGTTGAAAATGAAAAATCAGCCAGACGCTTTATAAAGCTCATCAATTCAAGAAAACAACAGTCGAGTCTCAGCTTTAAGGTGCTAAATAAATACACACAACCCGAAGAAATTCAGCATTTCCTTGACGATTGTAAAACGGGAAAATCCATGGGATTACTTTCAGAAGCAGGTTGTCCTGGCATTGCAGACCCTGGAGCAGACATTGTAAAAATGGCACATGAACAACACATTCAAGTAGTGCCATTGGTTGGTCCATCTTCGATTGTACTTGCCTTAATGAGCTCAGGAATGAATGGGCAAAGTTTTACTTTTAACGGCTATATTCCAATAGATAAATCAGAGAGAAAAACAACACTCAAACGTTTAGAACGCTTATCTTTTGACCAGAATCAAACACAATTATTTATTGAAACGCCTTACAGAAACAATAAGATACTAGAGGACATCTGTAGCACCTTACATCCAAACACCAGAGTTTGCATCGCATGTGATATCACACTTCCCACAGAATATATCAAAACCATGACCGTGAGTGAGTGGAAAAACGTGAATGTAGATTTACACAAACGTCCATCAATTTTTTTAATTCACAAGGATTAAATCTATAGAATGGCTTTGGCCTTTTTATTAGCTTCAATAAAGGATGTATCATATCCAGAAAACTTTTTCATGTAATGCTTAATGGTTGTACCATAAGCATCAGAAAAATTATGGTTTCCATAACTTCTTAGATATTTTTTTACACTACCTGGTCCTGCAAGGTGTGCAGCAGCCAATATGCCAGATTCTGTAATTTTTACACCTCCTATTTTCTTACCTACAAAGCGCTTGATATCCTTTCTAAGGATCCATTTATTTCTTGCTGCATTGGCTAAAAAGGCTTTTTCCTGAAGCTCAGGCGAATACAAAAACTTGGTCGGATTATAAATACCAATTAATTTAAGCGTTTCAGCACCAAATTGATATTTCCCTAAATAGCCTAAGGTATTGACCGTGAAATAATCCCCTCGAGACTCTTTAAAAGCTAGTGCCTCCTTAAAACCATTATAAGATTTCCCTAAGTGAGGAAAACCGAGGTCTGTATGATCCAGATTGGCATTACTAACATTATCTGAATGCATCGCCAAATCATGAGAAATGTTAAAATTTAACTCCATACCCTCCGTTGAATAGTCCTCAAAATTAATTGATGGAGCTGGTTTTAATGCCATAAAGAGGGTAGCGAAAACAGCCAACGGAACTATAAAATAATTACCTACATTTTTAATCATAATAGCTAATTTCTGTAAGCCAAAGTCTTCCCCTAAGACGACTTACAAATTGCGCCTGCAAAGATACACTAATTTTTAAAACCCTGAAAATAAGCTGTTAAAGTGTTGTTAAAAGTAGATATAATGGAGCTTGATACCATTTTTACCGTTAAACTCCAAAGTAGGAAAAGGGACTTTAATCAGGTTAAAAACGTCAAACAACGATCTCAAAAAGCGAGAATTTGTCTGAATTCTCGATAAATCTACGTCCAAACTCAAATAAAATTGACGCCTTCTATTTGGAGTTATTAATAAGTTATCAACCACCTCTTCATTTTTTCCCGTAATCATGCCTTCTGCTCCATAGCCAAATGCCAGATTTAACCATTTGGGCACCCGACTTTTTTTAAAAAACGAATGAATATTTGCACTCAACCAATAAGTCTGACCATTGTAATCTTTCAATGCTTCCTCCAGAAGGCCATCACCTAATTTATCAGGTCTGAGTGCTGCGTAATGCGTTTGATGGAATGAATACTTCATGGTAATACGTTGTTCGTTCCATAAGAATTCTTGTCCGATAAACAACCCTGTTCCTAATCCATTAGCTGCCATATCAGACCAAGAAAAACCCCATTCTTCAGAGTAGCCATCTAAGATTTCAACAGCCGATAAGAATCCAAGTCCTAAGGTAGCGCCATACAGTAATTGATCTTTCTTTCCCACACCACTCCACTTTAGTAAATTAGCCCCTGTTTTACCTAGTTGGTATGAGGAAAACACATGCCCCATTTTGTCCATTTGTAACCATTCATTCAAATCATTGGTTGTTTTGAATTTTGATCTTGGAAAATCCGCATACCATAGTTGATCTAACCCTATGAAGGTGATAGTGGCTAAAGAAGCTTCAGAAATAATGACCGCATTTCGTCTAGGCTTATGAAGTGTGTCAGATGGTTTTAAAAAAACATCTAGCTTAGACTGAGCGCCATTGTATAAAGGCATCAATATAAAGAGTCCTATCCATATGCCAAGTTGCTTCATATTATCTATTAATCCCTTGCGACGATAAATATCTTTGATATTCTCTAGCATTCACATTGTGTTGCGCTAATGTTTTGGCAAATTTGTGATATCCCAGTTTTTGAGCATTGGCTGCAAAATAAAGATAATTGTGCTTCTCAAAATTTAAAACCGCATCAATGGCCGTAATATCTGGCATTGCAATCAATCCTGGAGGAAGTCCTGTGTTTAGATAGGTATTATAAGGTGATTTTATGTCTTTATGCTTGTTTAAGACCCGTTTTATAATCGTATTTTGATATTCAGGTAATTGATATGCTGCAAATTTTAATGTAGGGTCTGCCTGAAGCGGCATGCCTATTTTCAGTCTATTCATATAAACACCTGCGATTCTCGGTTGCTCCGAAGCTTGCTTTGACTCTTCGTGAACAATAGACGCCAGTGTCATGACCTGATCTCTAGTCAATCCTATAGACTTGGCTTTCGCATTTCTAGACTCATTCCAAAAACGATTATATTCCGTTAACATGCGATCGCGAAACGCTTGAGCATCTGTATTCCAAAAAAACTCATAGCTATTTGGGATGTACATACCTAGCGCTGTTTTTTTGGTATAACCGCTTTTCTTCAAAAAACCAGGATCAGTCATAGCTACAATTAAATCCAGACTATCTGCCTCAATTTGATTTGCAATTCTTCCAGCTAATTTTTCTAAGGACTCCTGATTATTAAAAGATAATTTAATTGGAATATTGTTGCTCCTAATTGAATTGATTATATCATTATTACTCATGCCCTTTTTAATAACAAACTTTCCTGCTTTTAAATTTGACACATATTTTTTGCGCTTTGCTAGCATATCAAAGGCTTCCATGTCTTCCAACAAAGGTTTCAGTTGCTCGCGAACAGTGTCATAATTGGCATTGGTTGGCACATAAATATAGGCTTCATCATTACTGAAAGCAGTATTTGGTGAAAGCATGGCATTATAGATATAAAATGCAAAGTAAGCAGCCACCACTAATCCAATGAGGGCAATAGCCCAAAGTATTTTTTTGATATACATTTAGTTAAATATTAATTGTAGAAGATATTCATTGACATATGAACCATGACGATAATTCCAGTCTTTTTTGAGTCCTATAACTTGAAAACCTTGATTTTTAAACAGTTTTAAACTATGATTATTGTCTTCGGAAATATTACAATATAATTGATGCAGATCCAAATGGGATTTACAATAATCAATCAATAATTTTAAAGCCTCCTTGCCAAAACCTTGTTGTCTATTCTTCACATCCTTGATTAAAATTCCAACACCAGCTCTTTTGTTACTGACATCAAAATCAAATAAATCAATCAACCCCATTGTAGCATCCGATTTATCACAAATCATTAATCGCAATTGCTTTACCTCAAATATATCTTTGTGCGCGTTTTCTAAGTATTGTTTTATTAAAAATTTAGAATAGGGTGTAATCGTATTACTGATATCCCAAATGCTTTGGTCATTTTCTATCTCATGAATAAACTCCAGGTCTTCTGGTTCTAAAGCTCTTAGATATATGTGATCTCCTTTCAATGTTGTCATGATAGCGTTCCTTTAAACACTTGTGTTGCTGGTCCGATGAGCCAGATATTATGATATCCAGACGCTGTGTTATCAAAAGTGACTTGAAGCTCGCCGCCTTCCGTGAGCAAGGTAATCAAGTTTTTTTCAGTCTCACCAATATAATGCATGGCTATTGCAACAGCTGTAACACCTGTTCCGCAGGACAAGGTTTCATCCTCAACACCTCTTTCATAGGTACGAACTGAAAATCTGTCATTTGATTTTTTAGTCACAAAATTAACGTTAGTCCCTCCTCTCTGGTGATAAGGCGTTCCATAACGGATGCTCGCTCCTTTCGATTTTACGTCCAATTCTGACAGATTCTTATCTAATTGCACATGATGCGGCGATCCTGTGTCTAAAAAAACATGGGATTTGAAGGCTTCAATACGATCAACATCCTGCATCTGCAGATGAACCAAACCATCCGCTATGGTCGCTTCATGTTTTCCATCAATAGCTTCAAATACAGCTTTCTGATCTATCAGTCCTAAAAATTTGGCGAATGCTACGATGCAACGGCCACCATTACCACACATGGTACTTTCGTTTCCATCGGCATTAAAATAAACCATTTTAAAATCGTAGACCTCGTGATTTTCCAAAAGTATGAGTCCGTCTGCACCAATACCAAATCGACGATCACATAAAAAAGCGATGAGTTTGGTATCATTTTTGTCAAAGATAGCATGACGATTATCAATCATCACAAAATCGTTCCCAGTTCCTTGATATTTATAAAAAGTAAATTGCATAAGTCATGCAAATATAGGAATAATGGTACGAAAATTACGCTGTTAAACACACGTTAAAGATGACGTTAAAAATCGTTAAAGTTGAATTTCAAAATCAATAAATATTTAATTTTAATCGTTACCTAATTATTAAACAATGATAACATGAAAAAGATTCTAACATTAGTATTTGTTTCTGTGTTAGGTGGAATTATTACTTTATCTGCCTACAAATATTTTATAGAAGAAACACAGCCAATCACCATCACTGATAACCAACAGGAGCCGTCATTTATAAATGCAAATTATGACGCAACAACCTCCAATTTATTATCGAATGCCGACATAGACTTTACCGTTGCCGCTGAAAACACGGTACATGCTGTAGTCCATGTCAAGAATACAGCACTGGTAACTGGGCGACCTACATTACAAGACTTTTTCTATGGCAGACAAGCCACACCAAGAGCCCAAGTAGGCACAGGAAGTGGCGTCATCATAAATAAAGATGGCTATATCATCACAAATAACCATGTGATTGCCGGTTCTAACAAAATCTCTATTACACTGAATGACAATAGAGTTTACGATGCGAAGCTCATTGGAACGGATGAAGAAACCGATATTGCTTTGTTAAAGATTGATGCGGAAGAAGATTTACCGTCTATAGCTTTCGGAGACTCTGATACTGCTAAAGTAGGTGAATGGGTTTTGGCGGTCGGTAATCCGTTCAACCTCACCTCGACTGTAACTGCTGGTATCATCAGTGCAAAGTCTAGAGACTTATCTACCAATAAATCACAATCATTCATTCAGACAGATGCCGCTGTAAATCCTGGTAACTCTGGAGGTGCGCTTGTAAATGCTCGAGGCGAATTGATTGGTATTAATACTGCTATTTCATCTCAAACAGGGTCGTATATCGGGTATTCCTTTGCCGTACCGAGTAATATAGCTCGTAAAGTTGTTGAGGATATCATGGAGTTCGGTGATGTGCAAGAAGGGGTGTTAGGGGTTTCCATATTAAACAGTCAGTCTCAAGAAGCCAAAGAGCTTGGCGTTAATGAAATTCAAGGTGTATATGTCAGCAATGTGGAAGCCAATTCTGGCGCAGATAAATCAGGCATTAAAAATGGTGATATCATAAAAAAATTGGACAATATTGAAATTTCTAAATTTTCCGACTTAAGTGGGTATTTGAAAACTAAACGTCCGAATGATGTTGTAAATGTTGAAATTTTAAGAAATGGTCGAATTAAATCCATTCCGGTAAAATTATCTAAAAGTGATATCATCAGTGTTGAGTTCATGGATATGCAGTTGCGAAATATTCCATCAAAATTGAAAAAAGCCTATGACATTTCACACGGAGTGATTGTCCAAGACAATAAAAATGCCTTTTTATATTCCAAACTAGGCTTTAGAAGTGGTTACATCATTACGGGAATTAATGATATGAAGATTCAAAGTGTCGCAGATATTTCAAAGTTTAGTGAGAAGTATGGAGCAGATGCCCAAGACAATATTTATAGATTAGAATATCTTGACTCGAATCTAGAGAAAAAGGAAGTCATCTTTAGATAATAAAAGACCATTTAGGAGCTTATAAAACCCTTCAGTATTGAAAAACTGAAGGGTTTTTTATTTTATTAAAAAATCTTACGAAAACGTTTGAAATATGCTATTTTTGCAAAAATTTTAAATACAACAACACACTAAACCAAACACAATGAGTTTAAACGGAACTTATGAAAAAGAACTCGCTTTTCAAGCAGACCGTCGCAGAGCTACGGTAGAATTTATTAAAATTGTTAGCGACCTATGGTATGATAAATCTATAGAACTAGTGATTTTTAGAAATCAACTGATTGATCGTAATGTGAGCGAAATTCTCAATCTACACGAATATGCGGGAGAATTTGTACAGAAACCTATATCTATTTTTGATTCTGTAGAGATTGCTCAAGCCATCAAAACTTTGGATCTGCCACCTGCCAAATTGGATATTGGTAAATTAACCTACGAATTCCACCTCGAAGATCAAAAATATAGCAATGCCACTGGTTTTGTGGCTTCCAAATTGAAAGATGCGAAAAAGAATAAACTCATACAACCTAAGGACGTGGTGCTTTATGGCTTTGGAAGGATTGGTCGTTTAGTTGCCAGAGAATTAATGACGCGTACTGGAAAAGGGAGTCAGTTGCGATTGCGTGCGATAGTTACTAGAGGTGCCATTGATGATGTGGTTCTAGAGAAAAGAGCGTCTTTGCTTAGGAACGATTCTGTTCATGGAGATTTCTCCGGAACTGTCGTGGCAGATGCTGAGCAAAGTGCATTATTAATCAACGGAACGACCGTTAATATGATTTCTGCGAATGCTCCAGAAGATATTGATTATACACAATACGGAATTCATGATGCCTTAGTTATAGATAACACAGGTGCGTTTAGAGATCAAGAAGCGCTTAGCCGTCATTTGAAATCCAAAGGTGTTGATAAAGTATTACTGACAGCTCCAGGAAAAGGCATTCCTAACATTGTTCATGGTGTGAACCATCTCGATCATCATCCAGATAAAGTCAATATTTTCTCTGCAGCCTCATGTACAACCAATGCCATCACACCAGTATTAAAAGCTATGGAAGACACATTTGGTGTCGTAAGTGGTCACTTAGAAACCATTCATGCTTATACGAATGATCAAAACTTAGTCGATAATTTCCATAAAAAATATCGTCGTGGTAGAGCTGCAGGTCTAAACATGGTCATTACAGAAACAGGAGCCGGAAAAGCCGTATCCAAAGCATTACCTTCTTTAGAAGGAAAGTTAACCTCTAATGCCATTAGAGTACCCGTTCCAAACGGATCTTTAGCTATTTTAAATTTAGAACTAGATAAGGCTACATCTGTAGAAGGTATCAATACTATTATGAAGAAATATGCTTTGGAAGGGCATTTAGTGGAACAAATAAAATATGAAATGAGCGATGAGCTTGTATCTAGTGATATTGTTGGAAGCTCTGCTCCTGCCATTTATGATAGTAAGGCGACCATTGTTCGTCAAGACGGGAAAAATGCCATCCTATATATATGGTATGATAATGAGTATGGTTACAGCCATCAAGTCATAAGATTAGCAAAATATATTGCTAAGGTGAGACGTTACTCATATTATTAATAAGGTAGACATCCAAAATAATATTTGCACCGTATATAATTTAGCCTCACCTCTTGTGAGGCTAAATAGTTATATCGCGTGCCGATTTACGTTTAAATTATTATATTGCTAACCATTAATTAAGCTATTAAATTCAACCAAAGCAACCATGAAGTTTTTTAAAACGCTATTACTTACAACACTGACCTTATTCAGTTTTTCAACGACGTTCTCTCAAAGTAATGATGACGATGAAAAATTATCCCTTAACAGCGGAACTATAGATAACCAATTTGAGTATGTCATTAGACGTTCCAATAGCTGGCAAGAGTACAAAACAGTCAAGAAAACATGGCTTTACGCTTTAAAAGCCCATACCATTGATTCTTTAAATGCTGTACATAAATCGTTAGATGACACACAAGCTATTGTTGCGTCGCAAGCTAAAGAGATAGAAGATTTAAAACAGAATTTAGCCAATACAAAAACAAATCTCGATAATACCATTGCTGAAAAAGACAGCATGACCTTATTTGGCATGCCGATGACTAAACCAAATTATAGTCTTATTCTTTGGAGTATCGTGGGCGTGTTATCAGCATTACTATTGTTCTTTATTTACAAGTATAAAAACAGTAATGCGGTTACCAAGCAAGCGAGAAAAACCCTAGTGGAGACAGAAGAGGAGTTTGAAGAACACAGGCGCGTGGCTTTAGAACGGGAACAAAAAGTAAGACGTCAATTACAAGACGAAATCAATAAGCAAAAAAATTCTTAGGCGTTATATAAAAAAAGTCGGAATAGAAAGCCTGTCATTTAGTTGATAGGCTTTTTTTATATCCAGCCAAAAGTAAGTATCAATTAAAGTTTTGGCTAGATATAGAAACTAATCTTTTTCGAATAGACTCTCCATTGTGATTTGATTATTCATGACCTGATTACTGTATTTATTTGAGACGACACCAAACGTTGTGACAAAAGTCACAAATACATTTTTTCGTTTTGTCATCGCACTTAAAAATTCACGTTTTTTATTTTCCACATTGGCTGCATAACTTTTACTAATTGTAAATTCACGTTCTGAGAATTTCATTTCACAAAGGTTGACCGATCGGTCACCGCGATCAATAATTAAGTCTATTTGTGCCTTGTCATTTCTCCAACTTGAGCTTTGAACTTCTATACCTGAAATACCTAAGCCTTTTAATAACTGCTGTACATGCTTAAGACACAAGGTTTCAAATGCAAATCCGCTCCATGAACTGTAACTTCTTGATGTATAAAGTGTCTTCCAACTTCTCCCTTTATTGTTTTTAATAAATTTCAAATAAAAAATTGAGTACTCATCGGTCAAACGATACAAGGTTTCCTTTTTCTTATTAGAATAAGGTTTATACTCTGAAATAAAACCAGATTCACTCAATTCTAACAAGGTGGTTGTTAAGGTTCCACCGGAACTCATGGGTGTAGATTTTACCAAATCGTCGCGACTCATACCACTTTGTGATTTGGATAAGGCTTTTACGATATTCATGTGATTATCGGAATCATCAAACAGTGACACAAATACTTGATTGAACTCGTTGACTAAAATACCGTTTTCTTGGAAGCACAAACGATCGATAGCCATCGCAACACTATCACCTGACTGAATTTTATCCAAATAGTGTGGAATACCACCAATAGCCATATAAAGCTGTAAATAAGAATAGCGATCTAGATGGACCTTTTTCGATTTGAGAAACAATTCGGTTTCATAAAGATTAAAAGGCAAAAGCCGCATAGGAATGGTGATGCGATTGTGAAGTCCTTTACGATCATTGATCACGCGATTGACCATGAAAGATGCCGCCGAACCACATACAACCACAATGAGATCCTTTCGTTTAGAGCAGTAACTATTCCAAAAATGACCAAAAAGTTGCACGAATTTAGAACGCCTAGTATACATCCATGGAAACTCATCTATAAACACGACTTTTTTCCCTGAACCTTTTAAGCTATCTAAATAATCGCTCAATAAAGCAAAGGCATCTAACCAATTTTCTGGTGTTGGTTCATCTTTAAATGCTGCGTCCAAACGACAAAGCACATTATGAAAGTTTGATAATTGGTCTTTATAACTGCCATCTGGAATTCCTGAAATCTCAAAAACTATTTTTTTTTTGTAGGTTTCTCGGATTAAGAATGTTTTACCAACACGCCGTCTACCATACACAACAACTAACTCAGATTTGTTGGAATCCAAAGCTTCAGTGAGCAATTTGAGCTGCGATTCCCTGCCGATAACTGCATTCATAATGTTTTCTATAACTAGCCAAAAGTACAAATTAAAACTAATATTTGGCTAGTTATAGAGTTAAATAAAATTTATTAGTAGTCCATACAATTAAACTTATCTTTGCATTTTATAATTAAGAATCATGCGTATAGACATTATAACTGTGTTACCAGAGCTGCTAAAGAGTCCGTTTGAAGCTTCTATTTTGAAACGAGCTATAGAAGCTCAATTAGTGAGTGTTCATTTTCATAATTTAAGAGATTATGCGTCTGGCAATTACAAGGCTATCGACGATACTCAGTTCGGAGGTGGTGCTGGTATGGTCATGATGATAGAGCCAATAGATAAATGTATTTCGGCGTTGCAAAGAGAACGTTCTTATGATGAGATCATTTACATGACACCAGATGGTGAACGACTTAATCAAGGTATCGCCAATCAGGTATCACTCAAAGAGAACATTATCATTCTATGCGGACATTATAAAGGTGTGGATCAACGTGTTCGCGACAAGTTTATAACACGTGAAATATCCATTGGTGATTATGTATTGTCAGGTGGTGAATTAGGTGCTGCAGTGCTTTGTGACGCCGTCATTAGATTAATTCCTGGTGTTTTAGGTAATGAAACCTCTGCCCTGACCGATTCTTTTCAAGATGGTTTATTGGCTCCACCAATTTACACCAAACCTAGAACCTATAAAGGCATGAAAGTTCCTGAGGTTTTGTTTAGCGGAAATTTTCCTGAAATTGAAAAATGGCGAGAAGAACAAGCTTATAAAATAACTCAAGAACGGCGACCCGATTTACTTAAGGATTAAACGTTTGTGTTAAGGATTGATGCGGCATCCTTTTGCTGGCATAGCGGCAAAAGATAGAGCGGAAAGCCTGACGCTAAGTCGTTGAAATACGCCTTAGCGAAACACCAAAAAAAATATTAGGAAACATTGTGAATATAGTTTTATTAATTATCTTTGCACCCACTTTTGGATTAACCTCTGGCGAAAATCGCGAATGTTGATTTGAAACAACTTTAATAAAAAGATAAAAATGAATTCTTTAGTAAAATTTGTACAAGACGAATTTGTAGACAAAAAAGATTTTCCAGAATTTGGAGCAGGTGATACCATTACTGTGTATTACGAGATTAAGGAAGGTGCTAAAACACGTACTCAGTTTTTTAAAGGTACCGTGTTACAAGTAAAAGGTACGGGTGCTTCTCAAACCTTTACCATTAGAAAAATGTCTGGGACTATTGGTGTAGAACGTATTTTCCCAATTAACTTACCAGCACTTCAAAAAATTGAAGTTAATAAGCGTGGTAAAGTTAGAAGAGCAAGAATCTACTACTTTAGAGGTCTTACAGGTAAGAAAGCAAGAATTAAAGAAGTTAGAAGATAAGCTTCAACTACATAAATTTCTGAAAGCCTTGACGATTGTGTCAAGGCTTTTTTAGTTATGAACTTTTGTTAATAAGTTCGGTTTATAAAATGTGAATATCTAAATCAGTTAAAAATTTGGAATTTTCAAACAAAAACCTACTTTAGCTAAACAATTAACAACAAACCTCGTTTGTTTTTGAATTAAACTTCAAATTAATGTTAAATTGTAATAAAGTAACGTTCTTTATATAGATTTGTTTTTTGAGGTTGTGACTACTGCAGGTGTATGCGTGTAAGTAGCAGAATCATGAAGCTTAAGGTGTGTCAGATGTGTATGCAGTTGATACAAATTAAGTGGAAAGCCTTGACAAGTAACTGAACCGAAAGTGACAGTGAAAATGATGGGCAATGATGGTATCATGGTCAAACGCGCAAGCGAATGATTTGTCATACAATCATCAAGAAAAACAATCAAAACGAAACGGAGTAATAACAGGTCAATACATTTTGAAAGTTATGAAAGGTTTCATTGAAATAGTGAAACTTGAACCGAAAGAGATGAGGGAACGTTAGTTCAGCTGTCTTGAGTTTATCAGTAATGGTAAATAGGTCACGTGTAACTATCTCAAAAAAGCCATGTCAAAGTAGTTCTGACTACAGTGATATGGCTTTTGTTTTTTAATAACCTTGCTTTTTTTAACTTTAGGGTGTTAAATCAGCGCCATGAGACTTCCATTTATTTCTGACAAGACTTTTAAAGACCAAACTTATAAGGACAATCCCATTGAAAAAGCAGAATATGACCATTGCAAATTTATCAATTGTGATTTTTCAGAATCCTACCTATCTGGAATTAGCTTTTTAGAATGTGAATTTGTTGATTGCAATTTAAGTATGGACAAAGCTAAAGAGGAG
>JAAEZI010000039.1:0-8096 GCA_018222915.1 Algicola sp. | reverse complement strand
CTTGCAACATGGAACAAGCAGACTTTAGCCATGCAGATTTAACAAGTGCAACATTCAAAGACTGCAATTTAAAAGACACGATTTTTGAGCATTGCATCTTGGAAAAAACCGATTTTAAAACAGCTTATAATCTTGCAATAGATCCAAATAAAAATAAGATGAACGGTGCCAAATTTTCTAAAGATAATGCCTTAGGCCTCCTCTTGAAGTACCAATTGAAAATAGCGTGATAATTATCAGTTCTTAATTTATAAGACATGAGGTGGCTTGCCTAAAAAGCAACTAGTTTTTTGTATATTTGCACAGCTTAATTTTTAAGCGATTTCATTATACTAAATTCTAAATATTTTATGGCAAATACTCCTACGATCATTTATACGAAAACAGATGAAGCACCTGCTTTGGCAACGCATTCACTCTTACCTATAATAAAATCTTTTACAAAGTCTTCAAACATCAATGTTGAGAGTCGTGATATTTCTTTAGCAGGACGAATTCTTGCGAATTTTCCTGATTTTCTGACAGCCACTCAAAAAGTGCCAGATGCCTTATCAGAATTAGGAGCTTTAGCAAAATTACCTGAAGCTAATATTATCAAACTACCTAATATCAGTGCATCCATTCCGCAATTAAAAGCCGCCATCAAAGAATTACAAGCGCAAGGCTATGCCTTACCTGATTATCCTGATGAACCGGAAACAGTGGAAGCTAAAGCCATTAAAACACGTTATGACAAAATAAAAGGTAGTGCCGTAAACCCTGTGTTACGCGAAGGTAACTCTGACAGACGTGCTCCCAAAGCCGTCAAGAATTTTGCTAGAATGAATCCGCATTCTATGGGTGAATGGTCTTCAGATTCCAAAACACATGTCGCGACGATGTCACATGGTGATTTCGCGCACAACGAAGTTTCCGTAACCTTACCTGAAGCTACGACTGTGAAAATTGTTCATACGGACAATGCTGGAAATGCCACTATTTTAAAAGATAATTTAGCGCTGTTGAAAGATGAAATTATCGATGCCACCGTCATGAGCAAGAAAGCGCTTTTAGCGTTTTTAGAAGAACAAGTCAAAGATGCCAAAGAAAAAAATGTGTTGTTTTCATTACATATGAAAGCGACGATGATGAAAGTGTCTGATCCCATTATTTTTGGTCATGCCGTACGTGTGTTCTTTAGTGAACTGTTCCAAAAGCACGGTGACACTTTTGAAGAGCTTGGTGTTGATGTTAGCAATGGTTTTGGAAATTTAGTAAGTAAGATCACTGAACTCCCTGAGGCAAAGCGCTTACAAATTGAAGAAGATATTGCAACTGCTTTCGCTAATGCACCTGATGTTGCCATGGTTAATTCAGATAAAGGTATTACCAATTTACATATACCTAGTGATGTGATTATAGATGCATCAATGCCTGCCATGATCCGTACCTCTGGTCAAATGTGGAATGCCGAAGGCAAACAACAGGATACTAAAGCTGTTATTCCAGATAGTAGTTATGCAGGTGTCTATAAAGCGACCATCGATTTTTGTAAAAAACATGGAGCTTTTGACCCAACGACTATGGGAACGGTTCCCAATGTTGGCTTAATGGCTCAGAAAGCAGAAGAATATGGATCCCATGATAAAACCTTCGAAATTCCTTCAGATGGAAAAGTAGAAACAATTGATGCCAATGGCAACATCTTAACATCACACCAAGTAGAAGCTGGTGATATCTGGAGAATGTGCCAGGTAAAAGATGCGCCTATTCAGGACTGGGTAAAATTAGCAGTAACAAGAGCGAGAGCCTCACAAACACCTGCTGTTTTTTGGTTGGATAAAAATAGAGCGCATGACGCAGAATTAATCAAAAAAGTAAATACCTACCTACCAAATCATGATACGTCTGGGTTGGATATAAGAATCCTCGCTCCTATTGAAGCAACGCAATTTACCCTAGAGCGTATTAAAGAAGGAAAAGACACTATTTCAGTCACGGGTAATGTATTACGTGATTATCTTACAGATCTTTTTCCAATTTTAGAATTGGGAACCAGTGCTAAAATGTTATCCATTGTTCCTTTAATGAATGGTGGTGGACTTTTTGAAACTGGTGCTGGAGGTTCTGCGCCAAAGCACGTACAACAATTTCAAGAAGAAAATCATTTACGATGGGATTCTCTCGGTGAATTTTTAGCCTTAGCAGTGTCTTTGGAACACTTCGGAAACGTGAATAACAATTCTAAAGCCATTGTATTGTCGGAAACCTTAGATGATGCCACTGAAAAGTTATTGACCAACGGTAAGTCGCCATCAAGAAAAGTAAATGAACTCGATAATAGAGGAAGTCATTTTTATTTAGCGCTTTTTTGGGCTGAGGCTTTAGCCAATCAAACAAAAGACGAAGACTTAAAGCATGAGTTCGCAGAAGTCTTTAGAGATTTGCAAGCTCACGAAGCTAAAATTGTTGAGGAACTAAATAGTGTTCAGGGACAAGCTATGGATATAGGTGGTTACTACGAACCAAATGAATCCTTGACTGCGAAAGCAATGCGTCCTAGTGACACCTTAAATAAAATTATAGGATAACCATGATTCCTGTGTATATGAAAGACTGTCTTCGGACAGTCTTTTTTTTATGTCAATATTGAAACATATTGTAACTTTAGGGTATGACCAAAGAACAACTTATTGCTTGCCACAAGCGTATATTACCTTATATCCACAAAACACCAATATTGACATCAAGACTTGTCAATGAATTGGTAGGTGCCGAATTATATTTTAAATGTGAGAATTTTCAGAAAACTGGTGCTTACAAGATGCGTGGTGCAACGAATGCTATAATGCAATTAACAGCCGCTCAAAAAGATAAGGGTGTTGTGACGCATTCCTCGGGTAATTTCGCCCAAGCATTGTCTTTGGCAGCTCAAAGTTTAGGGGTTAAAGCAACCATCATCATGCCTTCCAATTCTCCTCAAGTCAAAAAAAATGCAGTGATTGGATATGGTGGTACGATATTAGAATGTGAACCTACCATTGAAGCACGTCAAGGGCTTGCCGATCATATTGTTCACACTACAGGAGCGACCTTTGTACATCCATCAAATGATCCAGAAGTGATATTAGGCCAAAGCACCTCGTGCATGGAGCTACTCGAAGCATATCCTGATCTAGATACTGTATTTTGTCCAGTAGGTGGTGGCGGACTCATTGCTGGATCTGCTTTAGCCGCTCATTATTTCGGCAATAACTGTAAGGTTTTCGGTGGTGAACCTTTAGAAGCTGATGATGCCTATCGTTCTCTTTTGAGTGGTAAGATCGAAACTAATACATCAGCCAATACTATAGCCGATGGATTAAGAACACAACTAGGGACACATAATTTTCCAATCATACAGAAGCATGTGACAGAAATTATTAGGGTATCTGAAACTGACATTGTTCAGGCAATGCAATTTATATGGGAACGTATGAAAATTATCATTGAGCCTTCAAGTGCTGTAGCTTTCGCCGCTATATTAAAAGATAAACATAAGTTTGAAAACACTAAAATCGGACTTATTATTTCGGGTGGTAATGTAGACATAACTCGCTTGCCATTTTAATAATTAATTAACTTATGGATACAAACATCTAAAACTGGTGTTTCGTACTTTTGAAATATGACAGGATTAAAAATAAAAGCCCTACTCCCATTGCTACTTTGTCTTTGTAATATTTTTGCACAAAACAATGTGACTTTAAGCGGTACAATTACAGATGCTGATAGTAATGAAACACTCATTGGCGTCAATATCATTGTTCCTGAATTGCAAACAGGTACTACCACCAACGAATACGGGTTCTATTCCATCACGCTGCCAGAAGGTACCTATAAAATTCAAATTAGTTATCTCGGATACACAACCATTACAGAAAATATGGCACTTTCTGAAAACAAAATAATGAATTACAGATTGGAAGAAAACACCGAGACCCTTGAAGAAATTGTCATAAAACAAGATGTTGAAAAGCTCAACATAAAGAAACCACAAATGAGTGTTAATGCACTTTCCATTAGTACGATCAAACAAATGCCTGTGGTACTTGGTGAAGTGGATGTCATAAAATCCATTATCTTGCTACCTGGCGTGACCAACGCTGGAGAAGGGTCTTCAGGATTCAATGTGCGTGGAGGAGCGGCAGATCAAAACCTCATTTTATTAGATGAAGCCACTATTTTTAATTCCTCCCATCTCTTTGGTTTCTTCTCAGTTTTTAATCCAGATGCCATTAAAGACATCAAATTATATAAAGGTGGCATCCCAGCAAAATATGGAGGAAGAGTATCTTCTGTATTAGATATCTACCAAAAAGATGGTAACAGTAATTCATTTCATATGAATGGTGGTATTGGCATTGTATCAAGCCGACTTTTGGCAGAAGGCCCAATTAAAAAAGGAAAAGGCTCTTTTCTTTTCGGAGGCAGAAGCAGTTATGCTCATTTGTTTTTACCGCTTTTCGACATTGATAATATTGCTTATTTCTATGATTTAAACACCAAATTGAGTTACCGACTTAACGAAGACAACAGCATCTACCTCTCAGGCTATTTTGGTAGAGACGTTTTTAACATCTCTGATACGTTTGAGAATACTTATGGTAACACGGTTCTTAATTTTAGGTGGAATCACCTCTTTTCCGATAAATTGTTTTCCAATATGTCTTTGATTTACTCGGATTATTATTACGGATTAAATCTAAATTTTGTAGAATTTGATTGGGATTCTGGTATTCAGAATTTCAACTTTAAATACGACTTGAAGCATTATGTCAATAATAATTTTAAGCTGGAATATGGTCTGAATAGTATTTATTACAAATTTAATCCTGGCGATATCAAACCTTCTACACCAACCTCTGGAATTAATGAATTTAAACTCATCGATAAATATGCCTTTGAAAATGCTTTATACATAGATGCAGAACATCAAATAAATAATACCTTGGCATTGTCGTATGGTTTGCGCCTAAGCTCGTTTCTGCGCTTGGGACAAAATGAATTAAATATGTATGAAAATGATAATCCGCTGATATTTAACGATGCATTACAGGTTTATGAAAAAGCAGAACCAATAGGGACCGAAACATATGATCGTAGTGATGTGATTGCTTCATTTTTTAACTTCGAACCAAGAGTATCATTGGCTTACCAAGTTAATGACAATTCATCGGTCAAAGCAAGTTACAATCGAATGACACAGTATTTGCATCTACTTTCTAATACAACCTCTCCAACACCTTTAGATGTTTGGACTCCAAGTGGCAAGTATGTGAAGCCACAACTATTAGATCAGGTAGCTTTGGGATATTTCAAAACCTTTAAAGACAATCAATTTTCATTGGAAGTTGAAAGCTTTTATAAAACCATAGAAAATAGAATCGATTATGTTGATGGTGCCGACTTAATTGCTAATAATGCTATTGAACAAGTCATTCTTAATGGTAAAGCTCGAGCTTACGGACTAGAAGTCCTGTTCAGAAAAAATGAAGGCAAGTTCAAAGGTTGGTTGGCTTATACACTTTCCAAATCTGAACAGCAAACCGAAGGTCGAACTTCTGAAGAAACCGGAATTAATAACGGGCAATGGTATAGTACGGCTTATGATAAAACTCATGACATCTCTTTAACTGGAAGCTACGAACTCAATAAAAAATGGACATTCAATAGTAATTTCTTATTCCAAACAGGACAACCAACCACCTTTCCTAACGGACAATATGTTTACAACGGTATCACCATTCCTAATTACGAATCTAGAAACTCAAGTCGTTTACCTTCCTATCACAGATTGGATCTGTCTGCCACTTATAATCCTAATCCAGAAAAAACCAAAGGATGGCAGGGAGAATGGGTATTTGGAATTTACAACGTCTATAACAGAAGAAATGCCGCGTCTATTTCGTTTGGAGAAAATAGAAATACGGGTACGAATGAAGCCACGCGATTAGCCATTTTTGGAATCATCCCATCAGTTTCTTATAATTTTAAATTTTAAATCCATGAAAAAATACATATACATACTTTTAGGTTTATTGATATGTTCTTGTGAAGATGTAGTTGATGTTGATTTAAATAATTCAGAGCCTAAACTCGTTATCGATGCCTCTATTAATTGGTTTAAAAACACACCTGGTAATGAACAAGAAATAAAATTAACTTTATCTGCACCTTATTTTGACAACCAAGTGCCTCCAGCTTCTGGTGCAGACGTTAGAGTCATTAAGGGAGATAATGACATTTTCGTGTTTACTGAAGAAAATAATTCAGGCATCTATCGCAACAATGATTTTATACCTGAAATCGATGCCACTTATAACCTAGAAATTATTTATAACGGCGAAACCTACCTTGCCAGTGAAACTTTAAAATCGGTAGTAGACATCGATTACGTAGAACAAAATGATGAAGGCGGTTTTACAGGTGAAGAAACAGAACTCAAAGCATTTTATACAGACCCTATTGATCAAGAAAATTACTATTTTTTCGAATTTATTAGTGATATTCCTGTCATCCCAAGCTTGGAAGTTTATAATGACGAATTTACTAATGGTAACCAAATTTTTGGCTTTTACACCGAAGAAGAACTCGAAACCGGTGACTTGGTGACGATTCGAAACTATGGTGTTTCCGAGCGTTTTTACGATTTTATGTTCATTCTATTACAGCAAAATGCAGAGGAAGGAGGTGGGCCTTTTGAGACACAGCCGGCTACTGTTCGCGGTAATTGTATCAATGAGACAAATCCAGATAATTTTCCATTGGGTTATTTTCGGTTGTCCGAAGTTGCAGAGTTAATTTACACCGTTGAGTAAGCATTTTTGGGCGTTACCCTTTAAAGTCCAAACTTTAAAGCGTCGTGTCATTCGCTGTATCTTTTTGTTGAAAACAAAAAGGATGTCGCTACTACCACTAACGCAGAAGAAAAATTTGGCTATTTTTACAATATGACTTTCATAAAAACAACAGAACAAGATTCCAATTATAATCATTTAGAACAAATGACTATAAATGAATTACTAACCCATATGAACAGCGAAGATCAATCGGTGCCTTTAGCTGTAGAAAAAGCCATTCCGCAAATCGAAAAACTAATAGCAAAAATTGTCCCTAAGTTAAAAGATGGTGGCCGCCTCTTTTATATTGGTGCTGGCACTAGTGGACGATTAGGAATTTTAGATGCATCTGAATGTCCGCCAACCTTTGGCGTATCACACGACTTAGTTATCGGACTTATCGCTGGAGGCGACACTGCTATTAGAAAGGCAGTCGAATTTGCCGAAGATTCTACAAGTCAAGGTTGGAAAGACTTACAAGCCTATCAAATATCAAATAAAGATGTTGTAGTTGGAATTGCAGCATCAGGAACGACACCTTATGTGATTGCCGCACTAGAAGAATGCCACAAGAATGATATCATTACTGGTTGTATTACCTGTAACCGAAATAGTCCGTTAGCCCAAATATCACAATGCCCCATAGAAGTGGTTGTAGGTCCAGAATTTGTCACAGGCAGTTCGCGAATGAAAGCAGGGACAGCACAAAAGTTAGTACTCAATATGATATCTACGTCTACCATGATCAAGCTCAATAAGGTGAAAGGTAACAAAATGGTCGATATGCAGTTGAGTAATCATAAACTAGTAGATAGAGGCGTCAAAATGTTGTCCAAAGAATTAGGAATTAGTATAGAAGAAGCCAAGCCATTACTAGATAAATACAAAAATGTAAGAACAGCTATTGAAAATTATAAATATGGAACCGGACACTAAACGAACGGATAAAGAGGTATTAATAAAAGGAATTAAGACCATGGGTATCACATTGATACTAATGTTTCTCGGTCCTAGCCTGTTTTATGTTGGATTAAGCAATCCCGAAAAACCCTTATACATACCCATTCTTCTTGTAGCGGGTATACTCTGTATTCTCGCTATTTACTTTGGTTTTAAAGGCTTAAAAATTATTATGGATAGTATGTTTAAAAAGCACTAATACGCTTCAAGAAAATAGATTCAATATAAAAACAAAAAAGCCCTTCATAATAAAATGAAGGGCTTTCAAAAAAGGCG
>JAAEZI010000038.1 GCA_018222915.1 Algicola sp. | reverse complement strand
ATTCTAAGCGCAACTGCGTCCGTTGGAGTGAATATTGGTTGTCAAAATCAACTTTGATAATGTCTTGTTAAATTTGTTTAACAATTATTAATTATTGTTAAACATTTTGTACTTTTATACTATATTTAAAGACCATGGCAAAAAAGAAAAACATTACAAGTTCTAATATGATTTCCTATTACATGGATTATGTATTAGAGCATGGCGAGCAACCAAAGACTGTCTATGCATTTGCTAAGCATCACAATTTTGAAGAATCTAAATTCTATGAATTTTATGGTTCGTTTGAAGCCTTAGAAAAACATATTTTTCAAGTGTTCTTTACGAATTCAATTGATGCCTTAGAGAAAAATGATGATTACAAGAATTTTGATGCAAGAAATCAACTTCTCAGCGTTTACTTTACTTTTTTCGAAAATCTTACAGCGAACAGGAGTTATGTACTGTATGCATTAAAACAGCACAAAAACAAATTGAAAGGTTTACAAGCATTATCGGAGTTAAAGAAAACATTTACGTCTTACATCGAGCAACTTGACATTTCCTTAATAGAAACAAAACAAGAGCGCATTGATAAGATTCAAAGGCGCGCTTTAAAAGAATCCGCTTGGGGACAATTACTATTGACTATTAAATTTTGGATGGATGACACCTCTCCTGCTTTTGAAAAAACAGACATTTTCATAGAGAAATGCGTGAATACAAGTTTTGATATACTAGATATCGCACCCATGAAGAGTTTAATAGATCTAGGAAAATTTATATATAAAGAAAAAATTCACTCGTTCCAATAAGTCCCATATGAAAACCATTGATAAAATTCCTGTTTCGAAAATTCAGCGTGCTACCAAATTGGTATCTACAGGAGCCAAAGTAGGTGTTAATTACCTAAAATATTACGGTGATAAATTAACGAAGTCTGAAATTGAGGCCAAAGAACGTTTGAATCAGAATAATGCTGACGACATTTACGATGGTTTGAAACAATTAAAAGGGAGTGCTCTTAAGGTGGCTCAAATGCTCAGTATGGAAAAAAGCATTTTACCTCAAGCATATGTTGAGAAATTCTCACTAGCTCAATTTTCTGTACCGCCTTTATCGCCTCCTTTAGTGGTGAAGACATTCAAAACATATTTTGGAAAACATCCCAACGAAATTTACGATACTTTTAACGCAACGTCTGTTAATGCTGCTAGTATAGGACAAGTCCATATAGCAGAAAAGGATGGGAAAAAACTTGCTGTGAAAATCCAATATCCAGGCGTTGCAGAAAGTATTGCTTCAGATTTAGCAATGGTAAAACCCATTGCGATGAGTATGTTCAATATCAAAGGAAAAGATTCTGACAAGTACTTCAAAGAAGTTGAAAACAAACTTATTGAAGAAACCAATTATATTTTGGAAATTGCTCAAAGTCAAGAAATCGCTTCCAAATGTGCTCATATTCCCAACTTACTATTTCCGAAATACTACAGTGATTTGTCTTCGGAGCGCATTATTACCATGGACTATATGAAAGGTGAGCATCTTTCAGAATTTACAGCGCATAATACGAATCAAGAATTAGCAGATACAATCGGACAAGCATTGTGGGATTTTTATATGTACCAAATCCACACTTTGAAAAAAGTGCATGCAGATCCACATCCTGGGAATTTTCTCATCTCAGACGAAGGGCAACTCATCGCTTTAGATTTTGGTTGTATGAAAACCATTCCAGATACGTTTTACGAGCCCTATTTTGAACTAGCAAAAAAGGAAAACATTAACAATCGTGAGTATTTTTCAAAAAAGCTTTATGAACTCGAAATATTAAAATCGGACGATTCACCTCAAGAAATAGCATTTTTCACAGACATGTTTCATGAGATGTTGAGTTTATTCACACAACCTTTTCATGCCGAATCCTTTGATTTCTCCGATGCTGAATTCTTCGGAAAAATCGCTGAACTTGGAGAACGGTATTCCAAAAACACCGAATTACGTAAGATGAACGGTAATAGAGGGTCTAAACATTTTATCTATATTAATAGAACCTTCTTCGGACTCTATAATCTCATGTTCGATTTAAAAGCAAAATCAATCAAAATCAACAATTTCAACACGCTGTAATGATCCATATCGACAATGAACAACTTGATAAATTTAATCATATCTACCGCATCAACTTAATCAATAGTTGTTCTGGCTACAAATCAGCAAACCTCATTGGTACGAAATCAGCTTCTGGCATTGAAAATGTCGCCGTTTTTAGTTCTATAACACATATCGGTTCCAATCCGCCACTTCTAGGTTTCTTTTTAAGGCCAACAACGGTCATGCGCAACACGTATGATAATATAAAGGCAACAGGATATTATACGATAAATCATATCCATGAGTCTATTCTTGAAGACGCTCATCATACGTCTGCAAAATACGATTCGGAAATTTCAGAATTTGATAGAACGCAATTAAACGCCCATTATCAAAACAATTTTTACGCACCCTTTGTAAAGGATGCACCTTTACAACTCGCCATGGAATATGTGGAAGAATACGATATTCGCGCGAACAACACCATCCTACTGATAGGTAAAATAATAGGATTGTATGTAAAAGATCATTTGTTAGAAGACGATGGTTTTATCAATCTTTCTAAAGCAAAAATTGCTGCTATAAATGGCTTGGATGGTTACGCTATTCCTGAATTAAAAACGCGCTTCGAATACCAACGACCAAAACCAAGTCCATGAAAATTCTCGTCACAGGTGCTACAGGCTATATAGGCAAACGATTGATTCCGCTTCTAGTAAATGAAGGACATCATGTTGTTTGTACCGTTAGAGATCGGTTGAGAGCTGATAAAAGTTATGATGGTGACGATCATATTTCAGTAGTTGAAGCAGATTTTCTAAAACCAGAAACGCTTCATGAGATTCCAAATGACATTGATGTCGCATTTTATTTAATCCATTCAATGTCTAACAGTTCGAAGGATTTCAAGTCTCTTGAAGAACGCTGCGCTATTAATTTTAAAGCACAGCTTCATAAAACCAAGGTCCAGCAAGTTATCTATTTGAGTGGCATCACGAACGAAAAACAACTGTCAAAACACTTGGAATCTCGAAAAAAGGTTGAGCAATTATTACATTCTGAAAATTATACCTTAACAGTTTTTAAAGCAGGAATCATTGTGGGTTCAGGAAGTTCCTCTTTTGAAATTATCAGAGATCTCGTCGAAAAGCTACCATTTATGATTGCGCCAAAGTGGTTGAATACCAAGACGCAGCCTATTGCGGTTCGCGATGTCTTGGCATTTCTTTCCAAAGCCGTTGGTAAAACCGAAACCTACAACCAATCTTATGACATCTTTGGTCCTGAAATTTTAACCTATAAACAAATGTTACTTCAGTTTGCCGAAGTGAGAGAGTTGAAACGTTATATATTAACCGTTCCTGTCATGACGCCTAAACTCTCCTCCTATTGGCTTTACTTTGTCACATCCACCTCTTACAAATTAGCGAGTAGCTTAGTGGATAGTATGGGTGTTCAGATTATCGGAAAATCAAGTAACATCAATACGTTATTGGATGTAGCACCTATTTCTTATAAAGACGCTGTAGAGCTAGCCTTTGAAAAGATTGAGCAAAATAGCATTGTCTCAAGTTGGAAAGATTCAATGGTAAGCAGTGGCAGATTACGAAATCAATTACACAAGTATATCAATGTACCTAAATTTGGATGTTTTAAGGATTATAAGGAACGACCTGTTAAGGATACAAAGAAAACCTTGGACAAGATTTGGAGCATTGGAGGCACAACAGGATGGTATTATGGCACCTTTTTATGGAAAATCCGTGGCTATTTAGACAAGCTTGTGGGTGGTATTGGATTGCGTCGTGGACGAACAAGTCCCACAGAATTGGATGTTGGTGATGCCTTGGATTTCTGGCGTGTTATTTATGCCGACAAAACACAACAAAAATTATTATTATACGCTGAAATGCGCTTGCCTGGCGAGGCATGGTTAGAATTTAAGATAGAAAATAATATCCTTAAACAAACAGCTACATTTAGACCAAGAGGTTTATGGGGACGTTTGTATTGGTATAGCGTACTACCTTTTCACGGGTTTATTTTTAAAGGCATGATTAATCAACTGGTGAATGTCTAAACATAAAAAACCATTTCTACCTCAAAAAACATGTGCGACTTGTGGCTTGCCTTTCAGCTGGCGAAAAAAATGGAAACTTAATTGGGAACATGTAAAATATTGTAGTGAAAAATGCAGGAGACAGAAAATGACATCGGAATAGTTTGGTTTAGAAACGATTTAAGAGTACAAGATAATACCGTGTTAGAATCGGCTATCAGTAACCACAAATCGGTAATCGCTTGTTACTGCTTTGATCCAAGAACTTTTGAAAATACACCATTCGGTTTTAAAAAAACCGGTAAGTACAGAGCAAAATTCTTGATAGAATCAGTTAAAGACCTTAGAAGCAATCTCAAGAAACTTCATATAGAGTTATTTGTATTTGTGGACAAGCCAGAAATTGCCTTGCAACAATTGGTCACCACACATCACTGTCACCATGTTTATTATCAAGAAGAATGGACCAGTGAAGAACGTACGGTATTAAAGCGTATCAAGGACACTCTTCCCGATTCCATCCACTACCATTCAAATTATGATCAGTTTTTATTTCATCCCAATGATATAGGGATGCCACCTTCAGAAATCCCGAAAGTCTTTACGCAATTTCGCAAAACGGTGGAATCAAAATTCAATGTGAGACCTATTCAAAAAATTCATGTCGCTGATAAAATTAAGCACCTCATTAACACCACTCCCATTCCTTCTTTAGCAGATCTTGGATTTTCAGAATTCGAAACCCATCCCAATACCGCCTTTCCATTTAAAGGTGGTGAATCTGCAGCTTTTGAGAGACTGAACCAATACTTTTTTGACAGCAAGAAATTGGGGGTTTATAAAAAAACTCGAAATGGCCTGGTAGGAACTGATTATAGTTCAAAATTATCAGCATGGCTTGCTAACGGTAGCATTTCAGCTCGAACCATCTATTGGGAAGTTCGACAATTTGAGCAAGAACATTTTAAAAACGACTCGACCTATTGGCTCATTTTTGAGCTCATTTGGCGTGATTACTTTAAATACATCGCTTTAAAACACGGCACAGCGATTTTTCAGAAGGGAGGCATCTTAAAAAAAGATTACCATTGGAAATCAGATTCCGAAGCCATTGCAAAATGGATGGAAGGAAGAACCGCATCAGAATTTGTGAATGCCAATATGCTTGAACTAAAGAAAACAGGTTGGATGAGTAATAGAGGTCGGCAAAATGTAGCCTCTTATTTTTCTAAGGAACTTCTTTTAGATTGGCGTATTGGTGCTGCTTACTTCGAATCTTTGTTAATCGATTATGATGTTCACAGCAATTATGGCAATTGGATGTATATTTCTGGCGTTGGAAATGATCCGAGAGATCGCAAATTTAATGTTGAGCGACAAGCTCAACGTTATGATCCAAACGGTAATTTTCAAAGATTATGGCTTCAAGAAACCTTATTTTAAATGAAAACATTAAGACTCGTATTAGGTGATCAATTAAACATCAAACATTCTTGGTTTAAGTCTACAGATGACGACGTGATGTATGCGTTATTTGAAATGCGCCAGGAAACCGATGTGGTGACCCAACATCTTCAAAAAGTTATTGGTTTTTTTTCGGCCATGAGACAATTCTCCGAGGATTTAAAAGACCAAGGACATCGTGTCACGTATTTCAAAATAAATGCTGATGAGAATACACAGTCTCTAACAGAAAATCTGACGTTTTTAATAGATACACATGCTATTGAATCCTTTGAATATATGTTCCCTGACAACTATAGACTAGATCAACAACTGAAGGATTATTGTCAGTCTATTTCGATACCATCTAACGCCGTTTCGGCAGAACATTTTTACACACAACGACAAGATCTGGCTCATTTTTTTGAAGGTAAAAAACAATATCTCATGGAAAACTTCTACAGAGATATGCGTAAAAAACACGACATTCTTATGGTGGCTGGGCAACCTGAAGGTGGTCAATGGAATTACGATAAAAGCAATCGAAAAAAATGGAAAGGCAAGGTTGACATTCCAACTTATAAGTATTTTAAAAATGATGTTTCCGAAGTGGTAAAGGATATCAAAAATGCTGGAATAGCTACCATGGGACATTTTGAAACAAAAACGTTTAGCTATCCTATCAATCGATCCCAATCCATAGAACAATTAAAATATTTTTGTGAGCATTTATTAGTGCATTTTGGTGATTTTCAAGATGCCATGCACACCGATGAAACCTATTTATTTCACTCTCGGCTGTCGTTTGCCATGAACCTCAAATTGATTTCTCCTAAGGATGTCGTAAAAACGGTCATGAACTTTTACAGAAAACATGGAGACGCTATCCACATCTCTCAAGTTGAAGGATTTGTAAGACAAATTATTGGTTGGAGAGAATACATGAGAGGCATGTATTGGGCATTAATGCCAGATTACAAATCGCATAATAAGCTAGATAACCACAATCCGTTACCCGATTTTTATTGGACGGGTGACACAAAAATGAATTGTATGAAACAGGCCATTACCAATTCTATAGATAATGGCTATGCACACCACATACAAAGACTCATGATTACTGGAAATTATGCACTGCTCACGCAAACCGACCCAGATGAAGTAGACGATTGGTATTTAGGAATTTATGTCGATGCTATTGAATGGGTCCAACTCACGAATACGAGAGGCATGAGTCAATTTGCTGATGGCGGAAAAATTGCCACAAAACCCTATGTGTCTTCAGGATCTTACATAAATAAAATGAGTAATTATTGTGAGGATTGCCATTACAACAAAAAGACAAAGATTACCGAAGATGCTTGTCCGTTTAACAGTCTCTACTGGAACTTTTTAGATGACAAACGTTCTATTTTAGGAGATAACTATCGAATGGGAATGATGTATAGTCTTTTGGATAAAATGGACAAGGAGCAACTTCAAAAAATAAAGCTCAAAGCTCAAGATATTATTGAAAATCCAAATACCTATTGAGCTCTATCACTGTGCTTTGTGCTCTATCCAATCTAAAATGTTAATTATTGTTTAATATATTTTAAAAAAGGTTAAACATTTTGTAGATTTGGGTAAATACAAAACGTTAGATTGATATTAGATTCTACATATAACAACAAAGAGCATAAACAAATTATCAATGACCTCATTGGTAAGCCCTATTCGTTTTTTGAATCTCTTAGGATGAAAGGTATTGGTTCTAAACGTATGATGATAGAAAAGGTGAGTCCAAATTTAGAGTCATACATGAATAAAGTCTCAGATATCAATTATGCGAATATGGAAATGCGACCTTACGGTTTACTGATTTATATCAACAAGGGCTTAAAGAATTTTACGTGGGTCATCCCTTATTACCAATTGGTGTTATACAAAACAAATGGCGCCAGTATTCATGCTCAAGGTAAATTTATTCATTTTAGAAATAATAAAACGTTTAAGGAGAATAAATCCTTTTTTAGAAAGTTGATGGCGGCAAAAGTTCGCTTTGATGAACAGTATAATTTTCAAAGTGCTTTTTAAGATGAAATTAAGCACAAGAGCAACAGATAGAATCATTGAAATGGCTTGGGAAGACCGTACAACCTTTGAAGCCATAGAATTTCAATTTGGCTTAAATGAGCAAGAGGTGATCACACTAATGCGCATAGAAATGAAACCTAGCAGTTTCAGAATGTGGCGAAAACGCGTTCAAGGTAGAAAAACAAAGCACGAAAAACTCAGAAGTTTTGAAAAAGGAAGGTTTAAGTGCTCCAGACAAAAACAAATTACCCATAACTCAATTTCAAAACGCTAACGTGCTTTGACTTCGGAGATGAGTTCCGTAGGACAGCACACTAAAAAGACAACACATGAGTACAAAAACCTTAACACCTAAAACAAATGGCCATACACTAAATGGTTTCTCAAATACAGAAATTGGTGATGATCATCTTTACACAGGATTGGAAACACCCATGAAAAAAGATGCCTTTAAATTGAGCGATGACGATAAGAAAGAGCGCATCGCTATATTATTTGAAGAAATCATGGATGTTATGGGCTTAGATCTTACAGATGACTCTTTAAAAGGAACGCCTAAGCGTGTAGCGAAAATGTACATCGATGAAATATTTTCAGGACTTAATCCAGAAAACAAACCCAAGGTGGCATTATTCGATAACAAATACCAATACAATCAGATGCTTGTGGAAAAGAATATTACCTTCTATTCCAACTGTGAACATCACTTTGTACCAATTATAGGAAAAGCACACGTAGCATACATTTCTTCAGGTAAAGTTATCGGACTTTCCAAACTGAATAGAATTGTACAGTATTATGCCAAGCGACCACAAGTTCAAGAACGATTGACGAATCAAATTGCTGAAGAATTGAAAACCATTTTAAATACTGAAGATGTTGCAGTTATTATCGATGCGAAGCATTTATGCGTGTCATCAAGAGGCATAAAAGATGATACATCATCAACTGTCACAAGTTATTATGGTGGTGCATTTCAAACAACACAAAAAGTGACTGAATTACAAAATTATATAAACAATTAAGATTATGGATTTAATAGATAAAGCTCTAGAATTTGAACAGCGTAAGAGAAAATCATTGTCTACAAGCGACCGTGTAAAAATTTCACGTGAAGCTAAAGCCTTAATTCTCGATTTAAATCAGATTTACAAAAAGAAAAAAGATGAACGCATCATGGATATCATGAAACGCTTAACTGCCATTAAAAGAAAGGTAGAAAAGCGTCTTAAAGGAAAGCCCTTAAGAGCTTAATTTCATCTACATATATAAAAACCTTCCAAAATGAAAACATTTATTGTCATTGGTGGCAGTAAAGGTATTGGCAATGCTATTGTTGAAACATTACTTGAAAACCATAACGTCATCAACATTAGTAGATCTGAACCTAAGCAATCACATGAACGATTGACACATCACTCCTGTGATGTACTAACTGATAGTTTACCTGAGATAACAGCAGCTGACGGCCTCATTTATTGTCCGGGAAGCATCAATTTAAAACCCATTAATCGTTTCAGTTTAGACGAGTTCCGAGAGGATTATGAAGTGAATGTGATTGGAGCTGTTAAATCCATCCAAACCTATTTAGACATTCTTAAAAAGGGAAAAGCACCATCCATTGTACTTTTCAGTACAGTAGCAGCGAAATTAGGCATGCCGTTTCACACGAGTATTGCAGCCGCTAAATCTGGTGTGGAAGGTCTCGTAAAATCTTTAGGAGCTGAAATGGCAACAACGTTGCGGATCAACGCTATCGCACCAACAGTAACAGATACAGAATTGGCTTCTAAATTACTACGCAATGAAAAGATGATTGACAATATTAAGGAACGTCATCCTTTAAAGAATTATCTGCAACCTAAAGAAGTTGCTGACATGGCAGAGTTTCTGCTTTCTGATAAAGCCAGTGCTATTTCCGGACAAGTTTTTGAAATGGACTACGGCATTGTTAGCTTTAAAATTTAATCGTCGACATGAAATTTCTGAAGCCTTTTATCATATTCTTAATTGTCAATTTTGGTGCCTTAGGCATAGGCAGTTGGTTAATGAATGATGGACCAACTAGTGACTGGTATCTTAGTTTAAACAAAGCACCATGGACACCTGACGGTTGGGTATTTGGTGTGGCTTGGACCAGCATCATGATTTGTTTTGCGGCCTACATGGCATTTCTCTATTTGAAGCGACCATCTCATAAGGTCCTTTGGCTTTTCGCGATTCAATGGCTACTCAACGTAAGTTGGAATTTTATTTTTTTCAACCAACATTTCACCGTTTTCGGATTGTTTAACATCACCTTATTAACCATTATTGTTGCGGCATTTTTAGTGACCTATTTAAAAGATTTAAGAGGTAAATCAATACTTATCGCACCCTATTTAATATGGTTGTGTATCGCAACTTCGCTCAATCTTTATATTACTATCTATAACTAGTATGAAAATCTATAGACTTCATAAAACTCAAAATCTTCCCATCTCCATTGATACCGCCTGGGAATTTTTATCAGATCCCAAAAACTTAAAAACAATCACGCCTGATTATATGGGATTTCATATTCTTTCTGGCGCTGATAGACCTATGTTTGCTGGGCAAATAATTCAGTACATTGTGACACCAGTATTGGGCATTAAAACCAAATGGGTGACAGAAATTACCCATAGTATCGACAAACAGTATTTTGTAGATGAACAACGCTTTGGTCCCTATGCATTGTGGCATCATAAACATTTTATAAAAGCGATTGAAGGTGGTGTAGAAATGGAGGACATCATTGATTATAAAGTCCCTTTCGGGATTTTAGGCCAATTGGTACATCCTTTTTTAGTGAAGCCTAAATTGGAAGAAATCTTTGACTATCGCACCAAAAAATTAGAAGAACTTTTTGGAACTTACTCAGTATGAAACAACCATTAAATATATTCTGGTTTAGACGTGATTTACGTTTGGATGACAATGTGGGCTTTTATGAAGCCTTGAAAAGTGGCTTGCCTGTATTACCCATTTTTATTTTCGACTCAGAAATTTTAGAACAGCTTCCCAAAGCGGACGCTCGCGTCACATTTATTCATGACACCTTGCAGGCCATGCGAGACACCTTACAAAAAGAACACAACAGTAGTCTGGCCATATACCACGGAAAGCCACTGGATATCTACAAAGCATTAGTTTCAGACTACGATATTAAATCGGTATATACCAACCATGACTACGAACCTTATGCGAAAGAACGTGACGAGGCTATTGAGATTTTTTTATCCGAAAAGGATATAGACTTCAAAACATTTAAAGATCAAGTCATTTTTGAAAAAGATGAAGTTGTCAAAAAAGATGGTGATCCCTATGTCGTTTATACGCCTTACATGAAAGTCTGGAAAGAAAAGTTCAAAACGTATGATCTTCAGATTTTTTACACGAATTCCTATCTCGAAAATTTAGTAGCACATACGCGACTACCCAATCTCAGTCTTTCAGATATTGGGTTTGAAAGATCTAGTCAGGAAATCGCCAATTACAACGTGACGCCAACACTTATACAAGATTATGAAGCTACACGTAACTTCCCAGCCAAAGATGCAACCTCACGTTTAGGTCCGCATTTGCGTTTTGGTACGGTGAGCGTTCGAAAAATGATTAAAAAAGCTATTGCCGAAAAAAATGAGATTTTTTGGCAAGAATTAATTTGGCGTGAGTTTTTTATGCAAATTTTATGGCATTTTCCACACACGGTAAATAAGTCGTTCAAATCTAAATATGACAGAATTGAATGGCGTAATAATGAAAAAGAATTCAAGTTATGGTGTGAGGGAAAGACAGGCTACCCTTTAGTTGATGCAGGAATGAGGCAACTTAATGAAACAGGCTTTATGCACAATCGTGTTCGCATGCTCGTAGGTAGTTTTTTATGCAAACATTTGTTAATTGATTGGCGTTGGGGCGAAGCCTATTTTGCTGAAAAATTACATGATTATGAAATGGCCAGCAATGTGGGGAATTGGCAATGGGTTGCAGGCTCTGGTGTTGATGCGGCACCATACTTTAGAATCTTTAACCCAACCACTCAGATAGAAAAATTCGACAAGGAAAGACATTATATCAAAACCTATGTTCCTGAATACAATACAGAAGATTATGTAGATCAAATGGTCGATCATAAAAAAGCGCGAGAGCGCTGTCTCAAAACCTATAAAGACGCTCTAAATTAATAGAAGATTGACACCGTTTTAAAACACATATCTCATGTTAATCACTACTTTTAAAAATAAATTACAATTCAATCAAAGAGAAGCGCACTTTCGTGAACTCATGGAGACTATGGGTGGTTTAGATTTATTGAATGAGAAACAACCTGCTGAATTCAGAAAGACCTTATTTGGAAGTGACGCAGTTCACCTATAATAAAAAAAAGCCCTTATAGAAATAAGGGCTCTTCTTTAGTTAATTATACTTTTAATTTCCTTCTACACGGGTTATTTTAGCACCAATAGCACGTAAACGCTCGTCAATATTTTCATAACCTCGATCAATTTGTTCAATATTATGGATGGTAGACGTTCCTTTGGCTGATAATGCTGCAATCAATAAGGAAACACCCGCTCTAATATCTGGAGAGGTCATAGTGGTAGCTTTCAATTGCGATTTGAAATCATGTCCAATAACGGTCGCTCTATGAGGATCACATAAAATGATTTTAGCACCCATATCAATAAGCTTATCAACGAAAAACAATCGACTCTCAAACATTTTCTGATGAACAAGTGCACTTCCTCTCGCCTGTGTCAGTACCACCAAAACGATACTTAATAAATCTGGTGTAAAACCTGGCCATGGCGCATCGGATACTGTAAGTATTGAACCGTCAATATAGCTTTGAACTTCATAACCATCCGTATGTGCAGGAATATGAATATCATCCCCTTGGCGTTCTACGGTAATCCCAAGTTTTCTAAAAACACTTGGAATTAATCCTAAATCGTCCCAACTCACATTCGTAATCGTTAATTCACTCTTAGTCATTGCAGCTAATCCAATCCAGCTTCCTATTTCAATCATATCCGGAAGCATTCTATGATTGGTACCTCCCAAGGTTTTAACACCTTCAATAATCAACATATTAGAACCGACGCCACTAATCTTGGCACCCATTCTATTGAGCATTTTACACAGTTGCTGTAAATAAGGCTCACAAGCGGCATTATAGATCGTGGTTGTACCTTCTGCCATGACAGCAGCCATGACGATATTAGCGGTTCCTGTTACAGAAGCCTCATCTAATAGCATGTACGTTCCTTGAAGCTGATCTGCCTCTACACCATAAAAATAATCTTCTTTGTTGTATCTGAATTTCGCTCCTAATTTGATAAAACCTTCAAAGTGTGTATCTAATCGACGTCTTCCTATTTTATCACCTCCTGGCTTTGGTATATAGCCCTTTCCGAAACGCGCCAATAAGGGGCCAACAATCATGATCGATCCTCTAAGACCCTTTCCATCTTCCTTAAACTCTTCAGATTCTAAATAGCTTAAATTGACCTCATCTGCCTTAAATGTGTAAGACCCTTTTCCTAAGTTATGAATTTTTACACCTAATTTTTTCAATAAAGCGATCAGTTTATTGACGTCAATAATATCGGGTATATTATCAATTCTAATTTCTTCTGCAGTTAAAAGAACTGCGCATAAAATTTGTAGTGCTTCGTTTTTTGCTCCTTGAGGTTGGATGTGTCCTTTAAGTTGATGACCTCCTTCAATTATAAATGTTGCCATGAAGTGTTTTTAGTAGCGTTTTCTATTGCGATTGGAATTACTTTTTTTGTGATGTGATTTCTTATTGCTCGAATATTTTTTCTTATTGCGCATTAAACTGGAGGCATCTGACAAGTCTTCATCACTAGTTTTTAAGTTGATTTTTCCTCCTGAAAGTTCGTATAAATGGTCAAAAATGACATTGTCTTCAACCGTATCCTTATTCCAATTTAAAAAACACTTTTTCATGTGATTAGCGATGGTATAGACCAACGCCTCTTTTAAATCCCCTTCTTCCCAAGTATTAGCCACATCAATCATGGTCTTAATATTGTTTCCATAAAAACGATATTTAGGATGGTTTTGAGGATATTTCAATGGATCTGGACCTTCACTTAATTCCTCTTTTGAAGGTTTTGGATAAGGAGAATCCGCATCCAATTCAAAATCGGACATAATGAATAATTGATCCCAAAGTTTATGTTGAAAATCTGGTACGTCACGCAAGTGTGGCTGTAAATTCCCCATGACATTAATAATGGACTTTGCCACTTTATTCCGTTCCTCTTTCGTAGGTAACTCTTTCGCGTAATTGATCATTTTCTGAAGATGTCTTCCGTATTCTGGAATAATCAAATGTTCGCGCTCTGTATTGTATTCTAAATCGTCTATCAAAATATTAATTTGTGTAGTATATGTAAATCATGCATGAAGTTCTTCTGCACGAGTGCAAAATACAAAAATTTAGCGACTGTCCTTCTTTTTTATAAAGAAATAACACCCTCTACCTTTGAGGCTACCTCTTGGTACTTGGCGATGACCGCATCAGGATCTTTCATGTGTAGATTCACCGTCACACTCGTATAGGTACCTTTTCCAGATTCTTTAGTGGTAATCACGGCACCTAAGTTATCAAACAAATCCTCAATTTGACGAATCTTATCGGTATCTGTAGGAATAATAAATTTATAAAGATATTCCGAAGGCCAACTGGCTGTCTCATAAAGCTGTGTCCTTAATTTTTTATAAAATGCTTCTGTTTTTTTATCTTGACTCATATCATTTTTTCTTCGCTTGCAAAGATACAGTTTCCTTTCAATTTTACTTTGCATTATTTATTAGTAATTTTACAACCAAAACCTTGCCAAATTGAATACGCAGAAAATCGTCATTACAGGTGGACCAGGCACCGGAAAATCGTCTATTATAAATGAACTTCTTAAACGTCAATATACCTGTTTTGAAGAAGTATCCAGACAGGTCATTTTAGAAGCTAGAAAAGATGGTATAGAACAGCTTTTTCTAACAAAACCACTCTTGTTTAGCGAACTGCTTTTGAAAGGTAGAATCGCACAATTTAAAGCAGCAGAAAGGTCAAAAGAAGACCTGGTATTTTTAGATCGAGGTTTACCAGACGTTTTGGCTTATATGGATTATTCAGGAAATGACTATCCAGCCAATTTCGTAGAGGCTTGTAAAACCCACACCTATGAAAAGGTATTTGTATTGGCGCCATGGCAAGAGATTTTCGTTAGTGATAATGAGCGCTATGAAAATTTTGAACAAGCTGTAGAAATCCATCACGCCTTGTTAGACACTTACAAACGATTTGGATATGAACTTTTAGACGTCCCTTTTGAAAGTATTTCAAATCGAGCAGATTTTATTTTAGACCATATTAGCACATAGATGGCACATCCCATTACCATATTAGAACAATATTGGAACCATACGTCTTTTAGACCTCTTCAGGAGGACATCATCAATGCTGTACTAAATAACGATGACACCTTCGCCCTACTGCCTACTGGAGGTGGCAAATCCATTTGCTTTCAAATACCTGCGCTCATCAAAGATGGCATCTGTATCGTGATTTCGCCACTAATTGCCTTAATGAAAGACCAAGTAAATAGTTTACAGGAAAAAGGCATTAAGGCTATGGCAATTACTAGTGGTATAAAATATAGTGAGCTAGACACCTTACTTGATAATTGTATTTACGGAAATTACAAATTCCTATACCTTTCACCAGAGCGTTTGCAACAAGATATCGTTAAGCAACGTATTGCTCAAATGAATGTCAACCTTATTGCAGTGGATGAGGCCCATTGTATCAGTCAATGGGGCAATGATTTTAGACCTGCTTATAAACATATAGCGATTCTCAGAGAACTACAACCAAGCGTTAATATTATTGCCTTAACAGCAACGGCCAAGCCCAAAGTTATCGAGGAAACGATTGAAGCACTCGACTTTATCTCTCCCAAAATATTCAAAGCATCCTTTGCAAGAGAAAATATATCCTATCAGGTGATTTCCAGTGAGGATAAAATGTATGACCTAGAGCGATTGCTTAAGAAGCACCAAGGGGCTTCTATCATTTATGTGAGAAGCCGAAAGCTAAGTATTGACATTCATAATCATTTAGAGAAAAAAGGGTTTAGTACAACGTTTTTCCATGGAGGTATTCCAACAAAAGACAAACAAGAACGTCTCAATCAATGGATGCACAACCAAAAACAAATTATGGTAGCGACGACGGCTTTTGGCATGGGAATTGACAAACCCGATGTAAAAACCGTCATACATATCAATTTACCAGAAAGTTTAGAAAGTTATTACCAAGAGGCTGGTCGTGCAGGTCGGGACGGTCATACGTCATATGCATTTTTACTGACCAACAACTCTGATGAACAACTCCTAAAGAATCAATTTATTAATAGCCTTCCATCTCTCGCAGAAATTAAATTGATATACCGAAAACTGTGCAATTTCTTTCAAATTTCTTACGGAGAAGGCGTATTAAGTACTTACCATTTTGATTTTAGCGCCTTTTGTAAAGCCTATGACTTTGGAAGTTCAAAAGCTTTCAATACGCTACAAATTTTGGACAGAAATAGTATTATTAAATTAACACAGCAGTTTAACTACAAAACCAAATTACAATTCGTCGTAAGCAATGCGGCCATGTTTTCGTATCTCGAAACCAATGCCTATTTGAGTACTATTGTAAAAACCATTTTAAGAACGTATGGTGGTATTTTTGAGCATCAGTTGGCGATTAACTTATCCTTAATCGCTAATAAAGCTTCTACGAACGAAAAAGAGGTGATTTCAGTATTGAATCAATTGCAAAAAGATGGTATCGTTGATTTCCTTTTTGCCAATACAGATTCAGAAGTTATTTTTCTACAACCTAGAGAAGATGATAAAACCATTAACAGAATTGCGAACATCATAGAACAACAACACCAGCTTAAAAAAGACCAAGTAAATGCTGTACTGAGCTATGTCAATAATGACCAAAGATGTAGAAGCCGTCAACTCCTCGAGTATTTTGGAGAAGCAACAGACCAAGATTGTGGCAAGTGCTCAGTGTGTTTAAATAAAGACACGAAACTTAAAGGAGTGTCAATCCAATCCATTCAAAAACAGATTATACAAGCCTTAGAAAACCAAACTTTAAACTCCAGAGAGCTTATGGAGATGCTTGATTTTGATAAAGCAAACCTTTTAAAGGCCATTCAAGAATTATTAGAGCATGAGGTCATTGCGATAACAGTGGCCAACCGTTATAAAATAAATCACACATGAAAAAAGAGACATTAAGAATCGTGTTTATGGGAACGCCAGATTTTGCAGTTGCCACGTTAAAAACACTCGTTGAACATCAATATCATATCGTAGGTGTTATTACGGCTCCGGATAAACCTGCTGGTCGTGGTAGAAAAATAAATACCTCTGCGGTAAAAGACTATGCCGTAGATCACAACCTTAAAGTCCTACAACCTACCAACCTAAAAGATGAAGCCTTTGTGGAAGAATTACAAAGCTTAGAGGCGAATTTACAAGTCGTAGTGGCGTTTCGAATGTTGCCAAAAGTCGTTTGGGACATGCCAAAATTTGGTACGTTTAATTTACATGCCTCGTTACTGCCAAACTATAGAGGGGCCGCACCTATTCATTGGGCCATCATCAACGGTGAAACCACCACAGGCGTCACCACATTTTTTATTGATGAAAAAATAGACACTGGAGCGATTATATTAAAGGAGGCACTAGCCATTGAAAATGATGAAACGGTGGGCAGTTTGCATGATAAACTCATGGAATTGGGAAGTCAAGTGGTGTTAAGAACTGTGAAACTTATTGAAGATGGCGCTGTGCAAACAACCATTCAACCGAATACCGATGACTTGAAAACAGCCTATAAACTCCATAAAGACAATTGTAAGATTGATTGGTCAATGGGTATTGATGACATCTACAATAAAATACGAGGCTTAAACCCTTTTCCATCTGCATGGTGCGATCTATTAAATCATGGCGAAAAGTTATCGGTAAAGATTTTTGAGATCCATAAGATTGTTGAAGATCATCAATTGGAACCTGGACAGCTTTTGGTCACTAAAGAAAATTTAAAGGTAGCTGTGTCAGGAGGTTATATTTCGGTGTGTGAAATGCAATTGCCAGGAAAGCGGAAAATGGACATAAAATCCTTATTAAATGGATATGATTTTGACAAAAATGCCAAAATGCTCTAAAACCCTTGTATACATTGATATTCAAAAAAAATCCGACGAAATGCAAGCCTTTATTAACAAATGTTCAAAGTTATCAACAAATACTTGTATTTCCCTTGCTATTACTTGCGTAGGTGGATTTTACGTATAAATTTGTAGACGGATTTAACGATAACGTTTAACCCAACTATTTTTTTAACAATTTAAAATATAAATTTTATGAACAAAACAGATTTAATCAATGGAATGGCAGAGAACGCAGGAATTACAAAGGCAGCTGCTAAAAAAGCATTAGATTCATTATTAATTGACATCGAAGGAGCTTTACAAAAAGGAAACAGAGTTTCTTTAGTAGGATTTGGTTCTTGGTCAGTTTCTAAAAGATCTGCAAGAGAAGGAAGAAACCCACAGACTGGAAAAACAATACAAATCAAAGCTAAAAACGTTGTAAAGTTTAAAGCTGGATCTGATTTAAGTAATGCTGTCAACTAGTATTTCTTTAATAGATTACGAAAAGCCCACTTTAAAGTGGGCTTTTTTGCTTTTAGACCTTAACTAATTACTTGAATTAGTTGGTAATTAGTAAAATATGTTTTAGATTTAGTTCATCAACGATGTTTTCATGATTATTTCAAAGCCCAAAAAAGGACATCTTTTAATTGCCGAACCTTCTATTATTGGCGATTTATCATTTAATAGGTCAGTTATTTTACTAGCCGATTACAATGACAACGGTTCCATTGGTTTTATCTTAAATAAACCTTTGGAATATACTTTGAATGATCTCATTCCGGATACCGACGCGACTTTCAAAGTGCATAATGGTGGCCCTGTCGAACAAGATAATCTGTATTTTATTCATAAAGTACCTGAACTTATTCCAGATAGTATAGAGATTTCTAATGGTGTGTTTTGGGGTGGAAATTTTGAAATTGTCCTTAAATTACTTCAAGACAAAAAATTAAATGAGTCTGATATCAGATTCTTTTTAGGCTATTCAGGCTGGGATGCGAAACAATTAGACAACGAATTAGAATCGCATGCATGGATTGTTTCTGAAAACGTTTATAAAAATCAGCTCATCGATAAGTGTTGTGATTCCTTTTGGAAAGAAAAAATGCTCGAACTTGGTGGTGATTATTCGTTATGGTCTAATGCGCCAGAAAATCCAAGTTATAACTAAGACAATCTTAACTTGACATTCAACCGTTTTAATAAGTCTTTTGAAACCTTAGTTTCGAACGTCTTTTTTCGATATTTCAAAATTGGTTGTATCCCGATAATAACATTGGTAATAAACAATTCATCTGCTTTTTGAAGTTCGAATGGCGAAATGGATGTCTCTTCCAAAACATAATCTCCAGAGTTTAAAATAACGTCAATTATTTGCTTCCGCATGATGCCTTTTAAGCAACCATCATCCAACGGTGGTGTTTTTATAGTGTCTCCAGAAACCAAAAACAAATTGCCATGAAGCGCTTCAATGATATTCTTATTCGTATTGAGGAGCAGGCAAGAATGAAAGTTATTCTCTTGTGCATAAATACTTCCCAAGACATTGATTAATTTATTATTACTCTTTAGAGTAGATAACAACCCTGGAGCAACAAAAAAATCTTTATACAGGTCTACTAGATAGGCTGTCGTTTCTGGGTATTCATAAAATTCCTGATCAATCGCCTCTGCTACAATACTGTAACTTACCTTCTTCTCGATGGGCATGTATTTTCCGCCATCACCTCTATCTACATCTAATCTTACACGCGCTGTTGATTTCGCAAGACCATTACTATTGATTGTCTTTAGAATTTCAGACTCCAAAAATTCCATGGTGAAATTCATAGGGATTTCCATTCTCATGATACGCATAGAAGCCATGAGTCTAAAATAATGATCTTCCCAGAACAAAATTTTTCCATGAACCACTTTTAAAGTTTCAAATAATGCATCGCCATATTTGTAACCTCTATTTTCAGGCGTTATAAAAGCTGTGTTATCAATTAAATTACCGTTAAAATTTACCATAAAAAAAGTCTCGATTAAAATCGAGACAAATATAAAACTTAAATAAGTCAGACCCTAAGCTGAGCCCAAAACTTGTTTTAAATCTGAAATTTGATTGTCCCAAAGCATTTTTGCTTCGTCCACTTCATCATCCTCAACATGATCTGTCACAATAATGGACACATCCTTCGTAATTTCATCTACCTGTATACGAATTTCGAAAAAATATGAAGCACCCTCCTCATCATCACTCAACCATCTAAATTTTACACGCTCGCCACTTTTTTTACTTAATAATTTTGCTTTTTCTTCACTCCCATCCCAAATAAAAGTAAACATTTCTCCACGGGAATTAACATTGTCTGCAAACCACTCTGACAAGCCAGAAGGCGTTGATATATATTGATATAAAAGTTGCGGTGAAGCATGAATAACAAACTCCATCTCAATTTTAACTTTATCTTCCATAGTCCTATTAATTATGTTGTCAATATATACATTAATTGTTGAGTTTAAAACTAAATGCTAAAAAAAATAATTTGCACATTTTATGTTTGCGCACATAAATTTTGTTTTTATATTTGCACCCTCATAAATGGCGAGGTAGCTCAGTTGGTTAGAGCGTCGGATTCATAACCCGGAGGTCACGAGTTCAAATCTCGTTCTCGCTACAATAGTAAAAGATCCAGTACGAAAGTTCTGGATTTTTTTTATGCTATCAACTAAAATGCTCCAAAGGGACATTTTAATAAAATGCGTTTACAACCGTTTTTATACAAAACACTAAAAATCAATCATTTATAATTAAATACTCACTTTTTAAATGTTAAATAAATGCATTTCATCGGTTTTTTTTGCATTTTATGGATAAAAATTAAAATAAAGTAATATCTTAGCACCCTTAACTTTAGACTAAAACTTCATTAAACCCCAAACTAATGAGAAAAATTACCCTACTGTCTGCTTTGTTATGCCTTGTTGTTACGCAGCTTGCCATATCACAAGAGACCTTCAAAAGAATAACCATTCGAAATGCGAGTCCTAACACCTTTGATCAGTTAATTGATGAAGGTATTGATTTGAGATGTGGTGCAACTCTAACGGACAATTCCATTCAATTAGAGCTTTCAGAATCTGAAATCAGTCAAATTGCCAAAAGAGGGATTGCTTACACTGTAGATATTGAGGATTTGACCAAATTCTACCGTGATAGAGCCCAAAGAGAATTACCTGCGGCTATCCGACAATTGGAACTTGAAAAATCACGAAGCTCAAGTGCTAACTACAATGAAAGAGCTTCCATTTCAAGCGTTATCACAGATAATTATTTACAATACCATGGTTGCGACGAGAAAGATTGGGCAGTTCCAGTTAATTTCAATTTGGGAAGTATGGGTGGTTGTTTAACCTACGCAGAAGCGTATAGTGAAATGGATGCTATGCACGCCTTATATCCTAACTTAATTTCTGCTAGACAAGATGCCTCACCAACCAACCAAAAAACTTGGGGTAATACACAAGGAACCACGACGTGGTCTGGACAAACCATTTATTACCAACGAATTACTGGTGATCAATCGTCACCAGAAGGTAGTAAGCCACAATTATTGCATACGTCAATGATTCATTCTAGAGAAGTCAGTGCACTTATGGGTAATATCTATTATATGTGGTACCTACTAGAAAACTACGATACAGATCCAGCCATTAAAAACTTAGTTGATAACAACGAAATCTATTTTGTACCTATTGTTAATCCTGATGGCTTAAGATGGAATCAGCATGTGAGTCCGGGAGGTGGTGCCATGCAACGTAAGAATCTTAGAGCTAATACTGGTGGTACTAGTAATTCATCTACGAATAGAGGTGTTGACCTTAATAGAAACTTTGATTATTTCTGGGGAAGCGCAGGAACAGGATCTTCTGGAACAACAACAAGTGATTCTTATAGAGGACCATCAGCAGCTTCAGAACCTGAAACTCAAATCATGGTAGATTTCATTCTTAGCAGAAACTTTAAAACTGCTGTATGGCAGCACACTTACGCTAATGGTATTCCACATCCTTATGGTGGCAATCCATCATTTATCTCAGGTAGAGAAGATGAAATGCACAAATGGCACGAAGACATGACCAAATATAACCGCTATGTATCAGGTGCCACGATTTTTACACCAGCAAACGGTATAGCTGATGATTGGATGATAGGTGGTAATCCAGATGCCAACGGTTCTATTGGATCTGGCCAAAACGTATTGGCAACCACACCAGAGAGCGGCCATGGTAGTGAAGGTGGATTTTGGCCTTCACCTTCCAATATTGTGCCCATTGCTAAGCGCATGGTTCGTATCAATTTAATGAACGATTATTATGGCGGAAAATACGCCAAGTTTCATGATTTAACACAAAGCGATATTTCAACACTCACTTCCGATTTAACGTTTGGAATTGAAAGAGTTGGCCAAACGGCTAGTGATTTTACCTTAACGGTGACGCCTATTTCAGCAAATATCACATCTATCACATCACCTTCCACACAAACTGGAATGTCTGTTTTAGAACAGCGTAATGTCACGGCTCAATTAATTTTAGATCCTTCCATCGCAGCCAACGACAAAATAGAATACAATGTCACATTAGAAGATGATAACGGAAATATCTTCTATGAAGTTAACATTGAAAAATATTACCAACCTAATATTATTTTTTCAGATAATCCAGATACCGATGGGATATCTAACTGGACCGTAGCAGGAAACTGGATTACAACAACCGCAGATGCCTGGTCTAATACCACAGCTATCAAAAACGGTAATGTTTCGAGTTACCCAAACAACAATACCAGTCACTTAACATCCAATAGTTCGTTTGATTTTTCAAGCTCGAATGAGGTCCTGATTCAATTTTATTCAAAATGGGATGTGGAACGTAATTTTGATTTTGTAGAACTTCTAGCCTCAACTGATGGTGGCAGCAATTGGAATAGTTTATGTGGAAAATATAACAAACCAAACTCTGCGAGCACAACAAATGATGCCCATGGAGGGAAAAACTCTACCAGTCGTTCGTTTCAAGCGAGTAATAGCTCAGGTATGGTTTATGACGGTGATCAATTTGATAATTGGATCATGGAAGAAATTGTCATCAATGCTTCCAACAACAGTTATTTATTGAATGCATCTAACGTGACCTTCCGATTTAGATTTAGATCGGATGGTGGCAATCTTGGTGAAAATTATTCTGCTAATTTTGACGGATTTTACTTCGATGATTTTAAAATTATCGGCTTACAAATCCCGTGCGAAACCACAGTACCAACAGGGATTTCAGTAGCAACAACCACAGTAAGCGCCAATGTCACATGGGATAACATTCCTTCCGCTACTTACGATTTACGATATCGCGAGATTGGAGCACCAACTTGGATCGAAGTAACAGACATTCCTACAAATAACTATGTAATTTCAAGTTTAACGGCTTCAACCGATTATGAAGTCCAGGTGGCTACGAGATGTACTTCTACAACCTCTGCTTATAGCACATCCACCAATTTTACAACGGATGATATCGTTCCTTGTACAGGTACTACAATTGTTTCCTATCCATATACTGAAACATGGAACTCCAATATTGGCGATTGGTCACAAGGGACTGGTGATGATGGTGATTGGACCTATAATTCTGGTGCTACTGGCTCTGGACAAACAGGTCCTAATAGTGATTTTAGTGGCAGTGGAAGTTACTTCTATACCGAAGCTTCAACGACCGATTTAGGCTCAAATGCAACCGTTTATCTCGATAGCCCTTGTTTTGATCTAACAGGATACGAAAATGCCAACTTCTCTTTCTATTATCATATGTATGGTATTGAAATGGGCGATTTATCCTTAGAGGTTTCTACCGATAACGGTAACAACTGGAACAACCTGACAACCATTTCTGGAGGTCAGCAAACTGCTAATGGTGATCCTTGGCTTATAGAAAATGTGCCGTTAAACTTATTCGACGGACAAGTAATTAAATTGAGATTTGTTGGAACCACAGGTGGTGGTTACCGAAGTGATATTTCTATTGATCAACTTAACTTAACTGCTGATGTTGCAGGATCTGCTCCTCCATCTGCCGTTTGTCAAGATATTTCCGTGCAATTAGACAACACAGGTAATGCAACAATTGTTGCTGCTGATGTTGATGGTGGCTCCTCGGATGATGTTGCTATTACCAATTATAGTATCGATATCAATACCTTCGATTGTAGTAATATTGGGACACCTGTAAGTGTTACTTTAACAGTAACAGATGGTGATGGACAAACCGATAATTGTACAGCCACTGTGACAGTTACTGCACAAGACGAACCTACAGCAGTGAATTGTTGGGATAATTATGTTTACAATAACACCACCTGTTTGTGGGAAAACCAAGGAACACAACCAGCTGAGCCTACAACAGAATGTTGGGAAACTGCTACCTTTAATAATACGACTTGTTCGTGGGATGTGACTGGTACACAACCAGTTGAGCCTACAACAGAATGTTGGGAAACTGCGACCTTTAACAATACGACTTGTTCATGGGATGTGACTGGTACACAACCAGCAGAGCCTACAACTGAATGTTGGGAAACGGCTACCTTTAACAATACCACTTGTTCGTGGGATGTCACTG
>JAAEZI010000087.1 GCA_018222915.1 Algicola sp. | reverse complement strand
TTTCAATACTATTGTAATTGCAATGCTATTGAAATATCTTTGAGGTTTCAAAATTCAAAATAAAATCCTATGAAGTTTTTAAAAGAGTTCAAAGAGTTTGCTGTTAAAGGCAATATGATGGATATGGCCATTGGTATTATCATTGGTGCCGCTTTTAATAAGCTTATTGGTGTATTGGTCAAGAAAGTCTTTATGCCTCCATTATCATTAATGACTGATGGACTCAATTATCAGGATAAAAAGTATGTGTTACGAGAAGCTGTAACAGATGCTAATGGTGAAGCGACAGTTAAAGAAGTTGCTATAGAGTATGGTATTTTATTTGAAACCTTCCTTGATTTTTTAATTGTTGGACTAACCGTCTTTTTGGTTGTTAAAGGAATGAATAGGTTAAGAGCCAAAGCTCAGGATCCAAAAAATAAAGTGGTGTCTACACCAAAAGACATAGAATTGCTCTCGCATTTAACTGAACTGATGAAAGAACAGAATGCACTACTTAAAAAGAAGCAATAGTTTTATTTGGCTATACTTAGAAGTTTTTTTAGCTTATTGAAACTAATCTCATCAAAACGTTCAATCATTGTATCAGCTTTTGAATAATCTTGTCCTTCTGAATGTGGACTTTTAAATCCGACACAGAATATATGAGCTGCTTTTGCTGCAGCAATTCCGTTTGTAGAATCTTCAATGACAAAACAATCTTCTGGCTTGTATCCGGATAATTCCGCAGCCTTTGTGAAAATTTCAGGATGAGGTTTAGAAGCTTTTAAATCAGCACCACTAATCTTCGCTTTAAAATATGGATTCAAATCAAAACGTTCAAAAATCCGATTGATATTATCCATTGAAGCTGATGACGCCAAAACCAAGGTCATTCCGTTAGAATGATAATCTTTAATCAAATCAAGAACACCATCCAGTAAGGCTAAGCTTTTGTCTTTTTCAAATAAATATTTAAAGCGATCACGTTTAATATCAACAAGTGTATGAGGTGAAAGAGGTAAATTAAAATGTGATACTAGCGCTTTGCAGATTTCAAATGTCGATTGACCTGTAAATGATGCATACAAGTCATCGGTTACATCAATATTAACATCATTAAACATTTGGTGATAAGCAGTGTGATGAAGGGGTTCTGTGTCAACAATAACACCATCCATATCAAATAATACAGCTTTAAACATATAGTTGTTCGTTGGTTGATACGAATATAAATAAAACAGTGCTGATAATCAATGTCTTCCACAGACAATTGTTAAGGCGCAAAAATGTTCGATGAAACGTGATTACTCTGTAAAATATTGATGCTGTAGTTTGTCGACTTGCATGAATTATTATAGTTAAAGATGTATTTAATCGGTAATAATTATCTGGTAACCAGTGTTTAAAGGATTTAATTGCCGTTTAACGAGTATTTACTGTGAACAGATTAGTTGTTAGTAAATTTGTAATTCCCTCATTGAACAGTTAATAGCATTGTTCCCACTCTCCCTCAATGAACATTTTATTTTGTTCGTTTCCACATCGAGCAAAATTGTCAAATTAACGATTACAATGAAGAATAATTTCTTTGCTTTAAGTTATTTAGTTGTACTAGTCTTTACAACCACTTTGTCATTTTCGCAATCTGATATTTACGAAAGTTATGTGATTCTAAATATTAACGGATCAGGAAACTCTTACTATGATCTTAATGTAGATACGGCTAATGCAAATTTTGAAGGTACGAACTTGGGCACGTTTACACCAAGTAATAGTTTGATTCTAAATGGTGCTCAAAACCAAACTTACAAATGTGGTATTCACAATATTTTAAATAGTTACATAGATTACAGAGTATATCTAACAGGAAATACTCCTCCAACTTTTACAGCTTCTGAAATTTTATTTAATACAGATGATGGTACTTCTAATTTTTGTTTAGGAACAAGTGTTGACCAAACATGGGAATCTTCAGGAGCAAATATTAATGTTCTTAATGGATTGCCTTCTGGTGATTATACACTTGAAATCTACACAAGATCTGATGCTGATTATGATGGAGATAATATAGCAGACAATACGTATTATGTCAGTAATAGTGGAGCTAATTATAAAGCTACTTTCAGAGTAGATAATGCACCTACTGCAAACTGTAACAATTATAGTACACAACTTGACGCTTCAGGAATTGCAAATATTGTGGCTGCACATGTTGATGGAGGAAGTACTGATGATTTCGGAATCGTGAACATGACTGTTTCACCAAATACATTCAATTGTAGTAATATCGGAAATAATACAGTGACACTTACAGTCACTGATTCTATTGGACAAACAAGTTCGTGCACAGCGACAGTAGATGTTCAGGACAATACAAATCCAACAGCTATTTGTCAGAATACAACAGTTGTTTTAGATGCTTCAGGAAATGGAAGTATCACGACTACAGATATAGATAATGGTTCAAATGATGCCTGTGGAATTCAGTCATTGAGTTTAGATCAGACAACTTTCGATTGTAACGATATTGGAAACAACACAGTGACTTTAACGGTTACAGATAATAATGGAAATGTTTCAACATGTACTGCGACAGTAGATGTTCAGGATAATACGAATCCAACAGCTATTTGTCAGAATGCAACAGTTGTTTTAGATGCTTCAGGAAATG
>JAAEZI010000037.1 GCA_018222915.1 Algicola sp. | reverse complement strand
AGGCGAAGTCCTACTTCGCTAAAGCTTCGTAGGACGAAGGCGGAGAGAGAGGGATGTGAACCTACCTCTCCAATATCTTGAAAATCTGTTCTTTACAGAGTTTGCTTCTCAGTTGGGTTACGATTTAGCCATTTTGCCCGGTAGAGGACTTCTCCTGCAAAATGTGCTTCGTTTTTCTCGTGTTTGCGAAGATAAGATAATATGGACTTTGGATGTATAAAATATTCCCCTAAAATAAAGTGAAGTGGTAATTTTATAGAGCTAAACCTAATAATTGTTGTGTCATGACCTACGTATTAAAGCGCAAACTATCAACCCTTAAATAGTTTTTATATATTAGTGTACAATAACACTAATATGAAACGCCTTTTAATTCCAATGGTAATCTCTTTGTATGTGCTATTACCCACTCATTCACATGCACAACTCTTGTTTTTAAGTGATTCAGTTCTAATAGAACTTGATCATTCTACTAAATCACAAAAATTAATTAAATTAAACAACCTAGCATATGAGTATGCAAGGACTAACCCTTTGGAAGGCATGCAAATAGCTCATGAAGCAATTAAACTAGCTAAGCAACTCAAAGATTCGCAATCTCTAGCTACAGCTTATGGAATCTTGGGTATAAACTACAAAGCCAACTCCCAATTGATTAAAGCACTTGAATACGAGCATAGAGCATTTGATATCTATACAAAAACACAGAATTTACACAGTTTAGCAGCTATGCAAGTAAATATTAGTAGTATTTATTTAGATTTATCTAATTATGCTGCTGCATTAAAGCATTGTCAGTCAGCTTTGAAATATTATGACAGTACTAAAAGTTTTGCTCATGCCGGATTAACCGCAAGGCAAATAGGCACCATTCACTTTAGATTAAAAAACTACACCAAAACGTTAGACTACTTTAATAAGGCAGCAGACTACTACACCACTATTGCCGATACCAATGGCCTTGCCCAATTAAAAAATAATTTTGGAATTTATTACAATGCGATAGGTGATTACAGTATGGCAATCTCAGCACATCAGGAAGGTTTTGAATTTGCTTCCAAATCTAAAAACTTTGCTCAAATGGGCACTAACTTGGTAAATCTGGCCAATGCATTAAAAAATATAAATCAGTTTGACTCCGCTCTTAGATACTTTGATAAAGCTATTGAAATCTACACTAGTATCGAGTATCCGCTTGGTGTAGCTACTACGAGAGGTAACATTGGCTTAACACTTGTTGACAAAGCCAGCAATACCAAAGATACACGATTGCGACGATCATTATTAAGCGAAGCCATTCATCTTTTAGAACAGAGCGTAGACAGCTGTTTGGCTATACGGGCACAAGATCCTGCTTATGAATTTATTCTGGGTTTATGTGATGCATACAGTTCTAAAGGTGATTACAAATCAGCTTTTATGCTTCATAAAAAATATCACAACTATTTAGATTCCATGACTTCAATGGAACACTTAAACAGTCTGGCAGGAGTTGAATATGAGCTAGAAATTCAGTCAAAGGCCAACAAACTTTCAGCCTTGGCTGCACAACTTGAGATTAACAAACTTGAAGCAAATAAATCTCAGAAAACCATTCTGATTTATGGCTGTCTGGTAATAATACTTGCCCTTTCAATCATTATTTTAAGTAATTATCTAAAGAAGACACGTTCAAAGTATAGCACTACATTGAAGGATCTGGAGATGCTCACTTCTAAAAGCGAGATACAAATTAAAAATTTAACAAAGCACGCTGAAGTACTGAAAGATATTGGGTATATGCAGGCGCATCAGGTTAGAGGCCCGGTAACGACCTTGCTGAGTATGGCAGACTTATATAATAGAGAAAATCCTTCTGACCCCATTAACCAATACTTAATAGACAATATGGAAATGGTAACTAAAAAACTAGATACAGCGGTACAAGCTGTTATTATGAAAGGCGACTCTGTCAGGCACTATGAAAAAGAGAATGATGAATAGAAGTAACTCCAAACAGATGTTCATCCGCGGCTCTTATTATTATGATAAAACGCTTTTAAGGTAATTTTGAAGCTTAACCTAACTGGGTACATTCAATATAAAGTAAACTTTAGTGGGATTAGTTTGATTCTGTCACTAGAAACTTCTACAGAAAATGTCCGACATTTGCCCATAGAACATGTTGCTTCATTTCTTGGTATCACACAAGTCAGTCTCAGCCGAATTCGAGCACAGTTCTGATCGTTTTTATCAAATGTTAAAGGAATTCACTCTACAATGTAGAACCTTTGCTCTAAACAGTCTGCTAATAACTGATTTAATTTCTTACTAAGCTGCTTTGCTTCATTTTTGTCTAGTCCTACTAGGTTTTTCATGATATTTTGTTTAAGTTAATAAAATATATATTATTTTGTTTTGAGTCTTTTCTCGCCAATTTTTTTAACCTCATCAAATACAAATTGGCAGTTAAAGCGCAACCTTTCAATTTCTTGTTCAAAGAAAGATAATGTCTCGGCGTTCCATTTTAAAGGAGTTTTATCTAATAGAGCGAAACTCTTAGATAAAGTGTTGATGTACATTGCTTTATCATCATTATCACGAATAAAAACAGGAGGGTAAAGGTTGTACATCAATATCCAGTTGTCAGCAATTCTAGTTGTTCTACCATTTCCATCTGCAAACGGGTGAATTCGAATTAACTCATGGTGAAAATAGATTGATTTGATAATGGGGTTCTTAATTGAATTCATATTATAAAGGAGTTCAGAAACTAATGAAGGAACCAGTTTTGGGTCGGGGCAGAGATATGCGCCAATTTGGACCAATTTATCTCTATATCTATTAGGGTGGGTTTTGTGCGAATCAGGTGAAGTAGAACGAAACAGTTGAAAGAGCTGTACTTCATTAGTAAAGTCAACTTGATTCTCAATTTCATTTGTTACATATAGTAATGTTTCTTTTAGATTGACTAAATATTCTTCAGCTTCTTCATCATCTTGAGCTTCCATTTGAGCATTCTTAATGCTTAATAGTTCTTTAAGACTGGTAGTACTGGATAAATAGGTGTTCAACAAATCATCAGCGTAATGTTCTCTACTAAAAGTTATTAGCCTAAAAGTAGATTTCATAATTTCTTCGACCTCTTTAGTTTTTGAGTGATCTACATTTATTTCACTTACTGGTAATAACCTCATTCTAAAGTTGATTTAATAACATCATAGTACATTTTAACTTAGATTTAGATTCACTTGTACTGATTTGATTTATCATCTTGTCGACATGATTATGTTCAATTCTAAAAATAGTAGGTCGAAATTGTTCATTTAGTTTATATCAGGTTCATTGTTTGAAATGTAACTATATATTAGGTCTACTAAGTTTTTGAATTAATTTAAACGATGCATAATCAGCATAAACACCATAAGCGTTCACTAATAGCCCTTTTAGATCACCATCAATTGAGGAGATTGCATATAAAACACTTTCATTATCAACATCTGACATTTCCTGAAAACGATGTTTTTCATCAATATTAAATTCCTCAGGTTTAAGTTGACACTGATTCTCAGTGCACTCAATAAAATCTTTTTTAATATTGAAATTATAGGTATAACCTTTTTTAGTTAGGTCATTAATGGCTTCAGATAGAGTTGAGTAATTCTCCATTTTATTAAAATTTACATGTTTATTTTTAAAGTTCCCACTATAGTTACTGCCAATTAGGACAGATAGTATTCAAATATAAGTAATCACTTAGTTCTGCCCATTGACAGGAATGGTTGGAATTAGAGATTTCCAGCGTGAATCACTATTTTAATGGAATCCCTGTGAAGTGGTTAAATATTAAGCTTTGCACAGATATGACGCGTTTCTACTTTATATTCTCGATCTAGTGATTTTCGAAGTTTGAACACCGTACTTTAGATTGCTAACTTTCCATTTATAATCGAACTTGTTTCCACATAATGTTACGTTTAAATATAATTTTCCTGGTGCGTCAATTCAAGTGTTTATCCTGATTTAAGATGTCTCTCAAAGGCCTGGAAGCAATAACGATTGCTTGAAGGATTAAACCAATTATTATAAGGAGACTAAGTTCAAATACAGATGATGTATGATTGCTTGAAAAGATTCTCTCTGATTTATCTAAAAGGTTTCTTGCCTCATTTAATTGAATTTGAGATAGTTCATCCAGCAAGCCCCAAATAGTAGTAAATGAATACGTGTATTCAGATGTTGAAGTGAGATTTGCTTCAGACCTCAATTGCGCTTTAAACATTTTCTTTAATTCTATAAACCTTTTTGACTCCAAATGTGTAAGTTTTGTAGCCTCGTACTTAGTCAACAATTCGCTAATTGAGTCATTAACAAAGTCAATGTTTTCTTTAGACGGGGCCCCATTCAGAATTAAACTTGTCTTAGTTTGAAACTGTCTTGAAAGTTCGAATAAGTATTTTTCAGCAACAAGTCGGTCCTGGTATACCGAATTAAATGACTCCTGTAATCGTTCAAAATGATTGTGATCAATCCTATTGGTACTTATTACTAGAATAATCACAGTTGCTAATGCGAGTGCTGCTTTAAACTTATTAGAAATTGTATATGTCCACTTCATAATATTTTGACAGGGTTTGACTCCAAATATTCACAAAATTTTAATCAATGCCATCTATATGTACAAACCATATGGTATTTCCATACAAACTAGCCTATTCCCAGAATGGATCCTCTTCATTGTCATCAATTCGTTCATTGTTGTGAATACCACTAATACCAGATAATATTTTGGGATTAATTTGCGCTTCAATTCGCTTAAATAAAACGCGCTCCTCAAATCTAATATGTTCATTTAACGTCTTTTCTATTTTGGATAATTGATGGTATGATGTTTCTTCCGATTCAAATAATCTCCTCAAACTTTGATGATCCACTAGTGCTCTTTGAACCAATTCATCTTGCGGGTCTATTAGAGGGAAAATGTGACGTTCTTCTGCGTCAAAATGTTGTCTTATATGTTTGTTGTAATGCCAACGTACATGAGTCATGATTCTAGAAGGGTCGATATTTTTTGTAATCCCCTGACGGATTTTCCAGCATAGTAAGAGGCTAAAATGGTGTTCTCTGCTAAATGGTCTTAGCGCTTCATGACGTTTAAGTGGTTTGTTCATTTGACAATTTTTATGTACCTAATAATAAACGTATATCACGTACTTAGTATAATCATAAAGGAGCGTTAAACCTTACATGACTGGCTTTAAGCCCGAATTCCTTATGTGATCTAACTTTGCTTTGAACATTTCTGCCATTTTTTCTCCTTGCCATCTTGCTTTATCGGCATACTTACCTTTGAAATTCTGGTCAAGGGTTTGATTAAAAAGAAATATCCAGCGTTGAAAATGTCGTTCATTGATTGGCAAATTTGCGTGAGGAATAAATGGACTACCCACATATGAATGCATACCTAATAATACTGTTTCCCAAAATCTATACATCTTTTCTAAATGATCTTGCCATTTCCCATTTATCCTATCCTCAAATATTGGTGATAACATATCATCGCTTCGTACTTTTTCATAGAATACATCAACAAGAATCTTGATATCTTCTATACTCTCTATATCGGACCTTTGGTTATTCATTCTTTATATGTTAATATTTGTTATCAAGTAGAATAACCCCCAGGCAAATATCACAATTACTAAAACCCACAACCAAGACGGAATACTCTGTGGCGTTTCACTCCCTTCTATAATAAATTGCTTTTGATCACCCTTGTCATATGAATTAACCATCAAAGGAATAACCCCATCCTGTATACTATTATCTACTAAACCTTCTATATCTATTGCCGGTCCATTTCGAACTGTAAATTTCACCTTTCTTATGCCCTCCTTTCCAGAAACTGATTTGCTTATGATTATTAATGTGTGTTCGCCATCAACCAGCTTTCGGGTGTCAAGTTCAAAGTGTACCGGCGAGCTCGCTTCAACTAGTGGTTGAGGTTCGTCATCAATGAGCAACAATACTTTATTTGATCTGGTATTCATGTTTATCTAAGATTGAATTTTTAATGTGATGTTTGTCATTTTCTTTAGGGTTCACAAGAGCTTTGACAGAAACCAAAAGAATAAATATGGTGATTGCAACCATTACACTTATAATTACCCAATCCACCATTCCTGACGGACCTATTCCATGTGTCCAACCTCTGGTAACTGCAGGTTGATTTTTATCACAAACAGGACATGCAAAACTAAGTTTTGTATAAAGAATCAAGAACGAAATTAAAAGAAGTCTTTTTCGGCTCATATCGCATAGTTTTTATTGTAAGTTGTACAATTCATTAATCAATTTCTCAACTTCTTCCTTCGTGACCATATTACCATTATTCCCCCAGCTAGAGCGCTCAAAGTTGATTATTGCAGCAACCTCAGCTGGACTTAAGTTATTGTCTCTGCCAACCGCATTCATCACCGCATATTCTTCTCGTGCGTCATAACCTTCCATTATAATTTGAACATACATCTCTAGATTATCACTATCTACTATTGGGCTACCTTTTAATGGAGGGAATGCGCCAGGGAGTCCTTCACCATTACTTTGGTGACAGCTTTGGCAGTTCGCGGCATATAACCTTCTGCCGTTAGGCAAAGAGCTAGCTAAACTATCGTTAATCTCAGCTTGTTCAGCATCTTCAGCGTCTGAATACAAAAATTCGGGCGACTTCTGAGCAGCATATAAATCTGTTTGTACCAAAGATTGAAGGTATGCGACAAGCTGTAACGCCTCCTTACTAGCTACAATTTTACCGGTAACATTCTTCCTGAATTTGTCAGGAACTACAACTTCGACATCACCCGGCTCCAGTTTAGACTTTACAACAAATAACCAAGGATATGCCGGCATAACTGATTCGTCAACAACTGCGCGAGGTTGATAAAGGTGTAGTAAATTCCATGCTTCTGAAGGTTGACGCTTCCCAATATTCGTAAGGTCTGGCCCAGTTCTTTCAGTCCCCATTAAAGTTGCGGTATTTCTCCATAGATCCGTTCGTTTTACACGTGCATAATCTGCGGGGATGCCTGGTCGCTCCCCCCAGACCTTATCCATCTCAATATTCCTTACTTGTTGGGTGTGACAAGCAACGCAACCATTCGCAATATATACTAATTTCCCTTGCATCTCATCTGCAGACAATTCTTTTGACTGAGGAAGTGGTTGGTTGTTGTTCTGATTTTTATTTGCAGGAATAATGGCAACTAGGAGAGTTAGACCAACAAAGAGAAATAGGGCAGTTAAAAAAAGCTTCTTATGATTATTGAAATACTCCATTTTACGATTTAATTATTTGTTTGTCCAACAGGTCTCTCAATTCCAGCATTTCTTGTGGATCTGTAGGAATGTTTAATTGCCTGGTTTTTTTCACCATCTTATAAAAGTTGTAAGCGAATATTATATGCGATAACCACATTAGTGATCCGCCAATTGCACGCCAAAGCCAGTACGGTTTCATTAAAGAAACTCCTTCAATAAATGGAGCATTATCCATCCAACTCATTCCTTTGAGGGTTGATCCATACATTAATGGAACAGTATAAAAAAGTAATCCAATAAGAGCCAACCAAAAATGCGCACCAACAAACACCTGCTGGGGCTCCCGTCCTGTAAGTCTAGGTATAAGTGTATAAATGAATCCCCAGAGCATAAAACTAATGATTCCATACATTGTTAGGTGTGAATGAGCAACAGTAAAATCTGTAAAATGCCATATTTGATTTGTGTATCTAAATGCTTCAGCAGTTCCCTGCATAGATCCAGTGAAATAAAAAATGATACCAACCAAATAGAATGGCAAAGTATAACTTGTAAAAACCTTATCCCATGAATTCCTGAATGTCAACAAGAAGTTGGCTGTCCCTGATACAACTGGAATTATCATGCCAACACTTCCAATAATTGCAACGGTCTGCAACCACCAGGGTATAGCACTAAATATGAAATGATGTGTGCCAATTAAAGTGTAAAATAGGATTTGTGCCCAAAACGCAAGCACTCCTAAACTATATGAATAAATTGGCTTATTGAGTTGTTGTGGCAAGAAGTAATACATTAGCCCTAGATTAAAAAGCATGAACCACATTCCAACACCTTGATGCATATAATACCCTTGAATAATTGTTTCGCCCATTCCATCTTGCCAGCTTGGCCAATACGCAACAAATGCTATTACCAGTAGAAACATCATAGCTGAAATTATATACCAATTAGAGACGTATATTTCTTTGGTTGTTCGTTTTGCTATTAATTTAATAAAACTTGATAATGATAAAGCCACACCTACACCAAACAACAACATCACTGGCCAAATATATTCTCTATATTCACCGCCACCATTATTTACTCCTGCCATAAGGAATATTGACCCTAGAGTCACGGCAGCATTGATAAGTATTAATACAGCATAACCTCTTTTAACGTTTACATTTTCAGCATTACTTACTCTTGGAACAACATAGTATGCTAGTCCTAACATCGCTAACGAAGCCCAACCCCAAAAGACCATATTTGTATGTACTGGCCTGAGTCTGCCAAAGCTTAACCAACTAATATGGTCAATGTCTGGTAAGTTGAATTTTATACCTAAATATTCCCCAATTGATGTTCCTAAGACTAACCAAAAAACTGCAGTCCCAATGAACCATAGGATTAGTTTAGTTAATTTAGTGTCAATTTTATGACGGGGTTGAATTCGCTTTTTTCGCTCTATAAAAGGGATTGGATTGGTATGTTCAAGACTTTTAATTATACCTCTTTTATCTTGTGGCATAAACTCGCCTGAAAGTTCATTATTCTGTAACTTGTAGTCTAATTCTTGTTGGCGAACTCGAAGTTTGTCGAGTTCACCTTTTGACATTTGCTGTATCTTACTTTTTACTGACTCATACTCTCGCTTTCTAAGAGCAAAACGAATAACCCTTCTAGCCTTAATTATAACATATATGGCCGATAGTATTATTGGTATTGACAATAAAACAAGTGTGATAATAATACCTGGTTGAATTAATAAGCTTAGTAACTCCATTTTTGTCGGATATAATTGTCCATTATTATTTGAAATTTTTTTAATTCACCAAAAAAACCGCACCTTTTAACACAATGAATGTTATAGTTCGAAAGATGGTGGTTTCATATTTTGACTCTTTTAGTTGTTCGTCGTTCATTTACGAGCTCTATTAAATCACATCTCTACTGCAAAGAGAGAATTACCCCAATCTGCGCCAAAGTTATTTGTACCCTACATTTCGACGCAAGAATATCCTATCTACTTTCTCTAAAATACTTGACCCATAATGCTTCGACAAAAGTAACAATTCAATAGTAATGGACAACTATGTCCATTACTATTTTTTGTAAAGCGAAGCCATCTGGTTTATTTTGTGATGGACAGGCGACAACAGTAACATTTCATAAAAGTTGGCCATAGATTAATGTTCCAAATCTAATTGATAAGTTAGATCTTTATTAATGTTGAGCCCTATTCATAACTTTTCCATTGTGTCAAAGGCTATAGCAGCATGAGCTGTCGCTGCACCAGCTCTCATTTCTGCAGCAATCCAAATTGCTTCCATGAGTTCCTGTTTGCTGGCACCTTTTTTCAACGCCTGTTTTGTATGACTTTTAATACAATACGGACATTGAGTTACATGTGCCACTGCAACAGCGATTATCTGCTTTGTCTTTTCCGGTAAAGCGCCCTCCTTAAAGACAGTCCTACTGAAATGTCGCCATGCTTCCATAGCTTCAGGTGTAAGGGCTTCTTTTGCTTTTGTCATTTGCCTCGTATAAAGAGGGTAAATATCCGATTTCTCCACACTCATATAGTCACTTTTACTGTCTAAATCAATCCTTTATTCTCCTTCGTAGAAGTTCCACAATTGCGAAATCCTCACTGTCAGAATAAACTCCCAATGCAATTACGATAACCCCTTTCAATTTGTACTTCTCAGAAGAAATTGCATATACGATCATCTCTTCATCAGGATCGGAATCACCATCAAATCGATGGAACTCGTCAATTATAAAATCAATCGGTGAAAGATTCATTCCGGTTTTGTGACAGACGAGACATTTATTTTCAGGATTGATGGCGTAATCATATGAATAACCTCTTTTCTGCAATTCTGCTTTAGCTTCACTGACTTTGTCGTACGAACACATTTTTGTAGTTTTTTGATATAAAATTACTGTGCGAATTCAATTGTGGCATCCCTAGCTATTACAACATAAGCTTTGACAGAATCAATTATTTTCAATGAATGTTCCTTCTTTGCAGGTATTATAACACTCATTCCTAATTTCATCTCTTTTTCAAAATTATCCATAGTTAAAATCGCACGTCCAACATGAATTATTAAAACAGCTTCGCTGGTGCAATAGTGAAGAGGCATATCTGAGTTAGGAACTCCTATTACTTCAAGTACCTTAAATTGTTCTCCAACTTGAAGAGTATTCATTTGTGGTTTTTGATTCTCCATGATACACTTTGATTCCATATTAATGATACTCCTTTAGAAGTTCCTCTTCAAGCAGAATAGCTTTCGGGAATAAGATATTGTTCTCCAAATGAATATGTAAGTGTAAATCTTTTTCAAAATCCTTAAGCAACTCGAAAGAAACTTTATATGTGTTACAGGCATCTTGTGGCACGGTGTATTTATTGCTCAAGTGCACAATTCTTCTAAATCGTTCACCCTCTGTATTATGTTCAGCCATCATCACCTGTATGGGGTTCTGAATTGTTCCGAAATGTGCTTGTTCGAGATTAAGATTATCTTTTTGGGCTTTCACCATATTACGTATTAATGGAAACAGCATTGATTCCTCCTTGTTCATGTGGCTTACAAGCTCCTCTGCTACCGAATTAAATTCACTTTTTATACTAACTAATTCGGGATGCTGTTTTCCATGAACCTTACAAACTTTATCGAGATAGGGTAGTATCTCAAGAATTGCATCCTTCACAAAAAGATGATGCTTCTTTTCAATATAATCGGCCAATAAATCAAGTGGCCAGGAATTGAAATTCACTGCATTTTTGGAGTTGTCTATCAATACCCTGTTCAGCTCTCTTAATACGAGATCAGCATTAATTGATCTGCTTTGGCAAGCCTCGTAAATCGTTTGGTTACCATCACAGCAAAAGTCAATACCATGCTTATTAAACAATGAGGCTGTACGATAATCCTTAGCAACTACTTCTCCTACAATTTGATTTTTATTTATTACCATAACAATTTATTTATGCGCCGTACCCCAATTCTCAATTTCTTCCTGACTCCATAAGTTTGGGAAAAATTTGCGTTGTTGATATCTCGGATATGTTTGTCCATTATTTTTTCAAATTTTTTATCGCTTTAAGTAAGTAACACCTTTAGACGCAGAAGTTGCAAGAGACCTAATGGTTGTAGTTTCCAGCATTTCTTTTAACTTATCACGTAAGCTGACAAATTGAAAATGCACAGAGCAAGGTTTCTCCTTATTGCATGCAGGTAATCCTAGTCCACACCCAATATATATCTGGTCTCCATCAATAGCTTTGACTATGTCTTTAAGCTTAATAGCTTTAAGTTGTTCATTGCTCATATAATAACCACCATTAGGACCCATGCCAGAACTAATGATCTCGTCATGTGCAAGTATTTGTAAAACTTTGGAAGTGTATGCAACGGGAGAATCCAATGCATTTGCTACAGTATTAAGATTTACCCTATTCTGAGACAGAGATTTCTGGGCAATAAAAACAGCCGCACGAATACCATATTCACATGCTTTAGAAAACATTTTTAAAATTCTTAAACAAAGGTAGTAATAGAATAATAATGGACAAATTTGTCTACCATTATTTTTTTTAGAATTAAATGACTCGTATGGCTTTCTTCATTGAATCTCAAAATAACACAATCTATGAACCTGAAACGGAAAATACTATGAAGTTCAAATAAGAACATTCATAGACCAATCAATTCTTTCAGCCTTCATAATTAGCATAATAAACATAAAATTCAAGTTGAAAAAAAACTTTGAAACAGCCTAATTGCGCCGTTTTTTAAAATTTTGATGAAATCTACTACTACTTGAACCTATAACGTGAATAATATATTTGATGAACTAAGTAAAGCAGAAATATCAGTTCGAACGCGTGGCTCGCGAAAATCATTATGTCTTCTGGACTTGCTGGATGATAATGAGCTCGATATTCAATTTAACGGATGCGATAGTATCGCCATGTATCACCACCAAGCCATGAATGAGTACCACCGCTTTAAAGAAAAGCTAAGTGCTCTCACGCTTGAGCACCTGGATGTAATCACAAGCTCTGTTCACACCGTAAAATCCAGGATGAAAGAAGTATCAGTATTGCTGAACCCAATAGACCAGGAACTGGTCTACACACGTGTTATCCTCCCTAAGAATCCAAGGTTTATTTCAGATGAAAATCAAATCAAGATCATTAAGAATAGAGTACAACCCTTCCTTGGAGTTCAAAGAGAGATACTTCGTTTAATAAAAAGCTATTTGAAAGCTTTCTCCAAAGAATATGCTCCCTGTACTGTTGTCAAGTACGGAAAGCGAAAGATCCCTGGTCAACATTCCCTATTCGAACCTCCATTATCACTGGTGCTGCTCTGGAAAGCAGAATCTACCAAATTGGTTGAACTTGTAGCAGCTCTTTCTGAGGCATAGGTCTTCGGAGAGGATGTGCCCCGAAAAGAACTTTGGAATTACTTCTCCTCTGCTTTTGGAGTGTCCATGGAACATGCAGAGAAAATCTTAAGCCAAATGAAATACATAAAGAACGAACAGGCCCGCTTTCTGGAAGATATTAAGGACCGATTTGTCAGCCTCATGGAGAAAGGAATACATTAAAAATTTCTATAGACTCTATATAGAGTCTATAACAAAGAATCCCCCCTGTCTCTAGTCTTGCCTCAGATTAAAACAACAAGGTATGGATGTTATAACAATGGAAAGCGAGGCTTATCAGCGTATCATGGAAAGACTCGACCAGGTGCACCAGGAATTGGTTCGCCTTCAGAACCCCACGAAGGAATTAAGCAGAGAATGGATCGATGGTTACGACGTATGTCATATTCTCAATATCAGTCGCAGGACGTTGACAAAATATTTAAGTGAAGGCAAATTACGCTACTCAAAAGTTGATGGGAAGAATTACTTCAAGTTGAAGGATGTAGAGGCATTCCTGCTCGAGAAATATGGTAGACACATGGAGGAACGCAAAATGACAAAGAATGGCACTAAGTAAGGAGGACATATTAAGCAGAACCACTGGAGGTCTGGATGTATTCAAACACTTCATGAATCCTAAGTGGCCTGGATTGTACAAACCATTTTACAATCCCTTTTACCAGGACAGTAAACCGTCCTGTCACATTTATCACGAAAAATCTTCCGGAACGTATAGGATGATTGACTTTGGCGATACCGATTACCATTATGATTGTTTTGGATTCATCGGACAACTGTTCAATCTGGATTGTACCGGAGCCTGCTTCCGTAAAACAGAATTCCACCTAAAATTCCTATGGCAATTAAGTTCTTCATCTGCCTTTTTTATTACGGATTCGTTTGAACAGAATATCCCAGGAGACTTTCACACAATAGCCCACACTAGCACTGATCACAGCATAGAACGCCACATCAATAACGCCATGGTAGGAAATGGAACTGATGGTCAACTGCTCCGAAATGGCCTTGGATAAACCACCGACCATTCCGGAAGCTGTTGTTGCCAATGAAAGATTAAAGTCGTGCTGCATCTATTAGATTTCGCTGATTGGAAACCAAAGATGGGGGGTGTGGTGAGGCTAGTATGATGTTAAGTGCATTTACATGAACTTAGGTGATTAAATTGTAACCAAGATGACCATCGACTTAGTTCCTTATTACTAAGTTCTTACAATGAAAGGTTATATTTGGGTCAATGAAAATTGTTGAATATTCTGATGTAATAGAGGGATAAATGAAGGCAAATTGAGTTTATAAACTAGTTAGCTGCAAGCAAATACAACCAATGAGAGAAATTTCAAATCTTGATTTAAAAATTCAATTGACCAATGAATATCTGCGTACGGGCGGAGTCGAAAAAATATATGATGTAGGTTTACTTCAAGACTTAATTGATGCCAAGTTTGATGAAAACGGAAAGGCAATTCCAGAATCTATTTCACCTCGTTTGAACGCTTTTATGTTAGCTATTCTTGGCTCTCATTTACAGCCACCTTACCACACAGAAAACCATATAGCCGAATATGGCTCACTTGTACAAAAGAGTTTATTCTTCGACCAGATACAAATTACAACTGAAGAACAAGTTGATGAACTGATTGAAAAATATCAAAATTCAGAAAATTATCTTTTCAGGGGACAAAGCGAAGCGAAGTGGAGATTGTATAGCACACTACAAAGATGGTGGATTTGGGACGGTATGGAAAAATCTCCTGAAAATTATCTTGAATTCCTAAAAACTTTAGTATCCACTGGTGTCGAAAATTTTAAACCAGAAATCAATAAAATCCTTGATGAAATTGATATTGATACTTTGAATGATGTTTCAGTATTAGGCTTTTTACAACACCACAACTGTCCAACTCCACTTTTAGATTGGACATATGATTTTATGACTTCCCTCTTTTTTGGTATTGATGGTATATCTACAGAAAAAAGTCCAAGAGAAATTGACAATTTTCTAAGTATTTACTTTATCAAGGAAGAACATTTCGATAATGGCAGTATGCGAAAGTTGTTAGATGAAAGTCTCCAGACAGTAGGAGAAGAACTCAAGCTTGGACTGATTGCCAAAATTGCTAAAGATGATAAACAGCGTGAAGAAATGGAAAGGCATTTTAAAGAACGTAGCTTTTTTGATAAAGATAGAATTCAAGGTTCAGGCCTAATAAGTCATATGACCAAGATTGAGCATATGTCTAACATTCCAATCAGTTACTTTAGTGACAAAGATAAAGACTCAGGAATAGCATTTTCAATTACAAATAGTGAGAACATCAAAAAACAAAATGGAGTGTTTACTTGGAACTCAGATTTTGCTAAGCCGTTAGAAACTGTAGGTAATGAACAGTACAGTGAAGCTAAATCCGAAAGTGAACCTGACGATTACAGATTCTGCGAATGTTATAATATATCCAAAGAGCTGGTTCCGTATATAATTGAAAAATTGAATGAAGTCGATATCAATAAGGAATCTATTTATCCTGATGTTGATGCTGACGCAAGACCAATTTATGACGAATCTAAAAAAGCCAGTACGTAACAAAGTTAGAAACCAATTTACTTTAAAACTCTAATATTTAACTTGTGTAAAACATGTGCTTTAACGAACTGTAAAATGAAAAAGATCCTAATCATATTATTATCAGTTTTCAGTTTCGCAGCGTTTGCGAAAGCGCTGGAGACACATGACACCTTGAATTCTAGTAAACATAAGACAATTCCAGATTCTATTCAACATAGAATTTCTTTAATAGAAAAAAACAGTCAGGACATTATAAAAAGACTCGAAAAAATTGAACAAACAGAGAATAACTCTATAGAAATTATTGTTTCGCTCACTTCAGTTATAGTTGCTCTTGTACTGCTCATTATTACTGCAAAAAACAATGCAAGAACAAGAAGAATTCTTCAAATTCAGATTGATGAGCAAAAGGCTGTTAATCGTGCTCAGTTAAGACCCATCCTTCATGCATATCGAACTGGATGGAAGGAAAAAACGGGATTAATTCTTATTAACTATGGCCAAGGTCCTGCTGCGGTGAATGACATCTATTTTGAAAAAAACGGTGAAAAAGCTAAAACTATATCTGATTTAATTGACCTAAAAGCAATCGACAAGGATATTTGGTGGGACGACAAATGGAGCTTCACTCAAAATGAATATTTCTTGCATCCTCAGCAAAGGGAATCATTGTATATGTTGACTAAGGAGCGATTGATGGAGAAATTTCAAAAAACTGAGGAAGAATCAGAAAAAATAATAAACCAGGTTCGAAAACTTAGAAAAGATATAAAACTGGTTATTAAATATTCAAGCTTGATAGACTATGACAATCTCGACAATGAACAAGAATATGTTTATGAAATGGCGTTGGACTTAAAGAAAAAGGAAACTAGTGGCTAACATCGGTTATAGCAAATGTAATATGACTACTTAATAATGAGGACATTACAATTAAATAAAATTCGATCTGGCGGACAAAGATTCGATTTCAAAACCGCTCACTTGTCACGGCCATAGTCGTTGGATGCCATTGAAAGAATATATGAAACCTACACTATATCAAATATCAGTTCAGCCCAGACATTTACGTTACATGTATTTCGTAGATGATAATTACGATTATGAGAAGCTCCTAGATCTTATTCACATTAACCAGTCTATTTGGGGTGGAAGGTTCAATCCAATTGTGCCCGTTATAAAAAACAAGGTTTCACCCGAATACATTCAATTAATCAAACATTACGATCCCGATTACATTTTTTATTCGGATAATGTTGATCCAAAAGCCATTCAAGAACTTCGGCTTTTTAATCCAGCAGGATACTATTGTATTGATGACAAACCACGAAAGCAAGATATATCTGGAGTTAGTGCATTTTACTTTATATCTACTCTTGATCCCAATACTAAATTATTGCTTCCTGGAGAATTGTGGAGGAGTAAAAGCTCTCTTCTTTCCTTCTATAAAACAAACTTTGGATTAAATAAAAGTAGGTACCACCATGAATTTGAACTAGCCAAACATCATCCACAAATATTAATTGAGGCGAAGAACATCAAAGAATTAAATGAGATTATTCATCATGAAAAGCCGATTAACCAAGTCAACCTGTCAAAACTAAATCTCAATACTCGAATAGTCAGAAATCTTAAAGAAACATCAAACGACTCAGTTGAAATTGTTATATCCAAAGACAAGTCTTCAAGTCAGGACTTATTGTATTTCTGGAATCGGCATTTGTTTGAGTGTTCAAGCATTCTATATGCCACATTGGATGAAATCGATGAACTTTGTAAAGACAAATTCTTCGGTGGGCTACTCTATGATCAAAGTACAAGGAATATCATTGAAGTCGTTTCCTTTACTCTCACCGATGATGAAATCAAATCTCTAATTGAAACCAAATTCAAACCAATTGCTTTTAATACAAGATTCACTCATAAACCAATAGCATCATTTCCATTTGAGGTCTTGGATGCAAATGGCCTTTTCGAAAGAAATTATGGTGAATCTACATCCATACAAACTTTGATTTCAGAAGAAGGACTTGTTCAGCTTCCAAAGTTGAGCTTTACTGATGAGGTTGGATTCTTCCCTCAAATGTGGGCTCTAGATGTGACAATAAAAAAAGGCTCTATCGATCATCTTGCACACAAGCAATTTCCACTAACAACCCAAACCCAATACGTCATAAAAGGTGTAAAGGGGCGTATCAACCTAAGAAGGAATATTTCCGTTTTTATCCATAACCAACAGAATCCGGAAAGCACGTTAGAAATAACTGTCCCACAATTCTCCAACCTAATTAGGCAACTAATTCAAAGCCCAGTTATTCATGGAGAGACTAAAGATTCCAAATTTCTTACCGTTGGTCCACACGATGATAGCAATAAACTTGCAGCGTTTATCAAAACTTTTAATAGTAGTTTCGATACCATTGACGATTTTTTTACCGATAAATTTTGGGTTGACTTATTTGAACATCTCTGCACAACAGAAAGCGCATCCGGCCAATCAATAACCTTCAAAAGGTTGGTGTCAAGATGTGAGGAAATACTAAAAGAAAATGGAGTCGACCTCGGTGCAAGAGAAAAGACATTTCTAAATAAAGAAAACCTCGAAATCGGATTGAAAGCAACCCTTAAAGAATTGTGTAACAACAAGGTTTTTCTAAAAGGGTTCAGTATCAAATGTACAAATTGCTCCTCTTACTTTTGGTACCCACTAACAGAAATAGATCATACTGTAAATTGCAAAGGGTGTTTAGAAAGATTTGAGTTTCCAGTCGAGCCTGAATTTTCTTACAAGTTAAATGACTTGATAAAGAATAACATTTTTCAATCGGCAAATCAAAGAGATGGAAATTTAGCGGTTATTAGATCCTTGGCCAGTATACGTAGAGGAAGTCGAAGTAGTTTTGAATACAGTCCGCAACTGAACTTGTACGATGATTATCATTCAAACATGCCATGTTCAGAAATTGATCTCATTGGAATTTCAGATGGAAAATTTGTAATCGGAGAAGTAAAGCATAACAGTAAAGGCTTTTCTGAAAACAAGAATAAAGCCCTAAAAGGAATTGTAGAAATAGCAAAAGAAGTTTATCCTGACAAAATTGTTCTAGCTTGTTATGAAGACACGAATGGTAAACTTGAAAAAGCTAAGCAGGGATTGATTCATCTTTTCACAAAGTGGGAGTATCAGCCTGAAATAGAAACTCTTCTGCTTCATACACCGGATTATTTCCATTTAAGTGGCCATAGGTATTTTTATTACTAATGAAGAGTGAAAAAACCGCATACTACAGGATATATAGTGCATGGCTTCCTATCGTCAGCCATGACACCATAAACTATAATATTATGATTAATTGGATGAAACATATTGAAAGTAGCGGAAAATTGATTTAACCTTATAGCCTTTACTAATGCCTCTGTCTTACACTCAACCAGATATAAAAGAAGCAACCAACAAACCTGCGGCTTTGCCCAATAAGGGTTATCCGTACTCTGCCCTTGACGACCGAAGGTTTGAAGAATTGCTATACTCAATTGGCAGGCAGCGAATTGAGGAGGGAGACTGGAAGGGGCAATATGACGAAATCAATCTTCTGCAAGGAGTTCGGGAACGTGGCCGTGATTGTAGTTTGCATTTGGATGGCAAATCACTTGGACTAATTCAGTGCAAGCATAGTATTGATAGCGGTAACAGAATTTCGAGGCCAGAATGTGCAAGGGAGATCATCAAGTTTGTGCTGCATTACCTTTTGGACAAGCGGATGATTCACGACCCTAAGAATTTTACATACTGGTTTGCAGTTTCCTACGGTTTCAATGAAAAGGCTAAAGATTTACTGGACGACTTCAACAATGAGATACTAAAACAGACAGAACTAAAAGATTGGACAGAAACTGTAATAAATGCCAATGAAGAACTTAAACACCTTAAATACAACGACATTGCGTCTGACCTAAAAACAGTACTCGCCTCAATTACCGTAAAGAAAATTATCCCACAAGACTTAGACACGCTGCTTAATACTGACGGTTTACAATCTATCATCAAAACCTTTTTCGAGGTTAGAATGGTGGTTGAATCGGAACCAGTTGAAAAGCTGGCGGAAGAGCTAAAAAAGCAGGTAGAGTACCAAACCACTTCCAATATTCCGGTTGATGTTATTCTGCAAAAATTTGACCATGCCTCCCACTACTTAACGGATTACAACAGCTCTTTTGAAGGGGTGGATGATTCGCACATTGAAAGAAAGGAAACGAATGATTTGCTTCGATGGATCAAATCGCCATTAGGAAAAGATGAGCAACCGGTGGTTTTGCTGGTTGGCGGTGCCGGAAGTGGAAAAACGATTATTCTGAAAGATGTGTTTCTGAAACTCAAGGAAACCAGCGTACCCGCAATTGCCTTAAAAGCTGATAGGCTTTATGCTGAAAGTATTACCGACCTACAAAACAAAATTGATCTCGAAGATTCATTTGAAAAAGTAGTTCGAACGCTAAGTGAAGCCAGCGAACGGGTAGTTGTGCTCATTGACCAGATAGATGCCCTTTCCCAGTCATTATCGGCCAAACGAGAATACCTCGATGCCTACAACCTTCTTGTTAGAAAGCTCATTGCCATTGATCGGGTAAGAGTGGTTATTTCTGTTAGAGCCTACGATCTCGATTATGACAATGAATTGAAGTTCTACAAAAATCAAAAAAGCTTCAAAGTTGGTTTACTGGATGCGGGCCGGGTTACGCAGGTTCTTTCCAAGCTCGGAATAAGAGAGAATGAAGTACCTAGGCAATTGCTCAACCTTCTGCAAACGCCACATCATCTAAATGTGTTTTGCAAGGTGTACGATTCCGAAACCAACCTTCGTTCAATAACCACATTACATGACCTGTATGAAAGTCTTTGGGTGCAGCGAATAGCCAAGGTTCCAGCCACTTCACCAGCTAGTTCTGATAAATGCACAAACCTAGTTTTTGCTATCGCGGAACAGATGCACAAAGAGCAGCGAATTAGCACCCCCTCAAAGCCATTTTCCGGGTCGTTTACAGACGAGTTCGACTATTTGAAAAGCAGCGGGATTGTAACCGAAACGGATAAGGAAGTCCAGTTTTTTCATCAAACATTTTTTGACTTTGCCTTTGCTAAGCAATTCGTTCAGAATGGAAACTCAGTAACAAGCTACATACTTGAAAACCATCAAGGTCTTTTCATTCGATCCAGCCTGAAAATGATCATCGGCTTTCTGCGCGAACAAGATCACGCTGCATACATAAAAGCCCTCGAAACCATCCTACTTTCCTCGAAGTACCGCTTCCATATTAAACTAATGCTGTTAAACCTGCTTGGTTTTGAAGAAGCCCCAACAACAGGCGAAAAGCATCTAGTAAAATCCCGCATTCTGCCGAGCAAAGAGCTGAAACTGCCTTTTTTAGAATCGGTTACAGGCAATAGTTGGTTTACGTTTCTTCTTGAAGAAGGAGAGCTGGATAAGCTGATTACTCAAAAGATTGGATGGGGCAACAAACTTGCTGAACGCGATTGGGGAAAGGCGAATAAGGTTGTGGACAAAATCAAAACCCTTGTACACTATAAAAGCACCTATGAAAGGTGGGATGCGCAAATTAACCTGCTGTGGCAGATTTTGGTCAAACAACTACCCAAAAGCAGACGATCCGTTTGTGATTTTCTTTTGAATTGTTCTGATTTTGAAGGGAAATCAAGGTTCATTTTCCGGTTGCTCTACCATGTTAAAGAATGGGATATTCCGGCAGCTTTCCAGCTCTTCGAAAAACATCAGGCCGAAGCAGGCACCGATCGCTTTGGTTATTATAAGATACTCGAAGATGCGTTGAATTTCAATGTTGAGTGGGTGATGCTGAAGTACAAAGCCCATTGCCTTAATAAAATTGACGCCATCAAGGGCAATAACGACAAGCCCCATTTTGAACATCAGGACGAAGAGCTATTCAAAAAGATGTTCGAAGCTGATACCATTAAAGCGTTCGATTTCGCATTGGATATTGTCAAGCAGATTTCTGCAAAAACAAGTGGCGATGATAACTCGAAACTCTACATCGACTTGGGTTTTTGGCTGTTCGACTATGAGCACCATGGCCGTTCTCACGGACATGAAGCTATATATCATCTGCTCGTGGATAAAGTGCAAGAGCAAGCAGAACAAACTACTCCGTGGTTTGACCAGTTCTTGGTAGACCACCTTAACAGTAATTCCATTACCATTTTAAGGTTGTTGTTCTTTGGGTTGTTGGCAAACCCAGCCCATTATGTAAACGTGATATTTCAGCTAATGGAGCTGTTTCATCAAAAAGATGGACTGGAGGGAGACGACAAGATTCAATTCCAATTCCGGCAGCTATTAACGGAAGTTTATCCAAATTTTGATAATGCTCAAAAGGATCAAATAGACAGGATTCTGCTTTCTATAAAACCAAAATACGAACTGGATATTTATCAGGATGAAATCGGGAAAAAGCACCATAGACTAAAGTGGTATGGTCATCGTAAGTTTTTATATCTGAGTGCAGTCCCTAAAACTGACTTGTATGCACGTCCTTTATTGAAAAAGGTCTTTTTAGAGTTAGAAAGGAAATTCAATAAAGTGACGGATAGAGAACCTAATAAGATTCACACAAGCTGGGTTGGCCCACCTATGGACAGCTCGGCCTACGATAAGATGACATTCGATCAATGGGAGCAAACATTTGAAAAGTATGATACGGAATATAAAGCCCAGTTCGCATCGTTCAGGGGATCACTTTTAGAGCACTCCCGCGCATTTCAGGCAGAGGTAAAAAACAAGGCATCACACTTCTTTCCATTCATCGAAAAACTGATTGATGAGAACAAAGCACCCTACCAATACATAGTCGCTGGCCTTACTGGCTTAAAAGAGGCGAAATACGACCCAGCCGAAGTGCAGCGCATTTACAAAAAAGCCCTACCCATTCCATTTGATCGGGAATACACGCTTTACTTCGTTTGGGTATCCTCATACTTCATAGAAGCCAAAATCCTGGATCAGGATGTGCTGGAATACCTAATCGAAATTGCCAAGAATCACCTAGACCCGGAGGGTAACACCATTCGCAACGATGCGCTGAATGATGGTGCAAATAATGTACGCGGATCAGCAGCAGGAAGAATCAGTGAGGTCTTTTTCAACCCCACTTTTGAAAACCTCGTATTTGATGCGCTATACCAAATAGCAGAAGACCCCAACATTAGTGTTCGGGTAGCAATAATGCCACGCCTTGCGATGCTTATGCACCTCAATGAGCAAAAAACACTGGAAATATTTCTAAAGCTGGTGAGCACCAACGAACCGGAAATCATGAAGCATTCCATCTGGTCGGTTCAATACTTACTCAACAACAATTTCGATAAGCTCACCGACTACTTCCAGCGAGCCATAAAAATGGAATCCATACACGGTACAATTGCCGTTGTTTTAGGCGGAGCATGGTTAAAAGAAAAAGAAGGAAGCTATCAGCTTTTAAACTCGCTACTTAAAATCAGTGATGAAGCAAAAGCAAAACTGGTCGATATGGCTGTCAAAAATCTTGGGAATAAAGAAGAAAGTGTTCGGGCAAAGTGTCGCCAAATCTTTCTAAGATTCCTTCACTCTACCGATGAAAAAGTAATACAAGAGTATTCGTCTGCATTTTTCGACCTCACGCCCGAAATGTTCTTAGAGGTTTATCCATTGCTTAAAAAATACGCTCGATCAAATGTGGCCAGGAAAGAGCCGCACTACTATTTCCAATACCTGCTTAAATGTGCCAAAAAGCATCCGGTTGAATGTCTTGAACTTCTACATCACGTAAACACCTATGACAAACCGGATATTTCCCAGGCAGGCTATTATGATGACGAACCCGTCAAAGTCCTGATAGGGATTTACAACTCGCTATCCAGTTTAGAAACAAAGAATCCCAAGCACTTAAACAAAACCATAGCCCTGTTCGACAAAATGCTCAAAACCCAAAAATTCAGAGGTGCAGCAAACAAAGTGATTGATAAAGTTGAGAGGTAAGAATTCCATCAGGCTCTTTTTGATTTTGAAAGTTCCTATTGGAATTCCTTGTTGAACGTGCTAATATCTGATTAAAGTAAAATATTAGTGAACTTATACAAGAGAAATAGGTCTCAGATGCGTTTAGTGACACCACCTACCTCCGTTTGATCACGGCTTACCAACCACCTTCACAATCTCTCGTACCATTTCCGGAGTTAGGATCCTACACCCTTTGAGCAAACCTAGGTTTTCAAGCTTTTGCGATAATTCCGGACTTCGATCTATCCAAGCACGCAAACGAATAGAAGCTGACCTGGGCTGGATGTGGGGTAGGTAGAGCTGTGCAAGTTCCTGGAACCCATAGGATCTTATTTTGAAATCTTCATCTGGCATCAAAAAATTAAGAATGACTAGGTGCGCATTTGAGTAATTGATCACTTTGTCTCTTGGTGAACATATATGTGGTTTTGTAGAGCATGTAGTTAGACATTCAACCTCTATACTCTTGCTGAAAACTTCCTTTCAGACTCTTTCAGTTTCTCGTTCTGAAATCTGGGATTAATTTTCCGCCGGTGGGCGGATGGTTCGTCAAGGATAAAGCCTGTTCATTTCATTCACTAGGTACTTTTTTGTGCAAGCATTTCATTTAAGCACCCAGTTTGGACTTACAACTTAGCTTGCAGTAGGGATCACTGTATCCGCCAGCTGGCGGATACAGTGATCCCATAGAAACTTTTAAGCCTGTTCACTTCGTGCTACTGGCTTTTTTATTGATGTGCGGACCCGTGTCCGCCGAAGTTCGAGAAGCAAGGCGAAGTTCTACTACGCTAAAGCTTCGACAATTTATTTTCCTCACAGCATGCTAAATTTATTAGTAATGGAGAGCGGACCTTTGTCCGCCGAAGTTCGAGAAGCAAGGCGAAGTCCTACTTCGCTAAAGCTTCGTAGGACGAAGGCGGAGAGAGAGGGATTAGTTCGCTTTGCTCATGATCCCGAAGGGGAGGCCATCAAAGTTTTAAGCCTTTGCACTTCGTGCTACTGGCTTTTTTATTGATCTGCTCACTCAAACCTCCGGTTTGGACTCGCAATCAATAAAAAAGCCTCACCGCTTCGCGGTAAGGCTTAAAACTTTGCGGAGAGAGAGGGATTCGAACCCTCGATACCTTGCGGTATACACGCTTTCCAGGCGTGCCATTTCAGCCACTCATGCACCTCTCCTTAAAAGGGCCACAAAGAAAACCTAAATTCTGAACAATTTCAATGAATTCGCTTCCAAGGCTGTGCTCAGCGTTTGAGCATCCATACTCAAAGCATCACACAAATGATTAAAGACTTCTACCACATAAGCTGGTTCGTTTCTTTTGCCTCTATAAGGTGTTGGCGCGAGATAAGGTGAATCTGTCTCTAATATTAGTAACTCTAACGGAATGTGAGGAACTACGTCCTTCAATCCTGAGTTTTTAAAAGTTAGCACTCCACCTAAGCCCATATACATGTTCAAGTCTGCTATTCTTGCTGCTTGTTCTTTTGTTCCCGTGAAGCAGTGGAATACACCCTGTAAATCGCCTTTAAAATTGTCTTCTATAATATCAATAATCAAATCGGTAGATTCTCTGGAATGGATCGCTACCGGCAAGTTGCGATCTATCGCCCATTGACATTGTATCTTAAATGCCTCTTCTTGTATTCCTTGTGTAGTTTTATCCCAATACAAGTCTATACCTATCTCCCCTATAGCTATGGTATTACTATCAATATTCGACTCGATTTCTTCGAGTACTTCCTTGTAGTTTGCTTCTACAGAGCATGGATGTAAGCCCATCATTTTATAACAATAATCAGGGTAATCTTCAACCAATTTATTTAGGCCTTCAATACTTTCCAGGTCAATATTTGGAAGCAAAATCTTGGAAACTCCTGCATCTTTTGCCCTATTGATCATCTCCGCTCGATCTTCATCAAACTGATCGGCATAAATATGAGCATGTGTATCTATGGTTACCATGTAATTTTCGTTTTATTTAAGAATGCATCCACACCTCGAATACAATCTTCTGTTGCTCTAGCTTGAGCATTCATTTTAACAGCGGCTGTTATTCCGTCGTCTAAGGCCTTAGAATAAGTCTCACGCATTAATTTCTTTGTAAGTGTTATAGCCTCTGCAGATGATTTACTGAGCTGCTTCATTATCAATGCTACTACTTCTTCATAAAAGTCCTCAGAACTTACTATTGAAGATATTAATCCAAGATCAAGCGCATCCTTAGCTTCTATTATTTTGCCTGTTAAAAGCAGTTTATTCATAGATGTGCCGCTTATCTTTCTTTGGAGATATACCAACACTATTGCCGGCACAAAGCCAATCATCACTTCAGTATAACCAAATTTTGCCTTCTCACTGGCAATACAAAAATCTGTAACTGTAGCTAATCCACAGCCACCGGCTAATGCATAACCATCAACGGCAGAATACGTGAGTTTAGGTGAGTTATATATACTTTGGAAGAAGTCGGCCAGATTCCTGCTGTCTTGTTCATTTTCTTCCAGCGTATTATTTCTTAATTGTGCCAGATACGCTAAATCTGCACCGGCACTAAAGGCTTCTCCTTCCCCTTTAAATAAAATAGCTCTTACTGCGGGGTCGGCATTGTACTCTTTAACTTGTTCGTGCATTGCCCGAACTAACTCCGGACTAAAGGCATTTCTTTTTTCAGGGCGATTTAGAGTAATTATCCCTATACGATCCTTGATTTCTGCTAAAATCATAGTACAAAAAAAAGGCAGGACTTTAAAAGCCCTGCCTTTTATATGATTTTTATTCAGATTAGTTCTGTACGGTAATACGCTTAGTTGCGTAGTAGTCGCCATTCTTAA
>JAAEZI010000036.1 GCA_018222915.1 Algicola sp. | reverse complement strand
ACATTAAAGATATTAAATGGATTGAAGCTCTTGGTGATTATGTAAAATTAGTTACTGAAGAGAACAGCTTGGTCGTTTTATCTACAATGAAAGCGTTTGAACACGAATTACCGGAAGGTAAGTTTCTAAGAATTCATAAATCCTACATCGTCAACCTCGATAAGGTGGATCGATTTAACAGTAAAAATGTTGAAGTAGGTGCTTATGAAATCCCATTAAGCCGAAACAAGAAAACCCAACTTGTAGACGCGCTTAACAATATTTAAAAGGCCATTAAGACTATTTAGTTTGAAGATATAACGTTAAACCCTAACTTAACACTAATAATTATCTACATTTAAAATTACTCTTATCGCCCTAAAATCTTTTACACTCAAGAAGCTATTATTTATTTTTATGATAGCTTCTTTTGTTTTAGCCAATGATTGCTTTTGCGGAATCTTTACCAAGATATGCTTTAAGTATTGATTTCGAATTCTTGCTACCGGAGGAAATTCAGGTCCCAAAACATGGGTTTTGAATATGGTACGTAATGATTTTGCATACCAATCGGCTCCTACATTCACTTTCTGATAGTCTTTGTGTTTTAAGGTAATTTTTATCATCCTGTAAATTGGCGGATATTTGTAAATACGTCGCTCCTCCAATTGCTCTTCAAACATCGCTGTGTAATCATTCGTAGATACTTGCTGCAATATTTTATGATGCGGATTGTAAGTTTGTATGAGTACCTTACCTCGCTCTTTCGTCCGTCCTGCCCTACCCGACACTTGCGCCATCAATTGATAACTGCGTTCATGCGCTCTAAAGTCTGGAAAATTGAGCATGTTATCAGCATTCATAATACCTACCAATTTAATATTTCTGAAATCCAAGCCTTTGGTAAGCATTTGCGTTCCTACTAAAATATCTATTTCTTGTTGTTCCAACGCCGTGATAATTTTTTCATAACCATATTTTCCACGCGTCGTATCTAAATCCATACGCGCCACTTGATGATTTGGAAACAAAAGTTTAGCCTCCTGCTCTACCTGTTCCGTACCAAAGCCTTTACTGTCTAATTCCACACTTCCACAGGCCTCACATGTTTTAGGCATGATCGTGTGATACCCACAGTAGTGACATCGCAATTGATTTTTATATTGATGAAAGGTTAGACTCACATCGCAATTCGGACATTGTGGCGAATGCCCACAAGTATGACATTCTACGATGGGCGAAAATCCGCGGCGGTTTTGAAACAAAATAATCTGATGACCAAGCTCCAAGGTCTCCGTCATTTCCTCAATGAGCCGATCACTAAAATGGCCTTGCATGCGCTTGCGCTTATGTTTATCTTTAATATCCACCAATTCAATATCTGGCATGAGCACATTATTAAATCGCTGCTTTAAATCGACTAAGCCGTATTTTCCTTGTTTGGCATTGTGATAACTTTCTAAACTTGGAGTTGCTGAACCTAATAGGGTTTTACTTTCAAAAATACCAGCCAACACGATGGCTGTATCTCTTGCGTGATAACGAGGTGCCGGATCAAATTGTTTATAGGAGGATTCATGCTCCTCATCAACAATAATCAAACCTAGATTTTGAAATGGCAACAACACCGAAGAACGCGCACCTAAAATCACTTGGGCTTTCGGAGCATTACTTAGAACATTATTCCAAACTTCCACGCGCTCATGAGAGGAATACTTACTATGAAAAACTGCCACTTTTTCACCGAAATAATGCTGAAGTCTCTCCACTAGTTGTGTGGTCAATGCTATTTCGGGTAACAAATACAATACTTGTTTGTTGCGATTAAGCTGTGTTTCTATCAGCTTGACATAGATTTCAGTTTTCCCTGAGGAAGTGACACCATGCAATAGCGTAATATTTTGATTTTCAAATGACTCTGTTATTTTATTTAAAGCTTTTTCTTGATACTCATTCAGCGATTTAGAAGCTTCATTTTCTGAGCCGTCATATTGAACACGATCGGTTTGAATATGGTATTCTTCCAGAATTCCTTTATCAATGAGTGCTTTTATTATGGCTGCTGATGCGCCACTTTCTTCCGATAAATCTGAAACCTTAACTGGTTTTTTTGTTTGTGCCGAAATTGAAAAAAGCGTCATCACTACCTCTCGCTGTTTTGGTGCCCGACTTAAATCATCCAATAAAGCATGGAGTGCTTTCTCAGAGGCATGAGCCGATTGTAGCTTCACATATCTTACTAATTTCGGTTTATATTTCTCATAAATTTCCTCCTGAACAGAAATGGCATTTTTATCCAATAACCGCTTGATTACTGGTAGGACATTTTTCTTATCCAAGATAGACATGAGGTCTTGAATTTTCAAAGACGATTGGTGATGTAAGGCTTCGTAAATAATAAACTCATCGTCCTTAAAATCGGCTTCATTAATGGTGACATCATTGTTTTTACTAATCACCGTTTCACTTTCCAGAATAAAAGCGCTTGGCAAAGCGGCTCTCATAACATCTCCTAGCGTGCACATATAATACTCAGATATCCAGGTCCAATGCTTCAATTGCGTGTTGGTCACGATGGGTGCATCATCCAATATTTGATGAATATCCTTGGCCTCATAAACCAAAGGTGCATTCGTATGAATCTCTATAACGATACCTGTGTAGATTTTCGATTTACCAAATGGCACAGAGACACGCATACCTGGCTGTAGAAAATCGGCTTCAGCTGCTGTTATCGCATAAGTAAAGCTTTTTTCTAACGGAATGGGCAATATAACGTTGATAAAGTATTTCAATGTATCTATTGATGTGCTTTAATTAAGGGTTCTAAAAGTGTGATCATACGTTCAAATGTCAAAACGTCTTCTTTGTTTATTAACCGAAGCGTTTTTATAAATAAATGGTCATTCTTAATTTCTATTTCCAATCCCTTAAAATTAACAAGTATATCCATCAATCTCCGAATGTGCAGGATTCGAGTTGATTTTTTGAAAGTAAAGCACTCATAATTTTCCAACTTCAACTCATCATCATTTCTGATCCTATCAAAGAAAGCTTCTGCTTTTGTCTTTTCTCGAAAATAATAATGTCCCTCTATTGATGGTATATGAAGCCACATCATTAACTGAGACTCGCAGTAATAAATTGGTGAATAAGTTTCAGGAGCTACAGAAAATATATAACCCAAATCAAAGCTAAACAAACTAGAATAACTCCAATCATCATAATGTGTTAAAGTTACACAATTGGTAATAACCTCATAGGCGTCATCCACAAAATCTTCAGCTTTTAGAAAGCGTCTACTCGATCTTAAATAGTTAAGCGCTCGTTCAATTTGCTCTTGTTCTTCGAACGCCAATGATTTTAACTCTTCTTCTGGCACCTCTCTGAACTCATTGTCATGTGCCACCCAATGACCAGATTCGGCTTGTTCAAGCGTCAACTTTGCGCCAGTTTCAGGATCGATGATATAAGCGTCTTCCAAACTCCTTTTTAGTCGTTCTTGTTGCTTTGTATCAGACTTAGTTTCAATACCAACAATGATATTAAAAACCAAGCTAATTAAAACAATCACCAAGGCCACTATGAAAATATCCATTATCATTAGCGTTCGAGCTTAATATTCCTGTCTAATCCAATATTGAGTTCGATAAAAAAATGCCACATACCCACGTACTTGGAGTCGGTCTGGATTATCATCATCGAGTTTTAAGCGGCAATCGTACACTTTACCATTTTCAGGATTTGTAATAGTCCCGTTCTTGTAGGTCTCATCAGACTTCACCATATCCTTGATGATGTTTAGGCCTAGAATGGGCTTATTATAGTCGTCACCTTCACAAAATTTACATGGTAAATCACGTTTTTCAGGATCTAAAATTTCGACAATCTTACCGAATACCTTACCATTCTTTTTATAAATTTCCACAATGGATTTAGCAACACCCGTTTTATCGTCAATAGTTTTCCATGTTCCTAAAACACTTTGAGAATTAACCGTCAAGGTGATAAATACCAAACACAATAAAGTCATCATTTTCTTATTCATCAGTTCTTTTGTTTTTACTTCTTAAACGCCTTATGGTCGCATTTAGTTCATAGCCGAGCAGTAATATATTGGCATTCAACCATAAATAAAACAGAAGTATTAATAATGCGCCAATGGAACCGTATAATTTGTTATACTGTGAAAAGTTCTCAATATAAATACCGAACAAATAAGAGGTCAGAATAATCAGTAGCGTGGTAAACAAAGCACCAATAGAGAAAAACTTAGAAGTCTTACCCGATTTGGTTCCGTAATAATATAAGGTGGCCGTAGCAATATACACCATAAAGACAAAAAATAAATACTTAAAAAAGACCACCCAGAACATGCCATTATCATCAGCCACATAATTGAAACTATCAAACTGTTCATAGAGCGCTTGAATCACATAAATTTGGAAATATCCAAAAATAACCACCGTTATTATTAACAGAAATGCTAAGATCAACGCGACACCCAAGGCGTAAAAATATTGCTTAAATACGTTTCTAGTTAATTCTTGATGGTAAGAATTTTCAAATCCCGAAAAAACGGCATTGACGCCATTTGCCATCAACAATAAAGACACTACAAATACGGATGATAAGAGTCCTGCATTTTCTGATTTATCAATATTTTCAAAAATATTAGCAAAGAAAAAATCTGAAGTCTGCGGTGGCAAAAATGAATCTAAAAATTGTAGAAATTCGGTTTTAAAACCATCCACTGGTATGTAAGGAATTACAATAATCACAAACAGTAAGAAAGGAAATATAGCGGTAAAAAAGCTAAAAGCAATCGCACTAGCCCTTGAGGTCAATGCGCCTTTAAATATGCCTATAGCGTATAATTCTAAAAGATCATAGAGCGATAGTCCCTCCAACCCTGGAAGTTTTATACCTCTAAGAAAATCTACGATGAGATTCACGACTGGTATCTTGCTCAATATCTCCTTTAGACGCTTGGACATTAAACGGCTTTCAAACTCAAATCCATATTATAAACAGAATGTGTTAGTGCACCAGAAGATATATAATCAACACCACATTCTGCATACTTTCGCACCGTTTTTTCATTGATTCCACCTGATGATTCTGTCAAACATTGGTTGCCAATGAGTTTAACAGCCTTGCGTGTGTCTTCATAATTAAAATTATCTATCAATATGCGGTACACACCTTTACTTTTGAGAATTTCTTCAATTTCATTCAGATTTCTTGCCTCCACAATAATTTTCAAATCGCGGTTGGTCCTTTTTAAATAATCCTGCGTTTTAGAAATAGCATTGGTAATTCCGCCTGCAAAATCAATATGATTATCTTTAAGCATGATCATGTCATACAAGGCAAATCGGTGATTTTCGCCACCGCCAATTTTTACGGCCCATTTTTCTAAAGCACGAATGCCAGGCGTTGTTTTACGTGTATCCAAAATTTTTGTTCCGGTTCCTTCCAATAAATCCACGAAGGTTTTTGTTTTGGTAGCAATCGCACTCATACGTTGCATGGCATTCAACACCAACCGCTCTGCTTTCAAAATAGATTGCGATGCACCTTCTACGTAAAACACAATATCTCCAAATTTAACGGGACTCCCATCATTTATCAATGTTTCAACTTGCAATTTCGGATCGACATAATGAAATACCTGCTTCGCGAATTCTACGCCCGCAATAATCCCTTGATCTTTCACTAATAGTTTCGCTTTTCCTTGGGATGATTCAGGTATGCAGGCCAATGAACTATGATCACCATCACCTACATCCTCACGTATGGCATTCGCAATAATGATCTTAACTTCCTTTTCAAATTGTTCTTTAGAAATCATGATTTGGATATTTCTTGTAAAAATAGCAATTGCATATTAAAAACTTTCAAAAAAGTATAACTTTGAAACATGACAATTAAACTTTTAGCCATAGGGAAAACTGATAATACCCATCTACAATCTCTCATAGAAGATTATCAGAAACGATTGGGTTTTTATATCAAATTTGAATTTGACATCATCCCAGATCTTAAGAAGACCAAACACTTGAGTGAAGCCCAGCAGAAGCAAAAGGAAGGTGAACTCATTCTTAAAAAACTACACCCTACAGATTTATTGATTTTATTGGATGAAAACGGTAAGCAAATGGATTCTGTGAATTTTTCCAATTACCTCCAAAAGCACATGAATTCGGGTATCAAACAACTTGTGTTTGTCATTGGTGGTCCTTACGGATTTTCAGAAGTACTTTATCAAAAAGCGAATGGGAAACTATCATTATCTAAAATGACCTTTTCCCATCAAATGATTCGCTTGTTTGTCATTGAACAGTTATACAGGGCGTTCACTATTTTAAAAAATGAACCCTATCATCACCGTTAAACTCAATGCGTTTTAAAAATCTCTTTTCGCTTCTTCAATTGTCGTTCTAAATCACTAATTGTAGAACGCACTGCAACCTCATATTGTTTTTCATTGGATGTTGCAAACAATCTAGGTCCAGGTAAACTTAACCTGATATTACATATTTTGTTATTGACAGGTTCATTCGGGTCTTTCTTAAAAAAAACATCAGCACCTACAATAAACTCATACCTATTGAATATTTTATTCAATTTTTCTTCAGTAAAAGCACTTAAAGTGTCACTGACATCGACATCGACATATTGGAAATTTACAGACATAATCGTTCTCGTTTTTAGGTTAATTTCTTATTCCTAATTTACGAAAAAAATGAGCAAGATCACATGACAAAACTCATAAATTGTAGAAAATCCATTGTAGAAATCAAAACGTCTGAATTGCTATATATCCAAAAGCTTCAATACGTTTTCTTTAAAGGTCAAAAATACTTCAGAAGATTTTTGCTCATCATTGACACTATTAAAATAAGTTTCCAAGAGCATGCGATTATGTTCACGTTGTTTCTGATCGCCTGTAAATTTGTAAAAGGCCATAGACCAATCATCCCAAAGTGTTTGCTCTGATGGCGTTTCAATCAACGTTGTGACATCATAATGTCTATCGTCGTTTTTGATACTATGATACAATTCGGAAATGATTTGTTCCTCTCCTTCAATGATCTGAATAAATTCGTTATCATGATAAATGATGCATCCGGTGATGTGGTTGTCTTTATTGAACCTTTTGGCTTTAATTAGCATCATATCAATTTTAGAAAGCGTAAAATCTTCTTTCGCTTTCGAATGATATACAATTGAGTACGGCATTCTAAATATTTAAAGTTTAATTAATGGCTAATAATTCGGGATTGGCGATACATTTAGATGGTAGTACGCCGAAGTGATTTTTAAAAATTTTGGAAAAGTAACTTCTACTTGTAAATCCGACACTATAAACGAGTTCTGAAACATTGAGGTCAGATTCGTAAATCAATTTAGCAGCTTTTTCGAGACGTTTTTCGGTCACATAATGAGACACTGTTTTTCCATATAAATATTTGAATCCAGCTTGTAACTTGGACGGATTCAAACCAGAAACAAGCTCTAAACGACTCAAAGTTAAACTTTCAGTTAAGTTATCATTAATAAACGTCTCAAGTGCTAGAATTCTATCAACTTCATATAATTTGATAGGCGCTTTATCGTGACCACTAGACAGGTCTTTGTCATGTCTATCAATTTGCGACGCCATTGTATTTAATATGGCAGCCTCTTTAAACAAAATATCTGCAGGATTTTGTGAACCATATTTCATCATATCACTCACAAAGTTGGAGGTCCTAAAGCAAACACGACCACTGTAAAAATGGTTTTCCTCGGCATAGACCTTTGTTAATATGTTAAAAGCACTCAATCTTAAATCATATAAGTCTTCAGACTGTAATTTATCGTAATTAGGTCGGTAAGAAATAAGACTAATCTTTAGTGGCACATTAGAAGGTATTTTAATAACACTTCTTGAGTTCTCGCCTCTATTAATAATGGTATTTTGTCTAAAATTTATCGGTTTGTATGAAGTCCCTGCACCAAATCTATGATGAATTGATCCTTCTAAGCAAAATACAAAGTCAATGGTTTTTTTTGAATCACCGAGCAATTGCACCTCAAAATCTTTCTTAAAGGTTGCATCAATAATGATGACTGAAATATCATCTGAAACGACGGTAACCGAAACAACACCTTCACCATAGTCACTGCGAACTTTAGTAAAGCCAAATCCCTTTCTGCAATTAATGTCATCTCCTATAGCTTTCGCCATAATCGATAAATTATCAAGTGGATTTAATACAGGCGATTTTAATTTTATCATAAATTTGAATGGACTGTTTTTATTAATTAACAATATTAATATTAAATAAAAGAAGTCCTTAACATAATTAGGTAAATGAGTGCCTTTATTAAGCTCCCAACTTTATAACAGCAAATTGTATTATAAACTCATGTTTTATGTCATTGAGCAGACAATCATGACATCATAGAATTTTACAAAGGTATGAAGAGCACCATCAGTATTTGTAAGACAAAAAAGCACAAAAAAGGCAGTACTAGATATCCCATGACATCACGAGCCTGAAGCTTAACACCTGCACCCATGACAGGTAATACCAACAGAATAAAAAACGGTTGAAGCATATTACTCAAGCTCTCACCATAGGCTACTGATAAAGATGCCCTTGAAATCATCTCGGTGACAGTGGCCTCTGGCAAGCCTGTTCCTAGGGCTTTAACTGCTTCAATCATACTTGGCCCAACCACTGCAAATTCACCACCTGCAGAAGGAATGGCAAAATTCACAAAACCTCCTGTGAGATAGGCAAAAAATGGGTACGTATCTATCGTCATAACCGATACCAAACCTTCAGCTAGCCGCTCTCCTATTCCGGTATATAACATGATTCCCATAATCCCAGCATAAAAAGGATATTGAAACAATACACCAGAAATATTGCTACTCGCTCTTTTCATTGCGACACTGTAGCGCATGGGTGTTTTATGGAGTAGTAAGCCAATCATCAAGAACATGAAAATCATGATATTAAAATTCAGGTCAAAGCCATTGGTCCATAAATGCTGAATCACATAAATCAATCCTAGTAGAAAAATAAAAAGCGGTAGAAAGAAGCCATTATTTAAGGTATCTGAAATTGCTTTTATTGGCAATTTAAAACTCTCTGCTTCAGCTTTGATTGTTGGTTCTTGTGACTGGTTGTTCGATTTTAGCAAATCTTGTAAGGTTTTACCTTTATGAGACTTCGGAATAAATAACAAGAATAGCAGTGGTGCACCCACGATAAACAAGGCTATCATTGACAAATTCAAAACAGAACCTAAGGTATAGGACGTAGGAATTTTACTTGACAAAATACCCGCTTTCATTAAAAAAAATTATCCTCCGTATTTAGCAGAAGCGGAATAGAGCTAGACAAACCACTCACCCAACCTCCAAAAGAAAAATACACACAAGCTACTAAAAATGGATAATTCACATTTTTGATTCTAACAGCTAATTCTCTCGCTAATACGCAGGTGATAACAATCCAACCAAAACTCACTAAAGAAAGCAAAGAACCTACAACGATTACAAATAAATATACCTGTTTGGGTGTTTTTATAGAAACTGTTAATCGATTAATAGCGCGTCTGATTACAGGAGATAGTGCAATACTAAAACCAGTGATGATTATTAACACGATTTGCATCCCAAAGCTCAACAAATCAAAAAAGCCATCATACCAAGACGTGATCACATCCATGACACCTACATCCATAAAGATATAAGCGCAAATCATCGTGATTAAGGTGAGTAAAAGTGCAAACACAAAGGCACTAGGCATATACTTTTGAAATAAGTCGGTGAAGGATTCACCTAGTTGTTTGAGCATGACTGTTAATTTTAAGTATTGATGTCGAATTTAAGCAAAAATATATACTTTTGATCTCTCAATAAAAAATCCATGCAACTCGTATTCGCTACCAACAATCAGAACAAAATTAAAGAAGTGCAGTCCTTGATACCTAGCCATATTCAGTTATTGAGCTTGGAAGATATTGGGTGTGAGGAGGATATTCCTGAAACACAGGATACAATCGAAGGAAATGCCATTCAAAAAGCAACTTACATCAAAACAAATTATGGCTACGATTGTTTTGCAGACGACACTGGTCTTGAGGTAGCAGCTTTGAATGGTGAACCTGGTGTTTTTAGTGCTCGTTATGCTGGAGAACAGCGCGATGCTGATGACAACATGGATTTGCTTCTAAAACGCCTGAAGAACGAAACCCATAGAGCTGCGCAATTTAAAACGGTCATTGCCCTCCAAATACAAAATAAACTAGATACCTTTACAGGTATTTGCCAAGGCGCAATAACGGAGCATAAAAAAGGAGATAAAGGTTTTGGCTATGATCCCATTTTTCAAGCGAAAGGTTACGATAGCACTTTTGCTGAAATCTCGTTAGAAGAGAAAAACAGGATTGGCCATCGCGGAAAAGCCGTGAAACAATTGATTTCTTATTTAAAAACATTATAACATTTAACAACTCACTTATGAAGACTTTTAAAGGATACACACTTATTACCTTACTCTGTATAATGATCTGCACGGGATGCGCAAAAAGTGCGTCTGAGCAGGTAGAAGATACGTGTCTGAGATTCTTAAAGGGACGCATAGATTTGAGATCCAATGATTCTCTACAATTAAAAGCTGTGACGTCAGATTCTCTCTATGAATTATTTATGTTGCATCACAGCTATGAACAATTATTGGATGCACCTATTGTAAAAGCGGATTTAAACCTAAGTGTCAAATCAGTTAAAATCCAAGAGGATTGTGCCACCTGCGAAATGAATGGTCCAGATTATTATACCATTCAAGTGTGTAAAGATGATGATGGTTGGAAAGTCCAAGGCGAAAACAACATGTATCCAAATGCGGAACGCATTGCTATTGCGAAAGCAAAAATTGCCACTTACAAAGAACAATTAAAGCTCAAACCATTGAGAGACTCCTTATTGCTTCTTGTCAATAAATTTCATCCGCGTGTCAAAGAATATTTTACGAATAAAGACCTTGAGCCGTTGCGACCAATATGCGATGAGGCTACCCTAAATTTTATTCAAAAATTTTATGCCTATACTAAAGAAAGAACAGGATTGAATGTGATTCATGAAGAAATGAAAAAACCCGACTTTTTGGTGGGTGATTACTATAATGACAATGGCTACACAGAATTTAAATACTACAATGAAGATATCACGCTCGTGTTATCAAAAGACAGTGACCATAATTTTGTCATTTCCGGATTTAATGGTTTAAAGTCTGACGCTATTGACGATGCAATCATGAAAGGCCAATATTTAGATTTACTGAGAGCATTAAAGCTCATTAGAAAGCCTCAATATCGCAATAAAGACATTCGTTAAGTTGCATTGTAGCATCCGTAGTTTTGCGTTAACGATAGAACGGTCTGTTTGAAATCCTTTTTTTTTGAGTAAAAAAAAGATTGAGTAGTGATAGCGTGTTAAAACGCCCAAATATTGTTTATCCAAATAAAAGCGTATCTTTGCAGCTTGAAAAATCCGCTGTCTGGATTTTATAAATTCCTCAGGGTGAGGATGTGTTACCTAGAAGTTTAAGTGTTTAGTATGTCGATTCGCTTCTTTTGTAACACCAAAGCACATAATCGAATACGAAAACAAACGAATGAGCACATTCAAAGAACTCGGTCTTAACAAAGACCTGCTTGCTGCTATTAATGATTTAGGATTTGAATCTCCTAGTGATGTACAAGCAAAAGCCATCCCAATTTTATTGGAAAAAGATACAGATTTAGTTGCCTTAGCGCAGACTGGAACTGGTAAAACAGCCGCATTTGGTTTCCCAATGCTGCAAAAAATTAATGTAGAAAGTCGCACAACCCAAGGCTTAATCTTATCACCTACTCGCGAACTTTGCTTACAGATTACCAACGAGCTAAAACAATATGGTAACTATTGTAAAGGACTTAATGTGGTTGCCATTTATGGTGGTGCCAGTATTTCTGATCAAGCAAAACAAGTCAAGCGTGGCGCTCAAATCATTGTGGCGACTCCTGGTCGTATGAAGGATATGATTAGCCGCAACATGGTTGATATTTCTAAGATTGAATATTCCGTTTTAGATGAAGCGGATGAAATGTTGAATATGGGATTTTATGAGGATATCACTGATATTCTTTCTCATACTCCGGAAGATAAAAGCACTTGGTTATTTTCTGCAACGATGCCCAAAGAAGTGGCAAGAATTGCACGTGATTTTATGCATGATCCCATTGAAATTACCGTTGGAAATAAAAATGAAAGTACCAACCAAGTATCACATGAGTATTATCTCGTAAATGCGCGTGATCGTTATCAAGCACTAAAACGTTTGGCAGATGCCAATCCTGATATTTTCTCTGTGATTTTCTGTCGTACGAAACGCGACACACAAAAAGTAGCTGAAAACTTGATTGAAGATGGTTACAGCGCTGGAGCACTTCATGGTGATTTAAGTCAGAACCAACGTGATTTGGTAATGAAATCTTTCAGAAACAAACAAATACAAATGCTCGTAGCGACAGATGTGGCTGCACGTGGTATTGATGTTGATGATATTACCCATGTGATCAATTACCAATTACCTGATGAAATTGAAACCTATACGCACCGATCTGGTCGTACAGGACGTGCTGGAAAAACTGGCGTGTCTATGGTTATTGTTTCCAAAAGTGAAGTTCGCAAGATTAAAAGTATTGAGCGCATCATTAAAAAGGAATTTGAGAAAAAGGAAATTCCAAATGGTATGGAAATTTGTGAAGTGCAACTAATGTCACTTGCTAACAAAGTTCATCATACCAAGGTGAATCATGAGATTGACAAATATTTAGAGAGTATCAATGAATTGTTTTCAGATACTGATAAAGACGAGTTAATCAAAAAATTCTTTTCAGTAGAATTTTCTAGATTCTTTAATTATTATCAAAAAGCAAAAGACTTAAATGTTTCCGATTCTTCTCGCGGACATGAAGGTGAACGTTCTAGTAGTAGTGGTAACGAAACACGCTACTTCATTAACGTAGGTAGAAAAGATGGTTATGACTGGATGAAATTGAAAGACTTTTTAAAGGAAGTTTTAGAATTAGGTCGTGATGATGTCTTTAAAGTAGATGTGAAGGATAGTTTTTCTTTCTTTAATACTGATAAGGAAAATGAAGCGAAAGTCTTAGCGTTTTTCACCGATTTCAAACACGAAGGTCGTTTTGTGAATGTTGAAGTAAGTGAAGATAAAGGTGGACGCAATCGTGGTGGTAAACGTCGTGACGGAGGCAAACGCAGACGTCGTGATGACAAACCAAGAGGCGAAAGACGATCTAGACGAAGTGATTCTGGTTTTTCTGGAAGACGTAGTGATCGAAAATCAAGTGAAGGTTCTGGTAATCGAAAAGACAGAAGACGCGCTGAACAGTCGTCGGTTTCTGATAGACCGAGACGTTCGAGACGTTAAAACATACTTAGAAAAGCCTGAAATTTAATTTTTCAGGCTTTTTTATTTATCTTGTTAATATTAAGTCAAAATTACGTCTGATGCTATAGTGGTATACAATTTGTTTATTACTTTTATCACATATTAATCGCTATGAAATACGCTTTATTCCTTTTTACTCTTATCTTTTCTGCTTCATTTAGCTATGCTCAAGAAACGGAAGAGCCCACTTCGGTGAAAGGAACTGTTATTGATTTAGGGTCTGATCAACCTATGGATCGCGTGAATATTGTAAATCTCAATCAAGTGATTGGAACTTCCACAGATGATGAAGGAAATTTTGAAATTCAAGCAAAAGTTAATGACACGTTACACCTCTCTTATATCGGTTATAAGTCTATCAAAGTAAGAGTCACGAATGATTGGCTGAAATTTGGTGAAACCAAAATAGGCATGACGGAATTGGCCTTAGCTTTAGAGGAAGTGGTTGTGAACCAATTAAAATTGACGGGTTATTTAGATATAGATGTTAAGCAAGTTCCGATTCAATCAAATTACAGATATAGCATTTCTGGATTAAATACTGGTTATGAGGCTGGAAATAGAAGTCCGAATGCCGTAAGTAAAGTATTAGGTGCTATTTTCAATCCAGCGGATTTTCTCCATAAAGTATTTGGTAAAAAGCCCAACGAGCTGAGAAAATTAAAAAAAATGAAGAAGGATGATGAAATCCGTAATCTCCTAGCCTCGCGCTTTGACCGAGAAATGCTTATGGTTTTATTACAAGTAGATCGCTACGATTTGGATGAAATCGTGAATCAATGCAATTACTCAAAAGACTTTATTCAATCGGCTAACGACCTTCAAATTTTAGATGCGATTAGTGAATGTTACGAAGAGTATAAAGTACTCAACCGTAATAAAGCTGATAGATTTTAAGTTATTTCTGCGAATGTAAAGCAATCCTATTCCCTTCAGTGTCAATAAAGACAGCCATATAACCATGTTCTGGAGAAATTTGTGTTTTTGGTTGGTAAATTTGGCCTCCAGTAGCTTCAATTTTATCTAACTCCCGTTGTACATCTTGACTCACAAAATAAACCAACGTGCCTTCTTGGCTCGGTATATAGGTCTCTTGCTTTATTAATGTCCCAGTAGCACCAGGTTTTTTTTCGTCAAAGGGAAACCAACCCATGAGTATGCCTCCAAAGTCGTGAATTGCTATTTTAACATTAAAAACAGTTTCATAAAAACGTTGAGCACGATGCATGTCATGAACCGGAATTTCAAACCAACCTACCATATTGTGTTCCATAATTATTGATGTTTTATCATATATTTTAATTGTTCCTATGTTTTGTCAGAGTCCTTTCCCAAATGCTCATCGACAGTTGAAATTGATCTAGACATTACGGGTTCTCATAAAAGCGTTCAACAATGGCATCATAGCTTTTAATGGTTTTCTTGCACCAATCCATTCGTTTTTCCAATAACTCTTGCTCGGTCAAACGCCAATCAATAGAAGTTTGCTTTAATTTCGAAGTGACATGCTGAAGAATAATAGCTGCAGATACAGAGATATTCAAACTTTCTGTAAAACCAACCATTGGAATTTTCAAAAAGCAATCGGCAGCATCGATGACTTCATTAGACAAGCCATCCATTTCGCGTCCAAAGAAAAAACAGGACTTTTTAGTCACATCAAAGTCATCTAGCAAACCATCCGTTTCATGAGGTGTGGTTGCCACAATTTGATAGCCTTTAGACTTGATATCCTTTAAGGCGCTTTTAACAGAATGATAACGATTTAAATCCACCCATTTTTGTGCACCCATGGCAATTTCTCGATCGATTCGCTTGGTGTTCTTTTCCTCTATAATGGTGACTTCTTGAACACCAAACACATCGCAACTCCTAATGACAGCACTTGTATTATGTAGCTGATAAACATCTTCAGTGGCCACAGTAAAATGCTTGGTTCGTTGCGCTAATACCTTCTTGAATTTCTCCTGCCTTTGTTCGGTTAAGTAACTTTCAAGATGCTCCAAAAGTTTGATATCTGTCATTAAAAAAGTTTATATTCGTTCAAAATATAAAACTCTATGGGATTAAAAAAACGAATGCTATTATTTTCACTATTCTGTATGTTTCACGTAATGCTCATCGCTCAACCCAACAATGACCAAGTGATTAGTGATACCCTAAGTTATAATGAATCAAACAGCAATAAAGTGATTGCTTTTGGAGAATTCTTATCCAACGCTATCCAAAATCGGGAAGTCGATTCTTTTATGGTTAAATTGAATAATGACAAATTCTTTGAGCGTGTTCTGGGTGGAAATTCTGATTTAGATCGCAATGATTCATTCACCAAAGGACTCCTTTTAGGCATGAAACAAGCTTTGAACTCCTTTCCCAATGAAATAATTTCTGAGGTTGAAAATGGCTCCTATTATGACTTTATCAGTTACAGATATGATGAAGCAGCACAAACTTATTATGCGCTCTTTCGCTTATATTCCACTGAAAGTGGTATGAACTATCACGACTACAGAATTGTCAACAATGCTGGTGTTATCCAGTTTTCTGATATGTATATTTATTTAACAGGTGAGCATTTTACAGAAACCTTAGGTCGACTCATGCGTTATACCTTGCCAGAAGCAAAAATTTTCGGACTTATAAATTCTCCGCATAATTCTGAGTTTGATCAACTCATGTCGGCTATGACATACAACAACAACGGTGAGTATTTGAAGGCTTACAACCTTATGAATAATTTGAAATCTGAACTAAGTCAGGAAAAATTCTTGCTTATATTCAAGACACTTATTGCTAGTAATATTGATGAAGAAAAATATCTCAGTTCTCTCGAAGAATTGATTACTACCTTTCCCGACGATCCAACCATTGGTCTCAACAAAATTGACTACTATATTTATAAAGGGAAATATTTTGAAGCTATTCAAGTCATCAATCAACTACAAAATGAAACCGAAGATGATTTTCTTAATTACGTGAAGGCCTGTGTGGCGTTTGAGGATCAAAATTATGATTTGGCCTTAAATTATTTTAAATATACGATTGATAACTACGCTGATTTTTTTGAAGGTCAAGCTGGTTACCTCAATACCCTAGTGATGATGAAAAATTATCCAGAAGCCGTGGATTACCTAGATGAATTGATGGCAGCAGGTTATGAAAAAGAGTTGATTGCTGAATACGTGGAAGAGGATGACGAGTTTGGTGAAAACGTCTTAAAAGACTTTGCTAAGTCAAAGCCTTATAAAAACTGGAAAAAGAAGAAATAAGCGTTATGGAACATTTGGTCGTTTTAACAGGAGCGGGAATTAGTGCTGAAAGTGGTATTAAAACATTCAGAGATGCAGATGGTCTTTGGGAAGGTCATGATGTGATGGAGGTTGCAACACCTCAAGGATTTTATAACAATCCGCAACTGGTTTTAGAATTCTATAACCAACGACGACGCCAATTACTTGAGGTCGAACCCAATAGCGCTCATAAAGACCTAGCCAATTTGGAAGATCAGTTTAACGTGAGTATCATCACACAAAATGTGGATGATTTGCATGAAAGAGCTGGCAGTAGTAATGTTACCCATCTGCATGGTGAATTGTTAAAAGTAAGGAGTACGGTCAACCATGAATATGTACAATCATGGACCAAAGATTTAAAATGGGGAGATCAATGTGATTTAGGTCATCAATTAAGACCTCATATCGTCTGGTTTGGAGAGGACGTCCCAATGATTGAAACTGCGATGGATATTTGTGCGCGTGCAGACAAACTGCTTATCATTGGCACCTCTATGCAAGTGTATCCTGCTGCTGGATTAATAGATTATGTACCACCTAACACACCCATTTATTTTATTGACCCAAATCCTGCAATTCATCAAATTCCAAATCTTACAGTTATTGCTGAAACTGCCACCAATGGGATGACCCAATTTAAACAACTGATGGCAAATAATTGAGAAAGCACTTAAAAAAGGACAATCTTAATCATCCTCAGAAAGACTAAAAAAGTCATTGACTGGCTTTTTAAATACTTCCGATAGCTTTAATGCTAAAACCGTTGAAGGGACATATCTATTGGCTTCAATAGAATTAATGGTTTGTCGAGATACGCCAATCCTTTTTGACAAGTCTTCTTGCGTTAGACTCAATATGGCACGTTCTACTTTGATGGTGTTTTTCATCAGCGATTTCTTTTTAATACTTCAAAAAACATGATTTGTACGAGCAACATAAACCATAAGACTTGAAAATAACTAAAGCTATCTTTGACATTAGAATCAACAATGACAAGATTGACTAAATAATTGACGGCAGGTTGAATTAAAGCATATAAGACGGCACAAATAAAAGCCAAGGCATATGACTTTCCTCTTAAGGAAGCAATCATTTCATCTTCGTCTTTATCTCTAGCCAATGATATTAATAGGAATCCGACGAGCAAACCTCGCTTTAACATGGCACGCATCCACTCTGGTTCATGATCAACCAACTTTAAAACAAGCAATCCAGCAAATAAGGTAAAAGCAATAAAAACACCTCTCTTTTTCCAAACATGTGATAATTGAAATTTTGACCAACGCTCTAACCTCGAACGCTCACAGTCTAATAACTTTTCTGAATTCATAAGTGACAAATATATTTTATAATAAGTAAAATTATTTTTACTATATGACAAATATACTTTACATTTTTAAATTAAACAAAAAAAAGAGGCTAAAAAAAACATCTTTAAATAATAAAATCCTGTCTGATAAACAGACAGGATTTTACCCCTAACTAAACTAAATTTTAAACCTTAATGCGTCCGCTTAACTACAACATTAAGATTACCTACTTATGATTAAGAAACTATATAAGTTCCTATCTGTTTTATATACGTGTGGTTTAATATATTTGGATGTCGGACGCGTAAAAAAAATTATATTTTTTTTGCTTCTTCCCAGAAAACGTCCATTTCTTCTAGGCTCATCTCACTTAAAGGCTTCTTCAAATCTTTCGATTTTTGCTCTAAATACTGAAATCGTTTCATGAATTTTTTATTGGTACGCTCTAAAGCGCTTTCAGGATCCACTTTTAAAAAACGCGCATAATTGATCATAGAGAAAAGCACATCTCCAAACTCGTTTTCAATAGCTTCTTGGGAACCTTGATGCACTTCTTCTTGAAGTTCACTAAGCTCTTCTTTCACTTTATCAAACACTTGATGTGGCTCTTCCCAATCAAATCCAACACCTGCCACTTTATCTTGGATACGGTTGGCCTTAACCATAGCTGGTAGACTTTTGGGCACACCTTCAAGAACGCTTTTCTTACCTTCCTTTAGTTTTAATTGTTCCCAATTTCGTTTGACATCAGCCTCATCTTTGACTTCAACATCACCGTATATATGTGGATGCCTATCGATTAACTTATCACAGATGGTATTACAGACATCGGCTATATCGAAGGCTTTTGTTTCACTACCAATTTTAGAGTAAAATACGATATGTAGTAACACATCACCAAGTTCCTTTTTGACCTCATCTAAGTCATTGTCCAAAATGGCATCACCCAATTCGTAAACCTCTTCAATAGTTAAATGACGTAGTGATTGGAGTGTTTGTTTTCTGTCCCAAGGACATTGCTCTCGCAATTCGTCCATAATCGTGAGCAAACGTCCGAACGCTTTTAATTCTTGTGTTTTATCTGACATGATTAAAGTTTAAGAATCAAAAATACAATGCATTGATGTTGAATAAGTCCTCAAACCAACATTTAATATGAACAATCTATTAACGATGTCTATTCCTCTTCGTCAACAGCAACTGCTTCACCTTCATCAATCGCTCCTAGCATGTCATGCTGATGAAGCAAATTGTACCATTGTACGATTTTTTTAATATCGCTGGCATACACGCGATCCTCATCGTAATCTGGCAACACAGAGAAAAAGTATTCTTCTAATGTATCTTTAGAATCCTTGTGACTTATAGAAGTTTTCTGACCGTCTTCTTTTTCGCGAATCTTTTTAAAGACTTCTTTCAATGGGAGTTCTTCAGTAAGGGTATACACAGCGATTTCACTCAAAACGCTAATGTTATTATGAATATTCACCGATACTTTTCTTTTATCAATCAAAGATTCGGCTACAAAACCACTTCTGGTTTGTGCTACAATTTTATATAATCCTGGCTTCCCAGAAATGGATAATATTTTATCTAAACTCATAGTATTTATCTTTTTAGTATGATCAGATTAACGTTTTTTCTTCATTGCAGGAAAACGCATCTTGTAATCTACTTTTATTTTTCCTTTGGAAATGTTTGTCAATTTCCCTTTAATTAACCGTTTTTTTAAGGTGGATAATTTATCTGTGAACAAAACACCTTCAATATGGTCGTATTCATGCTGTACAACTCTCGCAATCAAACCATCAAAAACTTCCGTATGAGATTTGAAGTTTTCATCTTGATATTTGATTGTTATTTTAGGTTGTCTGAAAACATCTTCTCGAACATCAGGAATACTTAAACAGCCTTCGTTAAAAGCCCATTCATCACCTTCCTCTTCTAGAATTTCAGCATTGATAAAAACACGCTGGAAATTTTTGAGTTCCTCCTGCTCTGTCTCACTAAATTCTTCATCCTCAGAAAATGGCTCAGTATCGACTAAAAACAAACGGATTGGTAATCCTATTTGAGGTGCAGCCAATCCAACACCATAAGCACCATACATGGTTTCTCTCATGTTTTCAATAAGCGTATCCAATTCAGGATAATCCTTCGTGATAGGTTTTGCTTTCTTTCGCAATACAGGGTCGCCGTAGGCAACAATAGGTAATATCATGCTATAGTCATTTTCGAGTGCAAAAATACAATTCTTATTATTATTTGAGAATTTTTATGACTGATTATACAGATAACTTTGAAGAATGATAGTCGCACTTATTTCATCTACTAAGCCCTTATCACGTCGTTTCTTTTTTTTCAAACCACTATCAATCATCGTTTGAAATGCCATTTTAGATGTGAACCGTTCGTCAACTCTCTTAATTGGTATGTTTGGCAGTGCTGCTGATAATTTTTTTAAAAATTTTGAAATGGACGCCTCGCTTTCAGACACTTCATTGTTCATCTGCTTAGGCTCACCAACAATGATGAGCGCGACGTCTTCTTTCGAAATATAAGATTTCAAAAAAGTGATGAGCTCCTTTGTGGCAACCGTTGTTAATCCAGATGCGATTATTTGCAACTCATCCGTTACTGCTATTCCTGTGCGTACCGTTCCGTAATCTAAAGCTAAAAGTCTTGCCATTTTGCAAAGGTAAACCATTATCAACAAAAAAACTCTTCCTTGATGAACAAAGAAGAGTTTCAAAATATGCAACTATTAATTAAATCCATGTAACCGTTCACCCTCTACCTTAAACGGTACATTTACTAATTTGACACTAACCAATAAGAAAAGTCACATGAAATCATTGAAAAAAAAGCCTTCCAAAAATTCGGAAGGCTCATGTTTACTATTAATTATATGGGTATATAAAGCTAGTCATAATTAAAAACCAATATTAAGACACCGTTTTTTTACAAAAGTCACAATGTCTTTTAAAAAAGAAAACCCTCCAAAGGGAAAAGGAGGGTTTTCACAAAAATTAGCTATTAATTATCAATAATTCTAGGCATTAATTTTTAGGGAACATACCTAGATACTAATAATTCACATTAATTAAGACACGGCATTTTTTGATAGGTCACATATATTTTTATTTATTTTTTAACTCCTAACTTCACGGTATAAATTATACACTTATATTTGTGCTAATAGCAGATATTTAAGCATGGAACAACTACAGAAAAACATAGAAGACGCTTGGAACGATCGATCGTTATTAAGTAACCAAGTGACCATAGATAGCATACGAAGTGTTATTGACCTATTAGATGAAGGTGCCTTAAGGGTAGCAGAACCAAGTAAAGATGGCTGGCAAGTTAATGAGTGGGTAAAGAAAGCCGTTGTACTCTACTTTCCCATTCAAAAAATGGAAACCTTGGAAGCCGGTATTTTTGAATATCATGACAAAATTCCTTTGAAACGCGATTATAAAAACAAAGGGATTCGGGTGGTCCCAAATGCCGTAGCACGATATGGTGCTTATATTTCATCTGGAACCATCTTGATGCCGAGTTATGTGAATATTGGCGCTTATGTAGATGAAGGGACGATGGTCGATACTTGGGCAACCGTTGGAAGTTGCGCGCAAATAGGAAAAAACGTACATCTTTCGGGAGGCGTTGGTATTGGTGGTGTTTTAGAGCCTTTACAAGCAGCACCAGTCATCATTGAAGATGGGGCGTTTATTGGATCTCGCTGTATTGTCGTAGAAGGTGTTCGCGTAGAAAAGGAAGCGGTATTAGGAGCTAATGTGGTGTTGACCATGAGTACTAAAATTATTGATGTTACTGGTGATGAACCAGTCGAAACAAAAGGTGTTGTCCCTGAGCGATCGGTTGTGATTCCTGGAAGTTATACTAAATCTTTTCCTGCAGGAGAATTTCAAGTCCCATGTGCCTTGATTATTGGTAAGCGCAAAGAAAGTACGAATAAAAAAACATCGCTAAATGATGCCCTACGTGAATATGATGTAGCTGTCTAAAAAAATAATTTAACGCTTATAGCTTTGAAAATCTTAATCATACAGCAAAAGATGATTGGTGATGTGCTCACCACAAGTATTTTGTTTGAAGCTCTTAAAGCTGAACATCCCGATTCGGAATTACATTATGTAATTAATTCTCATACATATCCGGTTGTAGAACACAATCCTTATATTGATAAATTCTTGTTTGTGACTCCTAAAATGGAACATAGCAAACCTCAATTTTTCAAGCTGCTTACCGCGATAAAAAAAGAAAATTATGATGCCGTTATAGATGTCTACTCGAAATTTTCAAGCAATTTGATGACGAAGTTTTCAGGAGCAAACATCAAAATTTCAAAATATAAGTGGTACACATCATATTATTATACACACACATTTAAAGAGGCTAAAACGCCTAAAACAAATGCTGGCTTAGCGATTGAGAATCGCTTACAGCTTTTAGAGCCACTCTGCCAAAATATACCGAGCTCTATCCAGCCAAAAATTTATTTGACAGCCGAAGAAATTGAGCAGGCTAAAAACCTCATGATACAAGGTGGTATCAATTTTTCTAAACCGATATTCATGATTAGTGTTTTAGGAAGTGGTGATCAGAAAACATATCCTTTACCGCATATGGCCAAATTGATAGATACGATTGTAGAAGTGACTAACGGACAACTACTATTCAATTACATCCCAAAGCAAATTCATGAAGCCAAAACCGTCTACAATTTCTGTAAGCCTCAAACAAAGTCTCATATCTATTTTGACATTTTTGGTAAAAGCTTAAGATCTTTTTTAGCCATAACCTATCACTGTACGGCATTAATTGGTAATGAAGGTGGTGCAGTAAATATGGCCAAAGCTCTTGGGATTCGTACATTTACAATATTTTCACCTTGGATTATGAAAGAAGCCTGGAATATGTTCGAAAATGGCACATCCCATGTTTCAGTGCATTTAAGAGATGTTAAACCTGAGCTTTACGAACATAAATCCTTAAAGGAAATAAAGAATGATGTGGTGTCGTTATATCAAGTTTTTCCACCTGAATTAATCATTCCAAAACTCACCAAATATTTAAAACAGTTTTAAGATTTTCTAACTGACAATTAGTCTATACGCTTGATGCCATGCCTTGTTTTCGTTAGTTTCTCTTTTTTCGTTGTTGCTCTAATTTTAAGATTCTTCTCAATCATTTCAGGCTTAACATAACCTCTTTCATGATCTAAATGCAAACAAATTGCACTATAGCGTAGCTGTTTCGCCTTTATTCCTGCATTAAACAAACGTTCTCCCAATTCACGATCTTCACCACCATACTGCATGCGCTCGTCATAACCATTAGCTGCAAGAATATCGCTTTTAAACCCTGAGGCATTATGACCATTCCAAGTGGCTGTGGTTGGAGTGAATTTATTCAGTAATTTTTGTTTGAAACCAGTTGCAGTAATTTTATTATTCTTAAATGACGATTTAAGTCCGTGTGATTTCAACCACTTGATATTAAAGCATTGTTGTGTTTCAATATCCTCTTTGGAAATAAGCTGACTGATACGCATTGGGAGCTTAAAATAACCTCCAGATAAAAAATATCCCTTTTCACTATGAGTCATATGAGTAGCGATAAAATCTTGTCTCGCAATACAATCGCCATCGGTATAAATTAAATAAGGGGCTTTTGATGCCACCGTAGCTTTGTTTAGAATAATCGTCTTTTGAAAGCCATTATCTTCATGCCATATGTGCTGAATAGGATAACTTAATTGATTCTGAAGTGTGGTTATCTTCGATTTTGTGTTATCGTCAGAGCCATCGTCTGCGATGACCACCTCAAAATCCTTGAACGTCTGATACTCATAACTCCAAAGAACTTTCTCCAACCATTCTGGATGATTGTAGGTACTGATTATAACCGAAACTTTAAATGTGCTCATTGGCACAAAAATAGCTATTTTTGTCTAACCTTAACAGCGAACATGATTAAACTATCTGGTGTTATTATTACCTACAATGAAGAGCGAAATATTGAGAAATGCTTAAAGTCGCTAATCAATGTTGTTGATGAAATTGTTGTGGTAGATTCCTACTCCACAGATAATACCAAAACCATTTGTCAGAATTACAAAGTGACGTTTATCGAACAATCATTTCTTGGGTATGTAGAACAAAAAAATTTCGCTCTCACCATGGCATCCCACGATCACATCGTTTCGCTTGATGGTGACGAGGCCTTATCTGAAACCCTCCAAAAATCGATTCTTTCGCTCAAATCCGATTGGAAGCATCACGGATACACTTGCAATCGATTCAATAATTTTTGCGGACAATGGATTAAGTATTCTGATTGGTACCCTAATAAGAAACTCCGTGTCTTTGACAGACGCCAAGCTTCATGGTCTGGAATTAACCCTCATGATCACATTGTTTTGAAAGATAGGAATGACAGGGTTGGACATCTGAAAGGTGATATTTTGCATTGGACTTACCAGAGTTATTCAGAATTTAATCTTAAAACAGAGCACTTTTCAACAATTGCTGCCAAAGCCTATTTTGATTTAGGAAAAACGGCACCTCTATGGAAAATTGTGTGTAATCCCGCTTGGGCCTTTTTTAAAGCTTATCTATTGCGCTTAGGTTTTTTAGATGGTTTGAACGGTTTGGTGATTTGCGTACAAACCGCCAACATCACATTTCTGAAATATACCAAACTCAGGGAATTGATTAAAAGGAAAACGTAATCAAGATTTCCAAAATTTCAGTTGCTTTTTCAAGCGTTTCTTTCTTCTATATTTTTCTTGAAATTCATTCGTGAATTGCCACATCATTTTAAACACAGTATCATAATTCTCTCCCGAACATTTCGCATATTCATCACTCATGATTTCTACCATGAATTTGTGGGTTGTGAGTTTAGCAAAATTTTTAACACGTGTTTCTAAGTCCATGGCCTTGAATTCCATGCGATTCAAATCCACTAAGTAAAATTCATAAGCATCATTGACTTTCTTTATCAACGTATTTCCAGGAGAATGATCTAAAAAATGTACTTGCTTCTCATGTAACCGATAGGTAAATCTCGTAAAAGCTCGTAAAATGCCTTCATGGTCTGGGTAATCAAAATTAGTTGTTAATTCTCGATAGGTTAAATCACAATCCAGCTGTTCACTTATGTAATAACTATTCTTAAATAGCAGTGCTGTTTTAAACTCATAATAGGCCACTGGCTGTGGTGTCCCAATGTCTAAGCTTTGTAACCATTTCGCATATTCAAATGAACGTTGCGCTTTACTCCTTCGTAAAAACCGATAGGCAAATTGATTGATGATATTAGGGATTCGAAAGGACTTAACATTTAAGGTGGTATCGTCCAATTGAAATAACTTTAAAGAATTCCTATCCTGATTTCCAAAATCTTCACCCTTGGTATCAAAATGCACAATACAATCATCTAAAAAAGCTCGATGATGATAAAATTTCTCATGTATAACCTGTGATCTATTCATTTAAATACTTATCAATACCATGGTCGCACCAAACCGTTTTATTTTGAACTGCATCAACTTCCATTTGATGGTTCATCTCTAGTTTGTCTTTGGGTTTTTCATAATGGTAAATGTGATATATAATCGCGATGTTTTTGAGTCGGCGATTTCGTAATCCATAATTATGAAAACGTCTACCTAATTCAGAATCCTCTCGTCCCCAGCCTTCAAAGTCTTCATTATACCCATTTACCGCAATAAAGTCATCTCTATGAAATGACATATTACAGCCTCTATTTTTTAAATTAAAGCCTTCATCTTCTTTATAAAATTTACTTAAGAGTGGTAGATATAAAGCTCTACCTCTTTTTTTAAGTCCTTTTGAAAACAAATGAAAGCGAAGTTTTTGCTTTTTAAATAATGTTTTTAAATAAGATTCTTTTAAAGACACACGACTTCCAGAAAGATAGACGCCTTTTTTAGCATAACGCATATGATCTTTAATAAACGATGGATGCATAATGCAATCACCATCTACTTGAATGATATAAGGTCCTTTTGCTTTGGCTACCGCCTTATTAATTATCATGGATTTACGAAAGCCTTTGTCTTCCTGCCAAACATGATGAAGCGGGATATCGAATCTTTCTCTGAAATTGTCGATCAATGCTTTAGTCTCATCAGTAGAACCATCATCTGCAATGATAACTTCAGAAGGTTTCTCTTTCTGAATTAACACACTTTTCAGCACCAATTCAAGAGCTTCTTTCCAGTTGTAAGTTGAAATGACTAAAGATGCTTTCATGGATGATTTTGTTTCTCTATGGCAAAACTACAACTTTTAAAAATTTCGGTTTTAAAAGTCGGTAGTGATCTTAAATCTTTTTTTGGTTACTTTGTAAACTAAATAATTATTGAAATAACATTAATGAGGTTATTACAAATCACAGCATCTCCTGTTTGGCGAGGTCATGAACAAAAAATCATATACTTATACGAGGCTTATCGCGATAATAATAACGTGGAAGACCAATGGATTGTCTGTGCTAATAACACGCCTATTTATGAAGTTGCCGTAGAAAAAGGCATGCAAGTTATTGGATTTGATTTTAAATCAGAATACGATTTTAAATTCGCCAAACGTTTAGCGAAAATCGTTAAAGAAAAAAATATTGACGTTGTATTGATGCACAACAGCACGGCTCATACACTGGCTGTTTTATCTCATAAATTCTATAAAATGTCGGCACCTTTGGTGCTTTGTAGAACCTTGATCAGACGTGTAGATACGAATGCCCTCAGAAAATGGAAATACAACTACAAAGGGATTAAAAAAATTCTGTGTGTATCACAAGCGGTTGTCGACGTCTTAAAATTTGCAGTTAAAGAC
>JAAEZI010000035.1:16937-27207 GCA_018222915.1 Algicola sp. | reverse complement strand
CCTTGTTAAGTGCTGGCGCAGGTGGTGTGATTTTTACCACCATAGAAAAGTTTCGTTTAAAACAAACCACAGAAGATACCCTTGGCGAATTGGAACATCCTGTGTTGTCAGAACGTGAAAATATTATCGTAATGGCAGATGAAGCGCATCGTACCCAATACGGCTTGCTTGATGGTTTTGCCTCTAACCTTCGGAAAGCTTTACCCAAAGCCTCTTTTATTGGCTTTACAGGAACACCAGTAGATTCTAAAGATGCCGATACGGAAGAAGTCTTCGGAAATGTCATTCATACCTACGACATCAAACAAGCGGTGGAAGATAAAGCTACAGTAAATATCTATTACGAACCACGTTTAGCGAAACTACATCTTTGGAATGAAAACATTGATGATGAAGTCGATGAAATTACCGAAAGCGAAGAAGACACAGGAAACCTCAAATGGGCCGCCATTGAAGATGCCGCAGGTAGTGAAGACCGTGTGAATAAAATCGCCAAAGACATATTACAACATTTCACCAAACGAATTGATACCTTAGATGGAAAAGCCATGATTGTTTGCATGAGTCGTCGTAATTGTGTGAAGATGTACAATGCCTTAACGGCTTTAGAGGATTGTCCAGAAGTTGCTGTAGTCATGACAGGCAACATCTCAAAAGACCCAATAGAATGGAATCCACATTTTAGAACAAAAGATGCTCAGGAAGCCTTGAAAAAGCGATTCCGTAAAGAAGAAGACCCATTAAAGATTGTCATTGTCCGCGATATGTGGTTGACTGGTTTTGACGCGCCTTGTGTGCATACCATGTATGTCGATAAGATTATGAAAGGGCACAACTTAATGCAAGCCATTACCAGAACCAATCGGGTGTTTAAGGATAAGAAAAACGGTGTTATTGTCGATTATATTGGTATTGGCGATAATTTAAAAACAGCCACCACTAAATACACAGGAAGTGGAGGTCACGGGCAACCCACCATCGATATTGAGCAAGCCTTAGAATTGTTTTTTAATCAGGTAGAGCTATGCAAAGCCATGCTTCCAGATACCATTGAATATTCTGAATGGAAGCGCTTACGCGATGCTGATAAAGTTCTTTTGGTAAAACAAGGCTTAAATGCCATAATCAAGTACGATGAAGATGCTGAGAATTTCATGAAATCCGAAAAGACCTTATCGAGCTTATTATCCATTGTTAAAAGTCAGCCACAAATTCAAGACTATGCAGTAGATGTCTTGTATATCCAACATGTCTCTAAAGCCATACGCAATGCCAAATCGGTAAAGTCGAGTAGAAGTGAGCAAAAGGAAAAGATAAAAGAACTCATCAGTCAGAGTATTGATTCAGAAGATATCGTCGATGTGTTAGCGATGGCAGGCATTGAAAAACCAGACATATCCATTTTAGACGAAACCTTTTTATTAGGGGCCAAACAAGAAAAGGATGGTCATGCTTTAAAAATCGAATTGATTAAAAACATTTTAAAAGACGAAATTAAACTGCGTTTACATAAAAACATAAAAAAATACACCTCGCTAAGAGAAGAACTCGAAAAAGTCATAGACCGTTACCACAGCAACGCCTTAGACAGTTATGCCACCATTGCCGAATTGGTAGAACGTGCCAAAGATCTGCAAAACGACGATAAGAGAACAGAAGAACTAGGCTTAAGCGAAGAGGAATTAGCCTTTTATGATATTCTGGCAGCCAAACAAGACATTATCAAAGAAAAAGGTCCGATGCAAAATATTGTACAAGGTGTAGTCAAAGCGGTAAAATCAAATCTTCAATTAGATTGGACGAAGAAAGAAAATGCTAAAGCAACGATTCGTCTAGCCGTTAAAAAAGAATTAAGAGGAAAAGTGTCAATTTCTAAACTCAATGAAATTCTAGCAGATATTATGGAGCAAGCCGAAGGTCAATTTAGTGATTGGAGTGCTTAAGGTAGTATGAATAGATTGTAATTAAGATTCTACATGGGATTACTAGTGTGATCCCCAAAACGCAATCCTGGGCAAGCATAAAACGGCAACAAACTGGCGTTTGTAGTTAACCTTTTTTATTTTATGTATAAAAATAATTAGAATTTCATAAGGGATTACTAGTGTGATTCCTAAAACGCACTCCTAGCTAAGCATAAAACCGCAACAAACTGCGATTGCAGTTTATGTTTTTAGTTTCAATTAATTTATTAGAATTATTAGCATTATAGCAGGGATTACTGCCGTGATCCCCAAAACGCAATCCTGGCCAAGCGTAAAACCGTAACAAACTAGCGTTTGTTGGGTTTTGTATGTTTAGCCGCTTATAAAAGCAAGCTTTTAACACGTCCTAAAAATACAAAACCCGCAACTTTCGTTGCGGGTTTCTTTTGCGGAGAAAGAGGGATTCGAACCCCCGGAGGTGTGACCCTCAACAGTTTTCAAGACTGCCGCATTCGACCACTCTGCCATTTCTCCGATTGCGGTTGCAAATATAGAACCCTTTTTTATTTCTTTCAAATAAAAATCGCTTTTTTTAAGAGCCTTTATACAAGCATAGATTAATTTTATGATTCTAAACACTGATAATGCGCCTTCTATCCTTACTTTTGCAAAAAAAATGATCTCCTGATATGAATACCATTGATCAGCTCAAATGGCGTTATGCCACCAAAAAGTTTGATGCATCACGTACCTTGCCCGACGACAAGCTACAGATTATTAAAGAAGCCTTTAATTTAACAGCCACCTCCTTTGGCCTGCAAACTATTAGCTTATTAGTCATTGAAGATAAAGTGCTAAGAGCGCAATTAGTAGAACATGCCTACCAACAACCACAGGTCGTAGAGGCTTCTCATCTCCTGGTGTTTTGTATTCAAGATAATATCTCAGATACTGATGTGGACACTTTTTTTGACAACGTTAAAAATATTCGTGAGACACCAGAAACGATTTTAGAACCGTATCGCGACAATCTAAAAACGACCATGCAGAAGATGACTGTCGCTGAACGACAAGAATGGTCTACCAAACAAGCCTATATCGCCTTAGGGAACTTAATGACGGTTTGTGCCATAGAAAAAATTGATGCTTGCCCCATGGAAGGCTTCGTGCCTTCAGCTTTTGATGAGGTTCTAAACCTGAAACCAAAAAATTTAAAATCGGTATTGTTGTTGCCCGTTGGCTATCGGTCAGAAGACGATATGTTTTCAGGATTTAAAAAAGTAAGAAAGCCACTTCATGAAGCGGTCATAGAAATCTAGTTAAAAAGCTTTCAACCTGCTCTTGATTTATTTATATTTGTGACACATGTAACCTGCGGATGACCTTCGCATTCATTAAAAAATTCCAATGAAAAAACTTGTCTTCATAGTCGTTTTGGCAGTAGCTACGCAGCTAAATGCCCAAGACCAATTACCATGGTTAACCAATCATGACACGGCCTTAAAGCTTGCCAAAGCAGAACAAAAACCGCTATTGGTTTATGTGACCAATGGTGTCAAAACGCCTGCTTCGGCACTATTAAACGACCAAATATTCAATACAGACACGTTCAAGAAGTTACAATCGAAAGTCATTTTACTACAATTAGAGGTGCCGAGCATGGAACACGCGAATTACCGCTTAGGCATTCATTATACCAAAAAAACGACGACACCAGGTTTAGGTTTAGTAGATGCGGATGGCGATACCATAGGCGAACCTTTAGCGGACATCACTCCAGAAAGCGCGAAGTCGTTTCTGCTGTTTCTGAAATCTAAATTATAATTCGCGAATGCCAGGATTTGAATTGTTTGGCGACCTTGAACGTCAAGAACTGAATGATGTATTAGACAATGGTGTGTTAATGCGTTATGGCTTTGATGGCATGCGTAAAGGGCATTGGAAAGCCAAATCTCTTGAGTCTGAATTATGTAAAACTTTTAATATCAAGCACGTGCAATTGGTATCCAGTGGTACCGCTGCGGTGTCCGTCGCTTTGGCGGCTGCAGGTGTAGGCGCAGGCGATGAGGTTATTATGCCCACGTTCACCTTTGTGGCGAGTTTTGAAGCGATTATGATGCTAGGTGCCATTCCTGTGTTAGTGGATATTGATGAGACCCTCTGTTTAGATCCCAAGGCTGTGGAAGAAGCTATAACCGATAACACCAAAGCGATTATGGTGGTACAGATGTGCGGTAGCATGGGGCAAATGGACGCTTTAAAAGCTATAAGCGACAAACATGATGTATTGCTAATTGAAGATGCCTGCCAAGCGATTGGTGGCACTTACAACGGACAGCCATTAGGAAGTATCGGCGATTTGGGTTGTTTTTCTTTCGACTTCGTCAAGACCATTACCTGTGGTGAAGGTGGTGCCGTGATTACCAATAACAAAGATTATTATGTCAATGCCGATCATTTTAGTGATCATGGGCATGACCATATAGGCAACGATCGTGGTGCTGAAAGGCATCCGTTTTTAGGCTATAATTTTAGAATTTCAGAATTGCATGCGGCTGTTGGATTAGCACAAGTGAAGCGCTTACCAGAGTTTTTGGCTATTCAGAAAAAACATTATACGATTTTAAGAGAGGCTTTGAGTGACATTCCTGAAGTGACCTTTAGAAAAGTTCCAGAAGGCGGCGAGGAGAGCTATGCGTTCCTTAATTTCTTTTTACCAACTTTGGAGCTGGCGCATAAGGTTTCCGAAGCCTTTAAAAATGAGGGTGTTGATGCTTGCTGGAATTATTATGATAATAACTGGCACTACGTTCGTAAGTGGCATCATTTAAAGGAGGCCAAATCACTCTATCCGTTATCTTCGGACATTTTAGCGTCCTTGGATACCTTGAAAACGCAAGACTTTTCGCAATCAGATCATTTTATCGGTAGGAATATCTCATGCCTCATAAAATTATCATGGACCGAGGAAGAGGTGCACATTAGAGCCAAAAAAATGGCACAAATTATTAAACAATACCTGTAAATAGTTGCCATGTTAAAAATTAGTCTTCAAATCTTCTTATTGGTTTTTATCTGTCACACCTATGCACAAAAAAAGGATGTTCATATCATTGAATTATTACCCAATGACACAGAGACCGTAATGGATTGCGATTTTTACATTGCGGAAATTATTGATAACAGAATCATTAAAAGTAATATTGGTATTGCTCAAAAAGGCTTGATGAATCGAAAAGTACTTTCTGATTTTAGCAAGGATTTCGGCAGAGAAATTTTAGATTATTTAGAAACCATTACACCCAAAGATTCCTCGAAGCAAGCATTAACACTGCGTATCAATCAACTGCTCATTTCTGAACACACGGGCGCTTTTAAGGAAACTGGTAAAGCGGTTGTGCGATTGGATGTACTCATTAAAAACGACGATGCATACGGGAAATTGGGTAGTTTTTCAGATTTAAAGACTAAGAATAGCATGGATGTGACCCGAAAGCACGATGATAGAATTAGAGCAGTTCTTAAACATTGCTTAATGCAATTTGATTCATTGGAATGGTCATCGATTGAAGCTAAAAGTATTGATGTTACAAAGCCAAAAGTAGCCAAAATTTTAAATGCTGATATCCAACAAGGGTTTTTTGAGACCTATATGGAATTAGCCAATAACAACCCAGATAACCAGGTCAATTTTGAAGTGCAAAATCGAAGTACTGAGCGTAAACTACATTTAAAAGACACTGAAAATAACGACAAGATTGTAGATTTCGCTTATTACGATGGTAAGGATTTATATTTAAATGCCGCTTCCTATTCTGGTGAACGTCATTACATTAAGACAGAACGCTTTGATCAATTCTTGATCTTTTCCGATGTTTTCGTGAATGATGATAATGTTGCTGGAATGTCTATGGCTTTTGGTGTTTTAGGTGTGCTCGCTTCGAGTGAACGTCAGACCGTCATGTTCGATTTGAATTCTGGACAATTTTTTCCAATGGCAAGAACTAAGATGCGCCTTATTTTAAAAGAAGACTATCCGGATTTATATAAAAAATTTAAAAGAGATTCAAGAAATCATACATTGATCAAAGAAATTCTTCAAACCTTGTATCATGAAAAGGGTAAAGAGGCATTCCGAGCACTTGTGAGAATGTAAAGTCAAATGACTTCTTCCATTATATTAACTTGAACATTTTAGCTTAATCCACTAATTTTTTGGTATTTTTAGTGGTACAAATAGTTAATAATGACTTATTTAAAGTGGTGCTTTCTCTGTTTTACTGCAATTGCTTTATCTCAAAATAGCAAGCAAGTATCCTTTTGTGAACTCACTGTTGAACAGGGTTTATCTCAAAACAGCGTGATTAGTATCGCTCAAGACAGTACCGGATTTATGTGGTTTGCCACCCAAGACGGACTTAATAAATATGACGGTAAATCCTTTGACCATTTTTTATACCAATTTGAAGATATTACCAGAAGCACCTATAGCAAATTAGGGAAGGTTTATGTCGATCAACAAAATCAGGTTTGGATCATTACCAATTCGGGAATGCTCCATAAAAAAGAGGCAACTTCTGAAACGTTTAAGCACCTAGATAAGCTAAAAAACGTAAGTACGCTAATTCAGACCGCAAATCGTGACTATTATTTAGGAACTTATGAATCAGGTGTTTATAAAATTGATGCCGAGACTCAGGATACCCTACAAATACTGAATGAAACCGATCGAAATAGCACCATTTATGATCTGTTTTCTTATAAGAATCAAGTACTAGCTTCAACGTCTAACGGTATTCTAAAGATTGATAACAATACTAATTACCAGCATATTCCTATCGAAACACAAGTGAATTTTAGCGCTTTCGCAGCGTCTAAAAAACACGATAGACTGTTTGTAGGAAGCTATGGGAAGGGCTTGTTTATGGCCAATGGCGATACCATGGAATTTAAGCCATTTGAAGGCTTTGCTAACAACCCACTACCTCAAGATTTAATCATTCAGGATATTTTAATAGATAGTAGTGAGAATTTATGGATTGCCACTTATGGCGATGGTGCTTATCTCGTAGACTTTAATCAGGAAACGATTCAGCACTTTGTAGCCAATAAGACCAACCCTTTCGCCTTACACTACAACGATGTGTTGTGTCTTTATGAAGATTTTACAGGTATCGTATGGCTCGGAACGGATGGCTCCGGACTGAGTTATTACGATGAGGACTTAGTGAAGTTTAATGTGCTCACCAACAAGCAAGCACCAGACAATGTGAGTATTGATTTTGTGCGAGCTATCGCAGAACGAGATGGATATGTTTGGTTAGGAACTTCTAATAAAGGATTGACGGCTATTGATTTTAAAACAGATACCTACCGCATGTATACGACTAATAATTCGACGCTTGAAAGTGATCGTGTTATGAGTTTATATAATCAAGATGGCACCTTATGGGTGGGACACCAAAATAGTGGTCTGCAAAAGTTGGTGGACAATGATCAGTTCATAACCTTTGAAGCCACCGAAGGGATGTCTATTTGGAAAATATATGAGGCAGTAAGCGGCAGACTCTGGTTATGTACTTTGAATGGTTTGGTGCTGTTTGATGAAACCCAAGGGATCGTTAAGCGCTATAATTCGGAAAATTCTGGATTGTCTTCAAACGCTATTAGAACCGTTGAGGCAGGAGCACCTAATACGCTATGGATTGGTACAGAGTCGGGCGGACTTTATCACTTGAATACTCAGACGGAAACGATTTCACGCATCGAAGCCATACCAGATCGTGTCAAGTCGCTTTACTATCATTCAGGGATACTCTGGATAGGAACGAACGGAAATGGTTTAAAATCTTATGACACATCCACTAAATCAATTCAACACTTTACCACAGCTCAAGGCTTGGCCAATAATGTGATCTACGGTATCTTACCAGATAATGAGCAACATCTGTGGTTGAGTTCCAATAAAGGATTGACAAAAGTAAATGTCAATAAAGACACGATAGTCGCGATAGAAAATTTCAGTAATTATGACGGTTTACAAACGAATGAGTTCAATACTGGAGCCTATTTTAAAGATGATCATGGCATCTTATATTTTGGAGGTCTTGAAGGTTTAAACTGGTTTGATCCGAGCCAAATATCCTATAATTCAGTGAAGCCGAAAACCGTGATTACGGGCTTTGATGTGTTTGCCAAACCACGTCAGATAGTTCAAGATGCGGTGTTTCCGGCAAAAGATAATACCATGACCTTTACTTTTTCGAGTTTGCACTATTCGCAACCTGATAGAAATCACTACAAGTATCAACTAGAGAATCACGATCCTGACTGGATTTCATCGGGTAATACGAATACAGCACATTATACAAACCTGCCACCTAATGATTATAATTTTAAAGTAATGTCAAGTAATTATGATGGTGTTTGGAACGACAATCCGGTAGTTTATTCATTTACCATAAAACAACCATGGTATTCCAGTATCTTGGCCATTATTGGTTACTTCTTATTATTTACAGCAATCAGTATATGGGTATACCGCTATTTAAAATGGCGTTGGCATATGCAAACGCAACTGAAAATAGAGCATGCCGAAACCGAACGACTCAAAAAGCTTGATGACTTCAAAACCAAACTGTATACGAATATATCACATGAATTCCGAACCCCTTTAACACTTATTTCCGGACCGATAGAACATCAATTGTCTAAAGATCAATTAAATGATGAAGATAGAGAGGAACTGAATTTAGTAAAGCAAAATGCCAACAGACTGTTGAAACTTGTGAACCAAATGCTGGATTTATCATTGGTAGATTCTGGGCAATTGCATTTAGAAGTTTCCGAAGGGAATCTTCAAGTGTTATTACAACAAATCGTTGCGGCATTCACTTATACTGCATCCGACAAACAAATTCGTATGGATAGTACGATCAATAATCTGGAAAAAGTCTGGTATGATCCTGATATCATCGAAAAAATCGTTACAAATTTACTGTCGAATGCCATCAAATACGCACCTGATGGCAGCCAAATTATCTTTGATGCCAATCAAAAGGATGCTAATTTGGTATTGTCTGTAGTAAATACCAATAAGCATATTTCAAATAAAAATTTAGGACAATTATTTCAACGCTTTTATCAAGGCGAAGAAGCTTCAGAAGGGATTGGTGTGGGATTGTCATTAGTAAAAGAGTTAGTGACCTTGTCTAATGGAACCATCATCGCTAATACTATTGATACCGATAAAATACAATTTACGGTCACCATTCCTGTACATAAGGACGCTTTCAAGGATTTTGAAATAAAAGATAAATGCTCAGATGATCTAGCAGAGGACGATGTATTGGCTGATGCAGACCAAACAGCACCACTTTTGCTCATCGTTGAGGATGATGGTGATATCAGGAAGTTTGTGGTGTCCCTGCTGAAACAGGATTATCAAATTATTGAAGCTGCTAATGGTGAATCAGGCGTTGAAAAGGCATTAAAATACTTGCCAGATGTCGTGATCAGTGATATCATGATGCCAGTAAAAGATGGGATAGCCTTATGTAATGAACTAAAACACAACGAGCTTACCAGTCATATTCCTATCATACTATTAACTGCAAAAGCTGGAGAAGAAAATGAGATTGAGGGTCTCAAAATAGGCGCTGACGCTTATTTAACGAAACCCTTTAACAGCGAAAAACTCAAGCTGCGAATCAAACAGCTCATAGAGGTGCGTCTACAACTCCAAAAATATTTCAGTCATGATTTTACCATACATCCTGAGATAAAAATTACCTCCACGGAAGCTAATTTCCTCAAAAAGTTAAAAACCGTTTTGGAATCCAATATTACCAATACTGATTTTACCAGTGAACGCTTTGCAAAGGCCATGCAAATGAGCCGAACAAAATTACATAGAAAACTCAAGGCGATTGTTGGAATGAGTACTTCAGAATGCATTCGAGCCGAACGTTTAAAATTAGCGGTCATTCTTCTGGAAAAATCGGATGCGACCATATCAGAAATCGCTTATCAGGTCGGATTTAACTCGCCATCGTATTTTATTAAATGCTTTAAAGAAGTTTATAACACAACGCCAAGCGAATATCAATCGCAATTATCTTCTTAAAACACACAAAATCAGTATTTTAATACGTATTGAAACAATAGTGCGATAGTTTGCTACATAATTGCGATACCTCGAATGTCCACTTGTATAATTTTACCCTTGTTAATAGCAGACATGATCAAATGGACAAATCCCTCAATAATAACACGACGGGTGAGAAGATATATCTCAACATCGACCATTTAAAAAAAGGCACGTATCAATTAGAAATTCTATTGAA
>JAAEZI010000035.1:0-16927 GCA_018222915.1 Algicola sp. | reverse complement strand
ATAATAAGGTCATAAAATCGATTAAGATTACTAAACAATATTAAAGAGGCTATTAATCAGTTGATAAAGGAAATCAACCTAAGTATCACGTGGAGATGTAACGTTGGTTTCCTTTTATCTTAAATTCAAAATCTATGAAAACACTCATCAAATTATGCAGTATTTGTCTTCTCGTTGTTACTTACAATTGTAGTAGTGACGATGGTGATAACGGTTCAACTAATCCTACAGTCCAAGAACTTCTGGTTTCTGGCAAATGGTACAACGAATCCAGATCAGTGGGATCAAATTATTCTGATTGCGAAAAAAATGGCAGTATAGCATTTAACAATAACGGCCAAGTGATGGTAGAAACTTTTGATGACCCATCTGGTCCCTGTGAATCTTTAGGACTTATTACGGCCACCTATACCTTAGCTAATAGTTCTGAGATTACCATTATCTACGGCTCAGAAGTCCTCATTTCGAATATTGTTACGATTACACAAGAATCTTTAACAATCATGACAAGTGACGGAGAATCATTAACCTTTGATAAAACGCAAGGTTAAATCTTTTATGGATGGGCAATTGAGCTATTATTAAGGCGTGTATTAATTCTGATATGTACGTTATTCTTTACAATAAAGTGATTCGATACAGGTAAAATACGAGCTACTACAACGGTTAAATACATTAAAATTTCAAAATCATGAAACTTAGACACATTATTCTATTGCTTGGCTGTTTCGTTGTCACACCAACGACACAAGCACAATTTTTAAAAAAACTTAAGAAAAAGGCGGAACAGGCCGTTGAGCGTACGGTCTTAAATAAGACCGATGAAAAAATCTCTAAAAAGACAGGCAAAACCATAGATGATGTCACTGATGGAAAAGATAAAGATAAAAAGGATAAGGTGACAGATAAGACTGGTGATACAAATTCGGCACTAAAAATTAATACCAAAGCCAAGCAAAACATGTATCGCGAGGATATGGTGATTAAGCTTCAAGAGAATAATCAGGTCAATCAAACCCAATATTTTGATGCTGACGCTGTAGCCGTAAAATTAGATCAACCTAGTATGCCAGATCCAGGTTATATCGATAGTGAAGGATTTATGTATGTGTCTGAGGATGGTTCTTACACCAAAACAGGGCTTGTGGCTGTTCAAAGTCAAGGTTTGATGGCACCTACCATGATGCTCGAGGCTTATAAGTTACCACCAGAACCCTTTATGGCCAATTTTCAAAAGCAAACAGATTTGGGGTTGACACCAAACCCTTTTAATGGTATTGTTGAATTTGCCTTTATCTATGAGCCCGAACATTTTAGATATGAAGATTTTAAGGAGAGTCAGCAAACGATGAGAGGGGAGACTTATACAAAATTTGAATTCTTGAATGAACCTGGTTATGAAGGGAGTTACGTCCTTTTTGATAGTGAGGGAAGACTGTTAGAAATTTATACAAATAAGTCTGAGACTACCGCAGCCAATAACCAATCTTTTATGAGTAGGATGCCACCTGGTGAAAGTCTGCTCATGTATGAATACAAACCTGTCACCGTCGAATTGCCACCAGCTATTGAAAAGAAAGTGGCTGGTCAAGGTCTTATGGAAATGATGATGGGATCTCATAAGTCTAAAAAAGACCCAAATGACATTGATGAAGACGATTATGATACAAGCGACTCTAAAGGTATGACCAAATCCGCAAGAACAGCATTAAATAATCATAAGGTGACCGTAGATATGCTTCCAGCATCCTATGATTTTGATTGGAAGCTTAAAACGGAAATGGTCATGAACAGTAAGAAGAAGGAAACGATGGATATGACCTTTTTGATTAAAGAAGGAGCGACTTATCAAGGCACCCAAATGTATATGGAAGACATGGGAAGCGATGGAAAAACAACCATGTTATTTGATATGGAACTCAAAACCATGATCATGTTTATGGATATGCAAGGTCAAAAACTACTTCAGATGTATCCAATTCCGGAACCACGAAAAACAACGGAAAAACTCGATTATAAAATAACAGAATTGCCTAATAAAACCATTTTGGGATATGATTGTAAAGGGCTTCAGTTAGAAGATGACCGATACATGTTTCAAGTATATCACGCCACGAATGCACCTATCAGCTTAAGTAATTTTATGAGTTTCAGTGGCGCAAAAAACATGGATTTACCAGATATAGATCCAAAGATCATTGAGCAGTTTTCAAACGGATTGGTTTTGGAAATGCAAATGATGGATAAGAAAAAATCTAAAAACAATGTGAGTATCATTGCTAAATCTCTCGATAAAACGCCAACAAGTGTCAAAAAAGGCGCCTATAAAGAGATGAGTTTCTTGTCAGGATTGAAAAATTAATAATAACCATTAAATCGACGTATTATGAAAACAGTAAAAACCTCAAAAATTCTAAATGTGGTCCTATTGATTTGTACGCTAGCCTTCAGTGGATGTAGCAATAGCGATGATGGGAATGGAGATGGACAAACACCATCTGACGGGAGCTCATATTTGACTTATTCATTATTAGGAACGGGAATATTGGACGCTACCAACATTACCATTAGTAATCAAGACGATACGGAAAATGCAGCCATATTAATTTTCGGTCATGTCTATTTTGATGAGACAGACCTTGGAACTGAAAAACTAGTCAGTTTGAGCTACGGGTACATCGGATCAAATGGCGAAGTAGAAAGAAGTGTTGAGATGACTTTTTCTGCAGGTACAGGCTCTAAGGTTCTTGGAGAATTCGAAACAGGGTCTACAGGTTTAATTACGTTTCATCCAACGGAATATATGATCGTATCGGTTGATGATGAAGATATTTTTTATGATAATGATAATGATCAAGATAATGATGCGTCCAATAATTTATTGTCTAAAAATATCGTCGTAAGTATCACTGAGTATGAGGAGACTACTAATGAATTAGGAATCCTAACACTTAAACATATCAAAGGCACTATTGGGAATTCTGGAAATCAATTATTCAGTAATTATTTCACTAGTCCCACTACAGATCCTGGAGAGTTGCTCTATAACATTACAGCAGATTTTGAATATAACAGGATTGTACAATAATATAAAACAACACATCCTATGAAAACTTTAAAGAGATACTTCCATTTAGCGACAATCAACTTGCTCATGATATCAATGCTTTTTTCTTGTAGCAACGATGATGGCAATAATGGCAATAACAATAGCATAAATGGAGATAATTATGTGGATTACACCGTTTCTGGATCTACGCTTAACGACAGTTTCTCCATATCGGATGTTGACTCAGATGATAATGTGTCGATGATAGGTAGTTATTATTCAGAACAGTTAACCGGTCAAGATCCAATCATCACATTGGTAATGTTCGATAGTCAAAATAACTCCGAATTTGCAGTGGTTTTACCAGCACAAATAGGCAGTTGGGAAGTTACTGCCGGTAACAGTAATAATTTCGATGTATTTATAATTACACCTGACTCTTCAGGGTTTTTAGAGCCAATCATGGTAACTGTGAATATCACTGAGTTGGAAATCAACCAAAATGAATCAATTAGTCTAGCATTAGAACATATAAAAGCAACGTTCTCAGGTTCTTTCGAACTAACCTATGATAACGACGGTCAAGAAGTAGTTGAACCACACAATTTGACAGGTGAATTCGCATACCATTTATAAGACCAATCAATCCTTAAAGATATCGTTATAAACAAACTAGAATTATGAAAACAAAATGTCTTATAATATTTATTTATTTTGTGACTTTAATATGTAAAGCACAACCAGATATCACATGGCAAGAAAATTATGGTGGTTCAGGAGTTGATTTTGCCTATTCAATTGTACATACAAACGATGGCGGATTTGTTATGGCAGGTTATGCCTTATCCGATGGCGGTAACGTGACAGATCATAATGGGCAACGAGATTTCTGGATTGTAAAATCAGATGCTCAAGGCGTTTTACAATGGGAAAAAGCCTATGGAGGAAACAATGCCGAAACAGCTTATTCCATAAAACAAACCAATGATAATGGCTTCATAGTAACAGGTGTAACCGCTTCCGTAAATGGTGATATTACAGAAAATTTTGGCTATGATGACATTTGGATATTAAAACTTGATGCTTCTGGGAATTTAGAATGGCAAAAAAGTTATGGTGATGGAGATACCGAACGAGCTTGGGAAATCCTTCAAACCTCAGATGGAGGCTATGTTCTTGCTGGATATTCCTGGTTAGGCACCAGTCATAAAGAGGGTATTGTTATTAAAATAGATGCAGCTGGAAATATAGAATGGCAAAACCTTTATAGTTTTGATAATAATGGTAACAATGAGGAATTTCATAGTATCAAACAAACCAGTGATGGCGGTTATATTGTGGCAGGAGAAACTTTTGTTTTTGAAGAATTAGTAAATCCACCGCAATACTGGGTCATAAAACTGAATGCTATGGGTGACATAGAATGGAATAAAAGATATGGAGGAACAAATATTGATAGTGCGTGGCATGTTCAGCAAACTACAGATAACGGCTATATAGTATTAGGCTATAGTTATTCCAATGATGAAGATGTTTCCGGGAATCATGGTTTGGAAGATATTTGGGTTATTAAATTAGATTCCAATGGAAATATACAATGGGGAAAATCACTGGGTGGCTCCCAACACGATAGAGCCTATTCCATAATTCAAATGGTAGATGGTAATTATCTTGTGGCAGGGTATTCAGATTCCAACGATGGTGATGTCACAACGAATCAAGGCAGCTATGATGGCTGGCTCATAAAATTGGATACCTCAGGAAATATCATATGGCAAAAATCTGTCGGAGGTTCCAGTTTTGACATTTTTAGAAGTGTAATTCAAACTACAGATGGTGGTTTTGCAGTTGCAGGTAGAACCGATTCAAGTGACACTGCAGCAGGAACTTTACAAGGCGATGGTGATTATTGGCTCGTAAAATTTGATGCCGAATCTTTAAGTACACAAAATTCTAACTTTCTAGAAAATAGTATAAGCCTTTACCCAAATCCAACGTCTGATATAGTAACTATTAAAAGCAACAATCACATCCATAAAGTAAAGTTGCATACCCTCAAAGGTCAATTAGTCATTGAAAAAACTGATAGTAACCATATTGAATGTGCTGAGCTCGCTTCGGGTGTGTATGTAATGCATGTCTATTTGGATAATCAATTAATTGTCAAAAGATTAATCATTAAATAGTAACTTACCTATTCAGTAAATTTTAAAAAAACCAACTAAAACCATTATTATGAGAATCAAGAGTGTATTTGTATTGATGTCCATGCTGTTTACCACGCTATTTCTAGCAAATTGTAAATCTGACAGCAAACATCAAAAGGATATTGAGACCAAAGAAAAAACAGAAGACGTCAAAGATTATAGCCAAGTGGACATCATTACCAGAGCCATGGAGTTTGAAACTCTTGATACCTTAAGGTCTGGTTGGACCACCTTTCATTATAAAAATCGCTCTGGGGAAGTGCATTTTTTCTTGATGGACAAACTGCCTTCGGATTCCATCGTGACATCAGATATCACCGATCATTTAATGCCAGCTTTTGATGATGGTATGAGATATTTAATAGAGGAGAAGCCAGACAGTGCTATGGCAGCATTTGGAAATATTCCTACCTGGTTTAACGATGTGAAACGCTATGGTGGATCAGGCCTAATTTCTCCAGGTAAAACGGCTGTGTCTACCATTCACCTCGTGCCAGGTAAGTACATGATGGAATGCTATGTCAAAGCGATCAATGGGGAATGGCATACCTCTCATGGGATGTGGAAGTTTATTACCGTTGTAGATGAGCCAACCAATCACACGCCTCCAAGTGCTATGCATACAGTAAGTGTTTCGAGTACGGAAGGGTATACGTTTGAAGGAACACCAACCACAGGTAAAAATATATTTAAGGTGGATTTTATAGATCAAGTGCCACATGAGCATTTTTCGGGACAAGATGTGAACTTGGTTAGATATGACGATGGTGCCGATATGGCTACGCTCTATGAGTGGCTTAATTGGATGAATCCCGAAGGTTTAAGGACACCTGCTCCAAATCAATTTGTCTTTTTGGGTGGTATGAATAACTGTGAAGCTGGCGAAACTGGGTATTTCGAGGTAGATCTGGAACCTGGAAACTATGTATTGGTTTCAGAAACACCAAATGCGGACAAGAAAGGGCTTCTGAAGACTTTCGAGGTTGTGGCAGATTAGTAATTCACATAATCCACAATTTCCAAACCATAACCAATCATACCCACACGTTTGGTTTGTTGACTGTTGGAAATGAGTCGTAGCTTGTGAATATTCAAATCGTGTAGAATTTGTGCGCCAATACCGAAGTCTTTGGAATCCATTTCAATATTTGGTGCTTTGGTCACTTGTCCTTCCACTTGATTCTCCTTTAAAAGGCGTAAGCGTTTTAAGAGGTTCATGGATTGCGCTTGCTGATTGATAAAGAGAATAGCGCCTTTGCCCTCTTTGTTGATCACCCGAAACATGTCATCGAGCTTTTCATCAGCATTGTTGGTCAAAGTTCCTAAAATATCATTATTGACCAAGGTTGAATTAACTCTAGTTAATACCGATTCCTCTTTTGACCATGTTCCTTTTGTTAGCGCAATATGGATCTGATCATTCGTTGTTTGCTGATACGCACGTAATCGAAATTGTCCGAAACGCGTTTCTATGTTGAAGTCTTCTTTTTTATCAATAAGCGAATCATGCTCCATACGATAGGCTACCAAGTCTTCGATAGAAATCAATTTGAGATCAAATTTCTTCGCAACATCTAATAATTGTGGCAACCTTGCCATAGTACCATCTTCATTTAATATCTCTACGAGAATACCTGCAGGTTGAAATCCTGCTAATCGCGCTAAATCCACCGCTGCTTCAGTATGACCAGTACGTCTTAAAACACCACCGTTCTTCGCTTTTAAAGGAAATATATGTCCTGGTCTTCCTAAGTCGTGAGGTTTTGTTTCACTGTCAACTAAGGCTTTGATGGTTTTGGATCTATCGTGAACCGATATTCCTGTCGTGCAACCATGACCTATTAAATCTACAGATACCGTAAATTGTGTGTGGTGTAAAACGGTATTATTCTGCACCATCATGGTTAAATCCAAATCATCACATCGATCTTCTGTTAAAGGTGCACAGATGAGTCCACGTCCATGTTTGGCCATAAAATTGATCATTTCAGGAGTTACGGCTTCAGCAGCTGCAATAAAATCACCTTCATTTTCTCGATTTTCATCATCAACCACAATAATCACCTTACCTTGTTTGATGTCTTCAATGGCTTCTTCAATGGTATTTAATTGAATATGGGCTTTCTGTTGGGCAGTATCAGTCGTCATGAAATAATATTTAAAAATGCAAAGATATGGCTTATTTTTTCTATGCTGAAACCTCTGTTGGTATTTTATTACGTCTGAGGTGATATACCAAAGGATATAAAGGAAAACTGATTAAAGTCCAAAGGTTATGTTGGTTATTTGAAGGGTCGTCGATATATTTAAACAGCCTTTTGAAACTGATGCTAGCCCGTATGGCATAAATGATAAATAAGAACGCAGAGACTAATGATAACTCCAATGTTGCGGTTGTCGCAGGCGGTATGTCATTGTTTTTAAATATAAAATGTGCTACGGTTAATAGTATTCCTATACTAAAGAATATATAAGCAAACTTAGCGTAAGATGTATAGTCTTTTAATGCAGTTTTAAATGCCATGGTATTATTGACAATCGATTTGGACTCATTTTCCGCTGTCTGTTTCTTTAAAACACTCGTTTTGAGATCTTCGTTAATTTTTTTCTTTTGATAAAAGTAAGCCAAAAAGTAGAGTGGTAGTCCTAAAAACACAATGATTAAGGCATTAACGACACTGCTTTTCCCTAGTTGCTTGTATAAGTTAGATTGGTCCACAAGTGATTTGATCAAAGCAAATGAAAATAATATACCCACAAAAATACCTGTTAGGTATAAAGCACCTCCTAATTTGTCAAATTCATTATTCATTAGAATTCTTCCAGGAATAACCAAACAAATGGTTATGATGTATAGCACGAAAGCAAGTTTGGAGTTTTCTTCGTACTGGTATTTGAGCCTGATAGACTCTTCATATGAATGGTCTGTAAGATTACCTCCAAATTTTAGCTCTTGCTTAGTGATACCCCTCGATTCTAAAATAGTAATAGACGAATTTTTGTATTCAATACCGTAATCATAATCTCTATAATGCTTGATCACATCAATAAGTTTGTTGTTATCATAACTCGCTAAAGTCTGATAATTTTCGGAGTTGACATCCAAAAGCGTTGTGTCGTAAGTGAGCGTTTTGCTCTTAATTCTGAATAGTTTTTTGAGGGGTTCTAAAAGGCCTTCAGATTCAAATAATGGTCGGTCTTTTGTAGCTCTTCGTGTTAAATAAATACTTAAAGGGAACATGATGAGTGTGGAAAGCCAAGCTGCTAAAGCAGGATTCATAGAATCATCTAGCGAACTGTTTTTCGCAAAGATCCCAATGAAATGATACGTAAGAAATAAGAGTATTGCGACCACCAAAGGCAAACCAATGCCACCTTTACGTATTAAAGCGCCTAAAGGAGCACCGACGAAGAACAGAATGATACAGGCTAATCCTAAGACATATTTGTCATGTAAAGAATGCACGTGTTTATTTCGCCATTTCGTATTATTGACGAAATTCTTCTTATTGGTCGTAATAATTTGCTTAGTACTGTTTATGGTATTACCAGCCAAACTCAATAATTGGAGCTTTGTTCGGTAATCAAAGATGTCTATCACATTGTCGCCTTCAAAAACGGAATCTTTCTTAGGTGAAATATTCTCATTCAACGTCGCGGCACTGGTTCTATTATAAAGGGTATTGGCAAATTCTCTATGACTGGAAGCCTTCTTTTCATAAAGACTATCGATGGTGTAATTTAAAGCAGAAACATCCAACATGTTATAACGATTGTCATAACTTTTATTATCGATATCCACGTCGTTTAAACCTTCTAGGTCTACATTGATTGTATATTCCTCAAAGTAGCTTTTAGCATGTGGTTTTTTTCTAATTTTTTGTGGGTCTTTTGTTTCTATCTCCTCGTAGTAATTCCCATTGTACAGGACTAATTGAAGGATATTGGAATTTTCATTACTCTTAAGTTCACCACTTTCAGACACAATGACCGTCCGGTTTTTTGAGCCATTTCCTGCTTTTTTGTGAATCACAACATTTTTTAAAAACTCGCCATTCTCACCGCTTTTATCCTCTACCTTGATGTTATATTCACCGATATCATTAAACTGTCCCTTAGAAATGGCTAAGGCTGGCTTTACTTGGGCAATGTTTTTCCTTAAGTTATAGACGTTATAATTAGCCCATGGAATCACATTGTTTGAAAATATAAAAGTGACCACACCTAGAAGAACGATAAAGACACTTAGACTTTTCATGGCACGTTGCAATGAAATACCTGTAGATTTCATGGCAGCGAACTCATAGTTTTCGGCAAACTGTCCAAAGACCATAATAGAAACCAAAAGAATGGTTAATGGCAATATTAATGGTATAAGTGTGGGCGTAATGTAGAGTAGGAGTTTTATAATGACAAAGGCATCTAAGTCCTTACCTGCCAAATCACCAATATATAACCAGATAGCCTGTAAAACAAAAATGAACATGAGTATTACAAACACGCTCAAAAATGTTTTTAGGTAGGTCGTAAGTATATACCTATCTAGTATTTTCATAAAGTGGAATGCTTATCCTAGTCTAATTTATTGATATAATAGTCTTGGTATTTTGATGCGTCAAAAGTAAATAAGGTTTTGGAAATCGGTTCATTCGTTTTAAAAGAATTAACAGTTAAAGTCGTCTTTGTACCGTTTTTTCCAATTTCAATAAGTCTGTAAATGTGTTTTGTTTGTGCATCAATACCAAGATAGACTTCCTCAATTTCAGAGTTCGTATCGATAGGATTCAATTTTACAAACTGAATTTTTCGTCCTTTGACATCTTGGATAATATCCATGTCATACGTATATCCATCCTTATAAAACGACATCATCTTACTTGGTGTAATCGTATTTTCATCTTCTGTGTTGTCTGATGAAACTGTCACCTCTTCGTCTTCCGGACTTATAGTATACAACGTTTTTCCATCATATATACGTGTTACTCCCAGTATGTTTAGCAGGTATTTGTCACCTTGCATGGTCACATCACCACGTGTTTCTTGCTTGATATTCTCACTTAAATTTTCTAATACATATTTGAAATCAATGGAGACATTATCATAAGCGCTTACTTTGTTGTGCACATCATTGAGTAATGCTTCGGCTTTCTTCGAATCTTGTGAAAACCCGATACCTCCAATTAAAAGTGCTACTATTACTACTACTTGCTTCATTTGTTTTATTTATTTTTCTACGGAAATATTATCATTCAATTTAATTCTCATTTGCTAACAACTCGTCAAGCGCTACTAAATCTGGCACCAACACCTGTCGCGCTTTACTGCCTTCAAATCCACCTACAATACCAGCTGCTTCCAGTTGGTCGATGAGACGTCCAGCTCTATTGTAACCTAACTTGAGCTTTCTTTGTAATAAGGACGCAGAACCTTGTTGTGCGGTGACAATAATTTCTGCTGCTTCTCTGAACAACTTGTCTCTATCTTCAATGTTATTATCAAGACTTGTGCCACTTTCTTCTCCAACGTACTCTGGTAGTAAATAGGCTTCAGGATAGGCTTTCTGACCACCGATAAATTCGGTGATTTTTTCTACTTCAGGTGTGTCTACAAAAGCACATTGGATACGTGTAATATCATTACCCTGTGTATAGAGCATATCACCACGACCAATCAATTGATCCGCTCCAGAACCATCTAAAATGGTACGTGAATCTATTTTAGACGTCACTCTAAAAGCAATACGTGCCGGGAAGTTTGCCTTAATTATTCCCGTAATGACATTTACTGATGGACGCTGTGTCGCTATAATTAAATGGATACCAATCGCACGAGCCAATTGAGCCAGACGCGCAATGGGTGTTTCCACTTCTTTACCTGCCGTCATGATCAAATCAGCGAATTCATCAACAACTAATACGATGTAAGGTAAGAAATGATGTCCGTCGTTAGGATTTAATTTTCGAGCTTTAAATTTCGTATTGTACTCTTTAATATTTCGGCACATGGCATTTTTCAGCATTTCATACCGATTATCCATTTCAATACACAGCGAATTTAAAGTGTTGATCACCTTCGTGTTATCGGTGATAATGGCTTCTTCACTATCAGGTAATTTCGCTAAATAATGACGTTCAATTTTATTAAACAAGGTCAATTCCACCTTCTTTGGATCCACCAAGACAAATTTGACTTCTGCTGGATGTTTTTTGTAAAGCAGTGAGGTTAATACAGCGTTTAGTCCTACGGACTTACCTTGACCTGTCGCACCAGCCATTAACATATGAGGCATTCGTGCCAAATCTACCACAAAGGTTTCGTTGCTAATGGTCTTTCCAAAAGCAATAGGAAGTTCCATATCAGACTTCTGGAACTTTTGAGAGGCAATGACCGAACGCATCGAAACAATCGTAGAATTTTTGTTAGGGACTTCAATCCCTATGGTTCCTTTTCCTGGAATAGGCGCAATGATACGGATACCTAAAGCTGAAAGCGACAGTGCGATATCGTCCTCTAGATTTTTAATTTTAGAAATACGAACGCCAGCCTCAGGGACAATTTCATAAAGCGTCACTGTGGGACCAATAGTGGCCTTGATACTTGCAATACCAATTTTGTAGTTGTTGAGAGTTTCAACAATGCGGTTTTTGTTCTCCTCTAATTCTTCTTGATTAATGGTGATCCCTTCTGTATCGTATTTCTTCAGAAGGTCTAATGGTGGAAACTGAAATTTGCTTAGCTCAAGCGTGGGATCAAACTGTCCAAAATCTTCAACTAATTTATCAGAAAGATTGTCGCTTTCAGAGATTTCTTCTTCAACGGTTTCAATTTCAATATCCAAATCAGGGTCGTCTTTCTTTGTTTCTGAGACTTCCATTTTTAATTTAGGCTCCAAGTCTTCTTTAGGTTGAGGCTTCGCAGTGGCCTCTTTTTTATGTTCAGGTTCTTGATCTTTAACATCTAAATCAAATGCGGATTTAATGTCTTCAGCTTCAGCCGTAAGATCATTGTCAACGACAAAAGGTTGGTCGTCTTCAGCTGTTTTTATTTCATTTGTTATGTCGCGTTTGGCACTTTTAAATAGTTTTACAAACGATTCACCGTTAATACCGAAGCGAATGGCTAAATAAGAAATCAGCACAAAAAGCAATAATAAGGCCGTACCTATTTTACCGATATAATCTTGAAAAAAGGTATTCATCTCAAAACCGATGGTACCACCCAAGGTGTCATAGGTACTTGCAAAAAATCCGAAAAAAACGGAAAGCCAAATAGCAATCAATGTTCCCCAAATCCAATGGCGACGTAAGCGTCCCTTGTTTATATCTAAGGTGATGTAAATGCCAGACAGAAAAAATAACCCTGAAAATATAAAGGATGAAATTCCAAAACCTTTGTTGATAAATAAATCACTTACCCAAGCACCTACCTTATTAAGCCAGTTTTCAGCCATAACGTCGCGAGAGGACATTTCAGAAAGTGTGCTTTGATCAGCGTTTCCAGTAAAGAAAAAAGAAAGAAAAGCTATAAACATTAAAACCCCAAGAATAATCAATAAACTACCAACAATTAATTTCTGTTGACTGGTAAGTTTAAAGCTCGGTTTTTTAAATTTAGGCGTGGTCTTAGCTTTGCTTTTGGTCTTGGTTTTTTTCTTCGCCATTAAAGGGTTATTAGTATCAAACAAAAATACAAATTACTAACGTTTATCCTAACGTAATAGTATTTAAAACAACTTCGGAATATAAATCACCATGGCAGCAATTGTTGCCGAGACTGCTGCAATAAAAACCGCACCAGCCGCAATATCCTTAATGCGACCAATACTGGCATGCATGTCGGGATGTACAAAGTCTGAAAGATACTCAATTGCAGTATTAACGCCTTCTAAGCTCATAACTAACCCAATAAATGCAATTTGAAACAGCCACTCCGTTTTAGAAATATTAAAATAGAAACCAGCCAACGTCACAAGAATAGCTATTACCACTTGTATTTTTATACTGGATTCTGTTTTTATCAAATAGAGAGCGCCTTTAAAAGCATAACCAATGCTTTTAAGCCGATTCATCAAAAAGGATTCTTTTTTAGCCATGTCTTGGGTGTCGTCTTAGAGACTCAGTGCTATTTCAAAGCTTCTAAGGCTGCATCGTAATTAGGCGCATCGCCAATTTCAGAGACCTGTTCGGTATGTATGATTTTTCCATCCTTATCAACAACAACCACACAACGCGACAGTAATGCTTCAAAGCCACCATCTACGATGTCTACACCGTAATTTTTGCCGAAATGACCATCTTTAAAATCGGATAAGCTGATCACGTTGTCAAGTCCTTCTGCGCCACAAAATCGTGCCATGGCGAACGGTAAATCTCTTGAAATACACAGCACTTTCGTGTTGTCTAAATCAGCAGCTTCTTTATTAAAAGTGCGAACAGATTGCGCACAAACGCCTGTATCGATACTTGGAAAAATGTTTAGAATAACATTTTGACCTTTAAAATCTTGTAGTGATACGGTTTTAAATTCGGTGGATGTTAAATTGAATTCTGGTGCTTTAGTGCCTACTTCTGGCAAGGATCCGGAGGTGTGACATGGATTGCCACCTAATGTTATTTTGGCCATGATTTTGGTGTTTTAATGAATGTTAAAATTACACATTATTTAAGAGGCATCTAAAAAAAGTGTAGAATATTTTAAATTGTTTAACAAGATGGAATTGTTCGTTAATCGATAGCCATAATCATTCTAATCATCAAATAATGGAACTGATTTTCAGTTTTTAGCTAAAGAGAGTCAATCCTTTGGATTGATAATCAATTTAGGCACACAATGGTTGTGAAAACTCGTTAAAATGTTAATATACCCGCTATAAGGTATGATATCTACCTCACTTAATTGTTATCTTACAAACTTACCAACCAAACTTTTTATTATGAAAAAATTTATTCGTTTTTATGCCCTTTTTTGTCTCATTGTTTTATCAATTTCATGTTCTGAAGATGATGGAACTAATTCTCAAATGGATGAGCCCATAGATGTTCAATTTATAAGGTTTGGAGACAATTCTGCTCCAAATACAATCATTCCAAAAACGACCTACTCAGACATTAATAACAACCGACAGGTGACTTCTTATTTTAGAACGGATGCCAATGGAAATATTACAAGTTTGTCAAAACTTGTTGGTGACGATGGCTCGGGATTGTCCACTGTTATTGGCTTCGATCAAAGCGGCAAAATCAATTCTATTTATCAGCAAAATCCAATTACAGGGGAAATTTTCGAGGAGCTTTTTGTTATTGAAGATAATGCTTCTGGCAGTATTTATTTTGGTGATGGGATTGAGGTAGCGGATATTTCTGAAGGTGTCGGTCTAAGCAATTTTGGAGATTTTTTAAGTTCAGAGGATGATCTATTACTGTCAGAAGCGCTTAATAACAGTAGAAACATTCTAGACAAATTCTCTTTTTATGTAAATAATCAAGACACGAGTCGAGCCAGTTTAAATCTAGGATTGCTTGTTATTGTTGCAATTGTGGTGTACACAGGAATAATGATTGCTGGAAGTGCTGTCATTGTGGAAACAGCGGGAGAATCGATTACTTGTGAATATGACAACTCCTGTAATGAAAGATCGACATCTAATATGGCAGATGCTTGTTCGATACCCTACACGGATTTTATTTGTTCTGAAGTAGTGAGTCTTGAAGAAGACCAATGTGACGACTCGAGTTTGGAAGTTATTATAGGTGTGGATCCAGGGAATTTATTGGTGGCTATTGTAAATGGCAGCTCAGCAAACTATACATTCTATTGGTCAACAGGTGAGAGTGATGTACAGTCTATCACCGATTCAATCGTTGTAACAGAAGAAGGAAATTACTATGTGATTGTTGAAGACGATAATGGTTGTTTCGCGCTCGCTACAGTAACGCTTGCCAATAATGAAGATATTGATGCTGAATTATTACAAAATAAAACTTGGTACCTTACAGGTGAAACTGAGAATGGTGTAGATGTTTTTAATATTGAGGCTTGTAATATCACCGTTGAATTTACAGAAACTCAATTAATTGCTACAGAATATTATGGTGAATCCTGTGAAACAGCCGATGAAATAATAAGTAGTTATACAGTCACAGGTAATGTGATTACGGAAACTGCAGATGGTGATTCTTCTGCCATTACCATTTTAGAGCTTACACCTTATAAAATGGTGTTACAGGAGGTAGATGGTGACTTTACTTATGTGGAAACATACAGCAACATATTTGGAGCTTGGACGATAGAGGATTTTACTGACTGTGAGAGTTCAGATGGAACCCTGTTTACCGATAATGGTGTAGGGACGTTTATATTAAATGACGATTATACCATTACAGCGGAAAACGATTCTAATGGAAATTATATTGCCAATAGCTTTACTTTTGAAAATCTTACATTAACAGCAAATGTGAGTTATCAAGACTTCTTTAGTCCTTCGTGTGCCGGTATTAATTTCCAAACCGTAAATGACACATGGACTCTGCAATATAATCCTGCAACTAATTCTTTTTCGGGATCAGGAGCGAGCACAGCTAATGCGATTAGCGGTACAAATGAACAAGGTATTGATTGTGATAGGACTGGAAGAACTTGCAACTCTACCATTGAATTGATACGCTGATTTATATATGTATATAATTACACAAAATAAGCCTTTTCTAATTGAAAAGGCTTAGTTGTTATCTTAATTCTGCACCAAGCTGCTTTTCAAAATTAGCTTGAAGCTTCTTCATTATTTTATCAATTTGTTTGTCGGTCAAGGTTTTCTTTTCATCCTGAATGGTAAAACTTACAGCATAGCTTTTCTTGCCCTTCGGAAGGTTTTTTCCTTGATATACATCAAAAAGGTCGACATCTTTGAGGAGCTGCTTTTCGGTTTGCATAGCAATTTTATCAATATCTTCAAAAGTGACTTCTTCGTCTAATAATAAAGCAAAATCACGACGAACTTCTGGATATTTAGGAATGTCCTTAAATTTAATATCGTTATGCTTTGCTGCTTCCAGCACATTGTCCCAATTAAAGTCTGCGTAGAGGACTTCTTGAGAAATTCCGAAATGCTTCAATACCTTTTTAGTCACAATGCCAAACGTTACTAATTGGGTTTTTCCCAAAGACAAATTGATTCCTTCACTAAAAAGATCATTCTTTACTGGAGAGACCTTTACATTCGATAGACCTAAGCGATCTAAGGTGCTGTTGACGATACCTTTTAGGTAGAAAAAATCACTTTTTTGAACAGGAGCGTTCCAACGTGAGGTGTTTTTGTTTCCCGTTAATAACAGCGCTAAATGCTTTTGCTCTTCACGATGCTCTGAAAAGTTGTGATAGGTTTTTCCGAATTCGTATAATTTTAGATTATCACGTTTTCTATTGATGTTGTAATTCACAACTTCCAAACCTGAAAATAACAGGCTCTGACGCATAACACTTAGGTCGTTACTTAATGGATTAAGCATTTCAACATTATGAGCATCTTTCAATTGCTCACTCAATGCAATATACTTTGGAGTGGTCAAGGAGTTTGAAAGCGTTTCAAAAAATCCTTGTGCCGTTAATTGATTGCCCACAATATTCTCAAGCTTATAATCCTCAAATTTCGAGGTGTTTGCAATAGAAGCATTCA
>JAAEZI010000086.1 GCA_018222915.1 Algicola sp. | reverse complement strand
AATAATTGCAGATCGGGGAAAATCTAAATCCTTAATAATTTTTTTTGTGATTTTAGAATTTGGTGAATTCACTTCAAACTCTAACAGTTCAGCATTCATATTGCTCAATTTAGTCATAGCTAAAACTTCACCTTTTCTAATATATCTGAAGATGTTGTTTGCTGCTAAAAGTTTTTTATTGATGAGTGTATCGATACCAATAGATTGCGATAACTGGTAATAATCCATGTTTTCAACCAATGCAATTGTTTTTCTAACCCCTTTAGATTTGGCAACCAGACAAGACATGATATTAGTTTCAGAATTACCAGTCACTGATATAAAAGCATCCATATCACCAATGTTTTCCTCTTCTAAGAGTTCAACATTTCTACCATCACCATTTATGACCAGAGCATTTGGCAAGTCATCGGCAAGTTCAAAAGCGATATCCTTATCTTTTTCAATAATTTTCACATTGAATTTACTTTCACAAAGATCTTTTGTGGTTTTGTATCCAATTTTACTTCCGCCTAGAATCATCACATTTTTAATTTCAGATCTCACACGTCCTGAAAACTCAAAAAGCTCGTCATCTCCACCTTCAGAAGTCATAAATACAACTTTGTCGCCTTCTTTAAATTGGGTGTCACCTCTTGGAATGATAGTATACTGAGTTCCGAAGCGTTGAATAGCAATAGGAATAAAATGAAGTTCTGGAAATACCTGAGCTGCTTCTTTTACAGTTTTGCCAACAAAAGATGCAGTTCTTGATAAACGTAAACTCAACATCGTCAATGCGCCTTCTTCAAATTCGTACGTATCATTAAAACCATATTGATTCAATAATAATTCTATCTCACTGGCAGCAAGTGCTTCAGGTGAAATGAGCTCATCAATACCAAATTTTGTAAATCCAACATCATCTTTATTATCAATAAATTCAGAGTTAGATATTCTGGCAATGGTTCGTTTTGCACCTAATTGTTTAGCAAGAACACAAGCCGTAATATTGGTAGTTTCAGATGAGGTTACAGCTATAAATAATTCAGAAGTATTAATTCGAGCTTCTTTTAAAATGGCTATTGATGTCACATCACCTTTGATAACTCGTATGTCTAAATGGTCATTTGCATAAGATAAATTTTCCTTATCGATGTCAATAAGTGTAATTTCCTGAGATTCGTAAGACAATAGTTTTGCCAAATGAAATCCGACTTCTCCTGCTCCAGCAATTATTATTTTCATTAAATAAAATGTATTGAAAAAACATACAAATATACTATAATATTATCTCAATTATTGGAATTGAGCCTTGATAATAATTCGTAGCGTAAATTCTTAAATACTACAAGATAGTTATCTATATTTGCAAAAAAATTGAAGGTGTCAAAAGTAAAACCATACAAAGATAGTGAGTTAAATAAAAAGCAACAAGTCACTCAAATGTTTGATAACATTTCAAAAGAATACGATGGTTTAAATCGTGTGATTTCTTTTGGAATTGATATTAAATGGAGAAATAAAGTTGTTGATATTGTTGCCAAATCTAATCCGGAAAATATTCTAGATATTGCCACTGGAACAGGAGATTTGGCGATTAGTTTAGCTAAAACATCTGCAAGTAAAATTGTCGGTTTAGACATCAGCGATGGGATGCTTGAAGTTGGTCGAAAGAAAATTAATACCAAGAATTTAGATGACAAAATTAGTATGGTTATTGGTGATTCTGAACAGTTGCCATTTGAAGACAATGCTTTTGATGCGATAACAGTAGCTTTTGGAGTAAGAAATTTTGAAACTTTAGAAAAAGGCCTTGCCGAAATTTATCGCGTTTTAAAACCTGATGGTGTTTTTGTCATTCTTGAAACATCTATGCCAACAAAAACGCCATTTAAACAAGGGTATAACTTTTATACTAAATATATTTTGCCTACTATTGGAAAGGTGTTTTCTAAAGACCAATCTGCTTACTCGTATTTGTGTGAATCAGCTTCGGTTTTTCCTTTTGGTGAAGCACTAAACAATATTTTGCGTAAAATTGGGTTTATTAACGTTGTAGATCAACCACAGACCTTTGGTGTTGCAACTATTTACAGTGCATCCAAAGCATAATGTAAATTTATGAAGAGAGTATTTATAGTCTTAGCCTTGTTAATTGTATCGCAAACTGCGAGTGCGCAATTGTTTAGTAGGGAAAAAATTAAAAATAATGAAAACTTCGATAAAGCACGTTTGTCCTGGGGATTTTTTCTCGGATTAAATAGTTATGATTATCAGTTTAATTATGAGGAAGATTTAAAAGATATTCTAGTTGAAACTAACGTAGGTTTTAGTGTAGGTTTGGTTTCTAATTTGCGCATCAACGAATATTTAGACCTAAGATTTGAACCTGGACTTTTTATCACGCAGCGTAATTTGATGTATGATCCAAGTTATTTTGAAGGATTAGAATTCAATGATTCAGATTTATTACGTGAGGTTAAATCAACCTATGTTCATTTTCCCTTGCTTTTAAAAGTGTCAACTAAGCGACTTAATAACTTTAAGCCTTTTATTCTTGCAGGAATTTCAACTTCAATAAACCTGTCAAGCAACGAGGAAAATCCAGATGATAATAGTGCTGGTCAATTTAGAACTACGAAAAATGTCTTGTTTTATGAACTGGGTTTTGGTATCGATTTTTATAACCAATGGTTTAAATTTTCGCCATCAATTCGTGGTGTCTTTGCTATGAAT
>JAAEZI010000085.1:878-2749 GCA_018222915.1 Algicola sp. | reverse complement strand
CAACTTTCTTATGTCTATTGATGCTTTGTTAAGGTGTGAAGCACGTAATATGGTATTTTATATTTTGCTAATATAACCAAAGTTCAAAGGGTGAATACGGAGCAAGCACCGAATAGGCTTCCTCCGATTGAGAGTCGTATTAACCACCGATGTGACAGGCAAATCCCATGGATTCAACTTTGCGTTTTAATTGCTCGATTTTTTCATCAGGGTTTGATGCCGTATTTTCCATTGGGTAAATACGCCCCATAAGCAATCACACACTATGTTGGTATCTTAAGTTTACACTTTGTCTGACCATGTGAAGATAGCGTATTAATACATATTCACAACTTACATGCCTGAACCCATCAGTTTTTCTGGATAAAATGAATAAGACAAAGATACGTTCCAAAAAGCATGAAGTAAAATAGTAACCAATGTGGCCCAACAATGCCCATATTTAACTCGGAAGTATTCGTAAGTCACTGCAAACGCTACTCCCAGACTAACGCATTTACCGCGTTTGCAATATTATTAGTCAGGTGAGTTAGAGAAAATAAAAAGCTCGCAATGAGTACAGATAAAAATAGACTGCTTGTGATTTTACGAGAAATATTTTGAATAATGACTTGGAAAATAATTGTCTCAATAACAGGAGCTAATACAACCAATGAAAAATAATCAATGCCAGCCCACACTTCAGCGTATGAATAAATAGAACTTAAATCAATATCAAAATAATGGTCGATTGCAGTAGAAACAGATAGCAGCGTATTATGCGTCAAACTAGACCAAGTACACATTAGCGCGTAAACAATAAAGATAAACTTAGCATTGGAGAAGTCAAAAATTTTCATCGACTTCTCATCATAAAACAGAAAGTACTTCATAACTCTCCAGATAAAGTATCAATATACCAATTAAAAACATAAACTTTAGTTAACATCAACTACGACTCACTTTTTGTCTTTTTCTTTTTCATATCGTGCCTCTTGAATGACCCATGAGCACCAAAATGAAAAGGGTAAAACTAAAAGAATGACTACCATCTCGAGTGATTGTTCGAAAATAAAGTCTATCATTGACACTTCATCGCTATTTATAGAATGCACGATAAAACGAATAGTGAAGACGACGAATAAAATAGATATGCTATTAAATAATACATATTGGATGAAACCTTTGGTCCGCGTTTTTGACCAATGCTCAAACTGTGATTTATTCATTTCTAACCATCTTTAGCAACCTGAAATCAAAGACATGCTAGTAAGTTGTTAGAAAATCACTACTACAAAATTCCAAATATTCGACCGGATTAAAAAAGTGATAGCTCCGAACAACAACAGATGATTTAAATCATAAAACCAAATGTTTATTTTTAATTACATAATCACTTAGTAATTGGAAACATTTGAAGTCCGTCGCATTCCCCACAGCCTGAGATAAATCATCCATAAAGGACGGACTTTTTGACATTCCCACCACCTTGATCACCTTAGTCTTATTTGCCGGTGAGCACGTATGTGCTGATAACATCGACTGAACATTTGTTTGATCAGGCGATGGAATTTAAAAGGATGCGATCAGGTTATGGGTCGCTAAGAAACTATGCTCTTGTTTGTCCTTACTTTTTATATGACCATACAAGCATATTGTTTATCAATGACTAAAGAATGGTATTGAGCAAGCGGATGGTTTTTGAACGCGCGAATAGTGACTCCGATTTGGTGGTTTTTAAATAATAAGGTTATACGACGTTTAAGGTATTCCACATGAATGTAAATATTAGTGCCGTTGCGACTGCAATTTCACTGTCTCTTTTGGCAGGTAATGCTTATTCTTCAGAACAAAATCACAAAAAGACAGAAGTAATACAATCGGTAGTCGAT
>JAAEZI010000085.1:0-868 GCA_018222915.1 Algicola sp. | reverse complement strand
CCTCTTCGCTTGAAGTTCACATCGCATCAATTGAACATCAGCCAGCTGATACCAAGGCGAAATGTCCCGGAGGATATTGCTATCGCGCTGAGATCACCCTGACAAATAAAGGCAAAAAAGAGATTGGTAGAGACTGGGAGATCTACTTCTCCAAGCTTCGCCGTATTTTGGATACAAAATCAGATTTATTCGAAATTACGCACGTGAATGGAGATCTTCATCGAATCGTACCAACCAGCAAATTTAAAGGCCTGAAACCAGGTGATTCCGTCGCAATTCAGTTTGACGCCGAGCACTGGAAAATCGTCGATTCTGACTACATGCCTCGCTACTACGTGGCAGCACAAGGAGCTGAAGCTCGAGTTATTCCAAACACCATTCCACAGGAAGGAGATGGCTTAGCCGACTTGTCCGGTTACCTGGATTTGATCAGTACCGCACCGGAAGACGCCAATATGTGGCAACGTTACCCAGAAGACAGCAGTATCATGGCAACCGCTGGAACACGATATGAAAGAAATCTTGCGGTAAAAGATCTCGGCTTATCATCTGTCTCTGCCAAAATCATCCCTTCCCCTATCGATATAAAGGTGCATAACAGCAGTGTTGACATCAGCTCCGGGCTAAATTTGAAAATAGAAGAAGATAGCCTGACGGCAGACCAGCTAGACACGCTCGAACACCGCTTCAACCAGCTTGGCGTCACACCGAATAAAGGGATTCCAGTTGTAATTTCTGTCGACCCTAAACACAAGGCATTTAAAGGAAAGACTAAGCAGGAAGCTTATACCCTGAAGGTGACACCAAAAGAAGTCCGGGTCGTTGGGGCTGATCCAGCAGGTGCATTTTATGGTGTGCAGTCATTAGC
>JAAEZI010000034.1 GCA_018222915.1 Algicola sp. | reverse complement strand
GCTTTGGACGGTTTTAGTTATGGTGTTAATGCTAAAGTTGTACGTCGAATTATCGGTGATTTTGCCAATTCTTGGGGGTTTGGATTGGATGCTGGTATTCAATTTGAATCCAAAAACAATTGGAAATTTGGTGTGATGGCGCGTGATATCACGACGACTTTCAATGCTTGGTCTTTCGACGAAGATAAACTTGCCGATATCCAAAATGCGATAGAAGGTCAAAATCAAACCGTCCCTGAAAGTACGGAACTCACAATTCCGAAGCTGCAAATTGGCATGTCCAAAAAATTTATTTTTCATTACGATTATTCGTTGTTAGCATCTTTCGACTTAAATCTGCGTTTTGAACAAAATAATGATATCATCTCCACATCTTTTGCCAGTGTAAATCCTGCTTTGGGATTTGAGTTCGGTTATACCGACTTAGTATTTCTGAGAGGTGGCGTTGGAAACTTTCAAAATGAATTACAACTCGACAATTCTGAAGACCTCACATTTCAACCAAGCCTTGGTTTAGGATTTAAATATAGAGGCATTCAAATTGATTATGCCTTTACAGATATTGGTGACCAAAGTGCTGCTTTGTATTCCAACGTCTTTTCGTTAAAAGTCGATTTTAGTATCTTTAGATAGTGAAGAACTTATTACTAGCCTTACTTACCGGAATATTATTAGCAATTGGATGGCCAACTTACGGGTTTCCAATGTTCTTGTTCTTCGGGTTTGTCCCATTGTTATTCGCTGAAAAACAATTAAGAAAATCCGAACTCAAAAGGCAAGGACTCCGTGTGTTCGGACTAGCATATCTCGCTTTTTTCGTTTGGAATGTCACAACCACAAGTTGGTTGCGACATGCTAGTTTATTTGGAGCTAGTTTTGCCGTATTTGTCAACACAGGTTTGATGGCATTATTGATATTATTTTATCACAAATATGCCAAACGACAGACACAAAACAGAGCCTTGCTATTTTTAGTGACACTATGGATTAGTTTTGAAAAGCTTCATTTGTTATGGGAATTTTCTTGGCCATGGCTCAACCTAGGCAATGGCTTTTCTGAATATACAAGTTGGGTGCAATGGTATGAATACACAGGTACTTTTGGAGGTACCTTGTGGGTATGGATTCTCAATGTTGTTCTTTTTAAAGGCATTTTAATATATCGAAAGGATCGTTCTAAATTAAAGCCAATAATTTTCACAACTGCCGGCTTTATACTTATACCAATCATTGTGTCATTCGTGATTTTAAAGACCTACAAACACGATGGCAAAACAGTAAATGTGATCGCCTTACAACCAAATATTGATCCTTATTCTGAAAAATATAATATGACGAATATTAAATTTTTGGAATTATTTAAAGAACTATCGAATGCAAAGATTACGGGTTCCACCGATTTTATTATTGCTCCGGAAACATTTTTTGCAGAAAGCACGCCTTTGAATCAATTTGATAATTCGCTGTTAAAACACCGATTGCAAAGCTATGCTCGAGAACATTCTAATGTCAATATTATAGCAGGCATATCATTTATAGATTGGTTTCACGACAAATCTAGGATTAGAAAAGAAACGAATACCTATAAGTTCAGACCAGACACTTGGTACGATGATTATAATTCGGCCATTCTCATCAACACCTTAGATAGCATACCGCAGTACAACAAATCTAAATTAGTTGTAGGTGTTGAGAACTTTCCTTACCAAAGCATTCTCAAACCAATTATAGGTGATGCCATGATTGACCTTGGTGGTACCATTGCAATGAAAACCACACAAGATTATCGGAGCGTGTTTTCGTCATCTAACGGTGAATTTCAAGCAGCTCCTATTATTTGTTACGAATCTGTTTATGGTGAATTTGTTACTGGTTACGTGAGAAACGGTGCGAATTTTTTAGCGATTGTCACCAATGACGCTTGGTGGAATGAAACACAAGGCCACAAACAGCATTTAAGTTATGCAAAATTGAGAGCGGTTGAAACAAGGCGCGATATTGTGAGGAGTGCTAACACCGGAATTTCGGCAATAATTAATGCGAAAGGTGAAATTACAAATCAATTAGCATACAATGAAAAAGGCGCTCTTTCTGGCCAACTTACTACAAACGAGCAATTGACTTTTTATGTTTTAGCTGGCGATTATATCGCTAGAATCAGTTTTTTTATTTTGATCTTTATTTTCCTAATCGGATTCTTCAGAAGACCGAGAACCACACTTTAAGTGCTTATTGGCCTCTGTAATATAAAATTGTACTTAAGGTTTTTACAACAATATTGATATCTAGAAAAACACTTCTGTGCTTGATATAGTACAAATCGTATTGCAATTTGGTAAGACTATCATCCACGGAAGAACCATATCTTGTATTGACTTGTGCCCAACCAGTCAATCCAGGTTTTACGATATGTCGGGTTTCATAAAACGGAATAATTCTAGATAATTCATTGACAAAAAATGGCCGTTCGGGACGCGGACCTATAATACTCATATCACCACGTAAGACATTAATAAACTGTGGAAATTCATCAATTCTTGACCGTCTTAAAAACATGCCAAATTTGGTGATTCTGGTGTCATTCTTCTGTGCCCATTTTGCACCACCCTCTTCAGCGTTCACCACCATACTTCTTAATTTTACAATCTGAAAAAGTTTGCCGTTTTGTCCAACGCGCTCCTGAAAATAGAAAATAGGTCCTTTATTGGCTATGGCATTTCCGATTATTATCAACGGTAATAGGCAGACACCTATGATCAAACCAAAAATAGAAAAAATGATATCAAAACCTCTTTGGAAGGTTAGATACAAGGTGTTCTGATTGCTTCTACTAAATGGAAAATATTTGTAAAAGTCCTTTCCTACGAATTGAATAGGAACTCTATACGTGATTTCCTCGAATACTTGAGTATACTCACGAATCGTAAAACCTTTATCTAATAATGCGATAAGGTCGTGATAAATTTCAGGTGTTATCGTTTCAGAATTATAACTAGCTACTAAGATTTCTGAAATTTTCTCCTCTCTAATGACATCCAATAATTTTGAAGGCTCGAATTCTCTTAACCCTCTAAATTTAATTGGTGAATCTACTTCTGGTTCTGAGTTGATAAATCCTACTATCTTATAATTAGGATCCGATTGATTCAGTGGTTTAATGATATTCTCGATATTGGATATTTCACCTACCAATAGTACTTTCTTATAAAATCTAGGTGTAGATATAAACGCAATATAGGCCCATCTCCAAAAGAAGATCATGACTATAAACACCAAATAGAAATATAGAATCTGAAGTCGTTGCTCTGGAAGAAAAGGCGTTAAAACAGGGGTTAACAAGTAAAATAAGACCGTAGTAGAGGCTGTTAATACAATATTTCTAAAGGTCACATCCAATTTACTGGATTTTTGCAAATCGTAAATTTCAAAAATAGTACCAAAAACGGTCATATAAAAGGCCAAAACAATCAATGGACTAGCATTATCACGTTCTATGGTGAGATAGTCATAATCTAGAGTTGTTTGAAGTATATACAGTCCTAAAAACACGACACAGATATCCATGATTCTCAAAAGAATCTTACGTTCAGAAATTTCGAAATGAATATCTTTTTTAAGGCTCATTGGCTTGTTCGGGATCTTGTGTAAATATAATAAGTTATATCATTTTTTAAGAAAAATCATGGTTTAAGATATGTATCCATAAGGGTTTTATATGTTTCCAATCTAATTTTTCCGCCTGAATTCGGGCTGCACTGATCATCGCTTGACGGCTTTCGGAATTTTTCAGGATACCCAAGATGGCATTTGTCATTCCTTCAACATTTTCAGGTTCTACAAGCAGTCCGGTTTGCTGATCTTCTATTAAATAGGGGATGCCACCAACATTAGTTGAAACTATTGGAAATCCCAAAGCCATAGCCTCTACCACTGATAATGGCATGTTATCAAAATTGGTGGTATTTAAAAATATATTGTAATCTTTTGATAATGCCACCCAATCCTCTTTAGACAATTTACCGGTAAATTTTACACTTAATTCTAGAGTCTCTACCAACGCCATCACCTCCTTGAGACTTCCATCACTATCCGGTCCAACCATACAAAGTTCCGCATTGTTATAAGTCTTTTGAAGCTGATTAAGAACTTTGATAGCCATGCTGGGATTATAGATTTTTGAAAAGGACCGAACCCACAACAACTTTGGCACCTCATACGCCTTTTGTTCAAAAGGATACTTCTTAATTTCAATGCTGTTGGGAATATGAATGAGGTTGTCAATACCGAAATCTTCAAAAGCACGTTTTATATACAAGGAAGGCGCCACATTATAATGCGCATTTTCAAAAAGTGACCGAGACTTTTTTGGATGCGATTGTAGTCGGGTTGGTAAATTACCTCCATGTAAAATCGTGATATACGGTAATTTTAGAAACTGGCATAAGTGACCGATTATCCAAGCGTAATAGAAGTTTTGAGTGCTATAAGTATCAATCAGAACAGCATCCGTTGATTTAGCATGAATGACACATGAGAAGACCATGTCAATTAACCGTCTCAGCTTATTGGTTCTTGAAGAAGCATAGCGTACCGAATAGCCTTCCTTTTCCAATAAAGGTCCCAAGACTTGAATTCCAGATGGATTAGACTTGCGGTTCTTTAAGTTGTTTCCTATGTAAAGGATGTTTTTCATTAACGACATTCAAAAGACACAATGCATATATAAAAGCTGGTGCAGCTAAACGCATGGATGAGTGATTTATAGTTAGAAACCAAAAGGTTAAAAATGCATAGAAAAAATAGTTCCGTTTGTTAAAGGATCGTAATTCAAGTGGTTTGAAAATTAAAATAATTAAAATGATAACACCTAACATCCCATGTTCAGCTAGAGTTCTTCCAAACTCGCTATGAGACACGACACCTTGCCCTTCATCTTCAATACGCTGATCTTTCGCACGACTCGATCCAATACCAAAAAAGGGACTTGAAATAAACCCTTCTAATTCTTCTTGTAACAATTCGGATCGACCCGTTGTAATATCTTCTTTTTGCTTGCCTAAATGATCTTTATTAGCATATCGTAAATCAATATAACCATCGGTTTGATTTGAACTGATCACCCAAGTCATAAGCATACTGAAGGCAAATACCATTGACAAAATGAGGACCTGATTTTTTTTTCTCTTAGAAATTACAGAAAAATAGATCAACACAAAGGCAGTTATTGTAAGAAGCGCGGTAATAACACCTCCTCGACTGAACGTCACAATAGCTCGGAATGATATACCGCAAAGAATAATGATATTAACGATTTTCAATCCTAAACTCGTCGATTTCGTAAACAACCTCACTGCTACAAGAAACATTCCCAATCCCAAAATAGTAGAAACCTGATTGGCTCCCCAACCGCCCGAGGCGGCTCTATTAGATCCTGTTCCAGATAGCACATCTCTAACACTAGGATTATAAAGAAAAATATATACCGTATTCGCAACAATAGGTAACAATATATAAAGTAGTATCTTATGAAGCTGCTTCATTGTGATCCGTCGTTCATAACAAAACAAGGCCGCCACTCCCAAGCATACGGGACCACTTAACACAAAAGCTATATTAGTTCTAAAATTGGCATCAAAACTGAGGGTCGTTGAGGCCACAAAAATAGAGGGCACCAGTAACATGAGATACATAAAATACGGATAACCTCTACCTGATATCCCTTTGTAAAACATGCCCATTATCATAAATAATATCACCAAATACTTACCAGCCTCATAGGAAATAGAACCTCTGGTCATCCGCAGTAATATTTCAGCTCCAACAAAATAAGCGCAAGCTTTGAGAACTTCAAAGCTTTTCAACTCATTTGGTGACAACACAATTTTATATAGGAAATAGAGTAATGCTGAAAAAAAATAAACCTTTGAAAGGCTTTCATTAAAATAGATAAGCGCCCCAATACCTATGTGAAAAACAACGGCAGTGATATAAGTAAGGTTTGTTTTCAAGGACTTAGTTTGGTTTATGGAACGTTAACGTCTCTATAAAAGTATTCTGTATTACATTGAATAACTTTGTCATTTCAACCCTCAAATATCAAAAAATTTTTCGATAATCATCCAAGGGGAAGCGATAATGATAACTTTTTCCGAGAAGATATAGCATAAAATGAACAACAAAGATAGGTGTTCTTGGAGGTGTTCGGTTCAAATAGTAATCGTAAGTTTTGTTTGAGTAATTACAAATGAGAAACGGTACATTCTCTGGATTTAAGTAATTTTTTTTAATATTCTTTTTATTGGTCTCCTTTTCGTGATTGAAGGACTTGTATGAAATAGGATGGTTTTTTCTATTTAATTGATATAATTCCACTACAGATAACGGTTCATCCTTCCCGTTGTAAAATAGAATACCGTTAGAGACGTCTATTAACACCCATTTATTGAGTTCTTTTACAAATACCTCATTAAATGAATGGCCGCCATAAGATTTATCGAAAGGTGCCCTAGTATTTCCCCATTCTCTAACCTCGATATTATTTAAAACACAAAAATTATTAAAAACTTGCGCCATATCGCTACATACACCACCTTCTCCAGACAACATAATCTTTAGTGCTTCTGTGCTGGATTCACTGAGACCTCTACCGCCTTTAATGTGATTCTGCAACCATCTACTTAAATGCTTAATAAGTTCGAGGTCAGAATTAAAATCACAATCTTCAAATATCTGGCTATTCACCGTTTTATAATATGCTGGTATGTCTGTCTTTCTATTAACTCTATTATAAGAATAGTTTTGAATATCTTCAATACTAGAGTTTTTAGACAGTAATTTAAACCGTGCTATATATAAAAATGGATGACGTTTAAAAAACCAAGATATTTTTTTTAAAATCATTTAAAACGATTGAATTAATAGCAAGTGCTAAATGTAATTTTTTTTTTAGACCTATTAAACTTTTTTTATTAAATAAAGGACTCAAAACCAATATTTAAAGCAATTATTCCCTCTTAAATAAAGAGAATAACAACTAAGTATGCTGGATCAATTCCTTATTAATACGCTTATTATAATACGAGTAGGTAAATTTATACAATTCCAGATTTTGGGTGGAAATCATGTTAGCATATTGGGTATCAGACAAATTTAACATTTTTTTTATCTTAACCGTAAGCTCCGTTTTTGTAATAGGAAAGAACAAAAAACCATTCTCTCCATCTTTAATATAATGTGCCATAGCAGAGATATTTGAAACAATTGGTAAACAGCCATAATTCATAGCTTCAGAGACTACCTTTGGAAAACCTTCAGACACCGATGGTAATACAATGGCATGGCACTTCTTATAAATATCATGTACCACTTCTCTACTAATATGACCGTGAAAAATGAAATTTAATGTGCTGTTTTTTACCATAGTCATGCAGGCTTCACGATAAATGCCATCTCCCACAATATGAATATCATTTATACGGGATTGCTCTTCAGGATTTAATTGCAATAATGATTCAATCATTAAAGCAATTCCTTTCTCTATCTCTAGTCTTCCAACGAAACACATATTCATCTGAGATAAGTTATGACGCTTTTGAATACGTATGCTTTCACCATCGGCTACTTCTTTGAGTGTCAAACACGGATTCTCAAATGTCAAACAATGGGTTGGTTGATCTGGCCATTGACCATTAATAGTCACACGACGCTTTTGTGTTTTCAATAGCCAACGCTGAAAGCGATATGCTAGCGGTGCCTTTTCCTGTTTCCAATTTCCAGCGTATTTAAACCAGCCTTGTTTGGAGCAACAAAAAATTAAATATGGAATCACATAAACGCCAATTCCCGTGGGAGCTCTAAACTGAAAATAATCGGTGTGCTTTAAAGCCTTTCTAACAGTTTTCAGCACTTTCGGAGCGTTTAGTACCAAACGAAACTTATCTTTCGCTTTGGTGCCACCTAAGGCTGGAAGCTCCAAAAGTTTCACTCTATCAGACGTATACGGTAATGCACTAGGAGGTGCAGGAACTTTATGCAACATCGCCACATGAATGATCTCATCAAAAATATCAAGCAAATGATTAATCTCGGTCACCGTAGATCCTAATCCAACAATTTGACCGTCGTCTGTGAGGTAATGCTCTGTATGAGATATGATGGTTAGTTTGCTCATGCTATTAAATTATCATACTGCTTTATAATCATTGACCAATCATGTTCAGCAGCCCATTGTCTCGCTTTTGCACTGTAGTGAGATCTATTAGAAAGTATTTGCTCTAAGGCTTTTAAAACTTCTGTACTATTATCGTAAGTTACTAATTCCCCAGATTGTCCCTCATCAATAGCATCTTCAATGCCACAATTTTTAGATCCAATAGCAGGTACTCCCAAGGCATTCGCCTCCAAGACGGCAATTCCAAACCCTTCCACATCGCCAGTGCTCGTTTCAGAACTTAGCATTAAAAAGACATCAGATGCCTTTACCATTTGCTGCAGTACTTTCTGGCTTACTTCGCCGTGGAATGTCACATGAGATTCCACATTTAAGGACTGTGCTAAATTCATAAAACTACGAGCCTCAGAGGGTATTCCGATACAGTGATAATGCAATTCAGGAAATGTTTTAATCAGTATTGGAAGGTGATTAATCACGTTGGCCTGACCTTTCCTTGAACTAACACGCCCAACTGTTGTGAGAACTGGTTGGCCACTTATAGATATATTAGATAATTGGTTTTCGTTCCAATCAGATAAATCTATGCCGTTTGGTATCACCTTTACATCCTTTTCCAAATGAGACACCAATGCTTTAGTATAATTAGAAACGGCAACAATGTCATGCATTTTTTTCAGAGACCAATCTATGGATTTCTTTAGAAAAACAGATTTAAAATTCACTTCACTTCCGTGGATCACTGCGAGTGTTTTTACAGAACTAAAATATTGTAATATGGCCACATTCCATAGAGAAAATTTACCTGTTGCAATAACGACGTCTGTCTGTTTTAATCCTTGGTATGTTTTTAATAGGCGGTTGAAATACATGATAGGACGAAAAGAGCGTCGTTTTATACGAACTACTCTAAACGCTTGGTTTTGGTCAAATTGAAATTCTTCGTGACCATTTTTTGAGCGTTGATCAGTAATGACGACAACAACGTAGTTCAATCCATGAAGATATCGTGCCAAATTATAGGCATGATTTCCGATACCGCCTGGCTGCGGAGGAAATTCTGAAGCTACAATGAGCATATGTTTTTGATTGCTTTTCACTCCAAAGATTTGATTAAAGGTCCTTCTTGAATTTTAGCACTCGCTATGTGCCATGACCTCAAAACTTGATAAAGAACCAATGGTAATATCAATACCGTTACTAAGACTCCCAGTAATTGAAGCGGCTTATTTTTTTTGAACTGATAGGGAAACACAGATAACGGGACTGTTCGTAATAATGCTAATTTGGCTGACTTATTCCCAAAATAGCGTCTGTAAAAATAGAGAACACTAGGAACAGGTCTGGGCGAAAAAAAGTTGGAAGGTCTAAAGGCATCCCAACTGCCCATTTCACGTAAGCCTCCAGAACCTGCTTTGACATCTACACATGATGCCAATGGATTAGAGATGCTTTTAATGTTATTCAGGTACACTCGCATGCCAAACTCGCCATCTCCCATTCTTTGTTTTTCAAATTGCCTATCAAACAAACCTGTTTTTTTAAAAACGGATTTGTGCAACATGGCATTACCGGTTGCAAACTGTGTGGATCTCGCAAAAAACGAACGCTCTACAGGTATTTGTGCACCTTCAGGATAGAAAACACCTGCTGAAACTTGAGCTTTAAAAAAATCGATACATTTTAAATGTGACGACAACCAATTAGGCGCTATTAATACATCGTCTTCCGAAAGCGCAATCCATTCGCTCTGAGCATTTTGAATAGCAGTATTTCTCGCTAACCACAGGGCCTTCTCTTCCTGCCGAATTAATTGAATATCAAGTTGAAAGTCATCGTAAAATGAGGCATCAAATGGTTCCGATTGATCAACTACTATGACGTCAAAATTCGTATAATCCTGTTGCTCTAAATTATTTAAAATAGCTTTTAAATAGTCGTAACGGTTTAATGTCGGAATAACCACGCTGATTTTGGGCGCTTCTAAAATTAATTCCGACTGAAACGCCTCATAAGCCTTATCATAGAATTTTTTAGAAGAAATAGGGACTCGCGAAACGCTTCTCGTTTGAAACCAAGCGCTTACCTCTTTCACAGGGTTATGCAAGGTTATCAACCGCAACATCAACACATAAAACACCCAAGCATGATGAAAATTCTTCCGAAGAAAACGGTAATTATCTCGAAGTGGCAATTTAGTAAAATCCTGATAGGTTGGTGCATCTCCAATATAACCACTTTGAATCGCTTGCCATGATAAATCATATGCGATGGCTAAGTCGGTTTGATAAGCCTTATCTTCCTTTAATTTACCCAAAATTTCAGCCGGAAGCGCTTCTACTACTGGAAATACCGATGCCTCAGTTTTTCGGTATAACTGAAAATAATGTGTTGGTTGCAAATATTTGAGTAAACAGAATAACATCAAATGGTTTTTGGTAGTGCTGCGTTCTGATCAATGCCTTTTAAATATTCTGGATAAGGTCGTGATTTTGGCAATAATAGCAGGTGACATTTACCTCGATTTTTTGTGACTTCGGAAGCAGTAATTTTTTCACCAGTTTTAAGATACCAAACGTTGTAGTTCTCTTCGTTGCACCAATTGATCATAAGTTGTGTCGCATCTTCCATCGACAAATCTTGCTCATGATGCATTTCTACAAAAAACGCGCATTGTGATTTTTTAGCTAATAATCGTGCGCCTTCCATGACCATGGTCTCGGCTCCTTCAACATCAATCTTTACAAGGTCAGGCAACACATGATACTGTGCAAATAAATCATCTAAGGTGACTGTCTTAACCTCTAAAAATGAATTTCTGGAAGCCGCAGTTACGGCATGAGAAGCATACATACTTCCAGCTTCACCAGCACCAACCGTATAAAATTTAACCGTTGAATTTGTAGAATTACCAACAAAAGCAGACACATAATTCACACGATTGCCAAGAAGGTTTATGATAATATTTTGTGCCGCATTTTTGAGAGCCATAGGATTTGGGTCTACCAGAATCATTTGTTTATCAGGGTCCTGTATCAATGCTAATAATGCGGTATAGCCTGTATTACAACCAATATCATATATGACTGAATGATCTTTACATAAATGAAACCACCATGCATCATCTTGATCCTCTTTCTCTCGTAAGGTTCCTTCGAGCAAGCGAAGTGGTACACCACAGAGTACCTTATTAACATAGACACCATCTGTTGGGTTCAGTCTATGCAACAATTTTTTGAGTACTTTCTTCAAACGCATTGGGTCAGCAACTAATTTTTGTGAATGTTACAATATTAATCATTACTAGCTTAACGGCATATTACTATCTGTAAAAGTTAACAAACTTCTGATGCTGTTGATCCAGATTAAACTCCTGATTGACACGTTGCATCGCACGAGTTCTTATTTGTTGTTTCTCTTCTTCTGTCATCTGTTGTACCTCAATAATTTTGGCCGCTAACAGTGCTGGCTGTCGCTTCTCAATAACCCAACCTGTCTCTTCATGTATGACATTTTCACTCAATCCTTCGGCATTAGACACCAAACACAAAAGTCCCATTGCCTGGGCTTCTAATACGGCATTACAAAAGCCTTCTTGAATGCTGTATTGTAGATACATATCTGCTTGTGACAAATGACGCTTCACCGCTTCATGCGACAATTTACCTGTAAAAGTGACACATTCTAAAACACCTAATTGATGCGCTGCGAAAACCAATCGTTCTTTTTCAATTCCAGTGCCAATAATCGTATAATGAAAATCAACACCTGCCTCTTTTAAATAGGATAAGGCCTCTATCGTATATTCCAAGCCTTTTTTCCAATGCAATCGAGAAACGGTCACCAATTCTAACCTCTTTGTTTGACTGCGTTTTTCATCTGACTTAAAAAAGTTAACATCAATGGCAGGTGTTATCACCTCTATCTGGTCTTGTTTAATGCGATGGTCGAGTAAGGTGTTTTTCATTTCTTCAGAAAGCACATGGTATTTCACTGCTTTTTGAAAAAGTATATCATAACAACCCTTGTGCACCAAAGGCGATAAATACAAGTCAAACCCTCTAAAACTAACCGCCATATTAGCTTGCATGGCCTCAGCCACATTTTCTCGTTCTGTGGCTAGCATACCAAAGCCAAAATGTAACCAATCGACGTGTTTCTGAAATAAAAACTGACTTAACACAAGGTGCTTGAATCGACTTTTTAAAGAAATCCCATCACTTTTATCAAGTTGATAAAGTCTGTAACTACGTTTGGGGTTTAAGAAAATGGTTTTCGAAAACTCACCCAATGTGTTTACTAGCGTTTTAAAAAACCCACTTCCGAAGTTTTTAGCGTAAATGACATCACAAGGTATGTCCCAATTATTTTTTTCATGGTATAACACAAATAACACAACGTCGAAACCATTCTCCTGTAAACCCATAATTTTATTTCTAAAAAAGGTTTCAGAATACTTAGGAACCGTGTATAATACAAGTCCGACTGTTATTTTTTCATTCATGCTTCTTACATTCCATTAGAATAAACTTTGATAAAGTGCTTGCATATTTTCTATCAATTGCGATTCATTATGTTGTTCCAAAACGGTTTGATGTCCCAAATCGATCATCTCTTGTTTGCGTTCTTCAGACATGTTTTGAATGTCTAATATTTTATCTGCGATGGCCTCAGGATCACGAATGGGCACTAAACATCCATTAACACCATCATTAATAACTTCTGCCATGCCTCCGCAGTTGGTCGACAACACTAAAGTTTTTAAGGCCAGAGCTTCTAAAACGACATTAGCAATACCTTCCTCAACGCTTGGAAGCAATAATACATCTGCTTGTTGAATCGCTTTCTTTACTTCAGAAAAAGGCAGTTGATCCATAAGACTTACCTGATTACTAAGGTTCAAATCATTTATTTGATAGGCCAATTCAATATCATGTGCGCCACCAATAATCTTGTACTGGTAGTTGAGATGTCTACGATTTAGTAACCTGCAAGCGTCCAACGCATAAACATAACCTTTCTTCCAATGTGGCCTGCCAATTGAAATGATATGCAGGCAATATTTGTTATTGGAAACATTATTTGCTTTAGGTGCTATTAAATTTAAACCGCTATAAATCACCGTAATTTTTTCTTTATCTGCACCATATTTTTCTGCTTCTTTAGCAATGGCTTTAGAAACAGCATGAAATGCATCAACTTTAGGAAAGCAAGCCCTATAGGTTGCTGCCAACGCTTGATCGGCTATAGGAGAGTAATTGATGTGTGCACCTCTCAGGCTTACGACTAGTTTCATGTCAAACGCTTTCACCCAGACCCAATCGTTAATTCCTTTGGCCCATTGCAAATGAAAAACATCTGGGTGGTGCCAAATAACTGGATAATATTTAACCAGATTCTGTAAGGTGTACCTATTATCTTTTTTGAGAATAGTATCTAATTTTTTCTTGTCCTTAAATTTGAAAAGTGTCAATAATAACAGGTATTTGACCAAGTAGGCCATTTTAAAAACTCTCCTATTTCTATAGGCGTGAACACGTACAGCACCTTGATATGTGACCGTCTTTTTCTTAAAGCCAAAAAGATGAACGACATGCTTGTGCTGAGACAGCCCACGGATGAGACGCTCTATAAACGTCGTACTTGGAATATCTCCAGAATAAATGGCTATTTTCAAGGGTTTCATCATTGGCTGTTGCTAGCAAGTTGTTTTAAGTCTTGGGCAAATTGTTTGCTAGTGGTTTCTCGCCCTTCAGAATTAACATGTAATTCATCATAAAATAATGCGTTTGTTTGGATGAGATGACTATGGTTAATGACTATATAGTCTGGGTTATCAACCAAAATATTTCTCTGCAACATTGGCGACACATAACAAATGAGTTCAATATTATTTTTTCTACATAACTCCTGAATTTTTTCCAAGTAATTGTTTTTGAATTTCAAATGGGTATCCGTTCGCTTTTCCACCTTTTGGTCTTGTCTTTCCACTTTTGGATAGGTGTAATTTCCTTGAGCATCAAAGCGGTTGTGTTTTTCTGGAGATATTAAACTGACAATGGATGGGTAAAACAATTCCGCATTATAATACCCAACACCTAACATAGGGAACCATTTAGATGTATATGATAGATTAGCTTCCATTCCAGAAAAGGATTGATAATACCTTGAAACATAATCCCGATTTACATAAGGCATAAACCGATAATCGTTATCGCTAAGGTCATCTTTCACTATATCATAACCCATGGGATTGGGAGCCAACACACAGTACTTCGTAGTTTTTCCTTCAGCTAAAAAATGTTGCAGCATGAGGTATTGACTCGCAATGGCGGTATCATCAATAGATAAATTAACACCGTTGACACCAAGAACCGAATCGATCACCTTCGTATTCAATGTTGTCAGACCTGTACTTGCACCAATGATGATATAATCAAAATCGTCTGTAACCACTTCATTCACGAGATACGACGGTTTATAAAAAGAGGATTGCCTCAAAGCATATAAGCATCCAGCAGAAATCATCGCTGCTAATATCACGAACGATAAGATGATTAAGCTTATTCTTTTCAAAAACGTATTCATATTTAAAACTGAAAGTATATAAAGTCTGACGGGTTTTTAAACACACCCATAAAACAAATTAAGAGACAAATACTTATGGCACTCCAGGTTGATAAAGTTACTTCTTTCTTATTATTTTGAACGGCTCTAAGTTCAAATAATAGCAAAATCAAAACGCTCAACAGAATGATGAGACTAAACAATAGCGATTTTGAGGACTTCACAAATAATGCTATCGACGTACCATTAAAACTTAGGATTTCCATGATGAAGTTATAAGCTATAGTCACGGTGTCTGCTCTAAAAAACACCCAAGCCAAGGTCACAAGAATAAAAGTGACCAATACTTGCGGTATTTGCTTCAACTGTAAGTGTGTCTCATTTGTATGCTTCCGATTCACATGAAACAACAGTAACGGTAAAAATAAAAGTGCGTGAATCAATCCCCAAATAATGAAGGTCCAATTCGCACCATGCCAAAATCCACTGATTAAAAAAACGATTAAGACATTCCGAAGCTGTTGACGCTTCGATCCCTTTGATCCACCAAGAGGAATGTAAAGATAATCTCGAAACCACGTGGATAAAGACATATGCCAACGTCGCCAAAATTCTGCAATGTCTCTGGAAAAGTATGGAAAAGAAAAATTGGTCAACAATGAAAAGCCAAATAAACGAGAGACACCAATGGCGATATCACTATAGCCTGAAAAATCCCCGTAGATTTGAAATCCAAACAACACCGCTCCTAGTAATAATTCCATAGAAGAAAAATGACCGCTACCATCAAAAATCTGATTGACAAAAAAGGCACAATTATCGGCAATAACCACTTTTTTAAATAATCCCCAAACAATCAAATAAAACCCACTCAGTGCAAATTTCGCATCGAAGTTTCGCCTGATTGCAAACTGCGGTAATAAGTGTGATGCACGTTCTATGGGTCCAGCCACCAACTGCGGAAAGAATGACACGAAGGCGGCAAATTGTATAAGACTGCTTGTAGGACTTATTTTTTTCCTAAAAACATCAATCGTATAACTTAAGGTTTGGAAAGTATAGAATGAAATTCCTACTGGTAAAATAATGTGAAGCGTTGATGCTTCCATATGAATACCAACTGATTGCCAAGCCTCCAGCCAACTTTCAATGAAAAAATTAAAGTATTTAAAAAAGGCCAACATCCCTAAATTAAATACCAAACTAATCATAAGTAATTGCCGTCGGAAAGCCTTACTTTGTCCTTTTTTGAGCTGTTTTGCTACAACATAATCCACCAGCGTACTTAAAATTATAAGCAGCAAAAATCTGTAATCCCACCAGGCGTAGAAGACATAACTTGCTATGACAATAAAGGCATTTTGAAAATGTAATTTCCCTTTTAAGATAAACCAGTATACAACAAATACAATGGGTAGAAATATTACAAATTCGAATGAATTAAATAGCATAATTTTGGTTAGGACAATTCGAGGAACAAGTTAATTATATTTTATGATATGAGGTGCATGTCTTTTTACCGAAACGACGGACTGAGTTATTGGCTAAACATTCAAATAATCTAAGGGTCCGAGTTTCACAGTTTCGTCAAGATGTCTGAACATAATCGGATGGGTACAAGTTTGTTTTGAACACACCTAATAAGTGCTTTATGGCAGACATTTCAGAATTAGTCAAACTCAAATGCGATGCCTCTTTTCTCATGATGCTGCTTTGCGGATGTGTTTTCGATGATGGTGTTTTATAATAGTGTTCGAGATGCTTTATGGGTTCTAAGTCAAATTCATCACATAGCTGTTTAAACGCATTAATATCTGCAATCAATTCTTCATATTTAATGACTATAGACTTTTCTTTATAAGGTTCTAAGACCTCCAACGGGATGACATTCTCAATACACCAGCGTAAACAAAGGATTTCTATCGCTTTCAGTGATTTATAATTTGTAATGTCATAGTTAAATTGCTCTTTAATTAGAGCGACTAATTGCTGCTGCGACACAAAGTGGTCGAGATCATACAGCCAAGGAAATTTCACGCGTTGTTGTGATTGTATGACATCATACGGATTACGAATCAAATGAATCACAGGGATTTTAAAATGTTCATTCACGTATTTCGCCAATAAATTACCACGAACAAACTTTATGATAAATTTTTTGGGTAGGAACGGCCATAAGTGTCGCTTAAAAGTCCGATTACTATTTTGGGCAATCCAATCACAATCCACTTTATTGCCAAAAACCCTTTGCAAATACGTATGTGCTTCTTCACGACCCTTTTGAGACGCGATCCATTGGTCACATAGTAAGTGACCACGTTTTGTTCGGGTTTCTTGCTCTGGCTCAAAAAGCATCCGGTAGCGATGCTGTCTGGCAATTGTTTCACTCAACCAACTGGTACCGCTTCTTGCGGTGCCTACAATAACAATATGCTTATTAAATGTTGCCATTAATTCTTTAACTCCTGATATAATAATTCATGTGCCTCAACAAAGGCTTCCACCGTATAATGAGCGACACAATAATCACGCAGTGATGTTCCCAATTGCGCTCTTTTTTCACGCGTCATTTTTTGAATGCTAAGAATGCGTTCTGCAAGCTGCTGAACATTACCAGGTTCAAACAGTAACTCTTTAAAATCTCGAAGCACATAGTTGATGCCAGAAATATCAGAACCTAATAAGGGGATACCCATACTCATGGCTTCCACTAAGGCCATTGGCATGCCTTCTTTGCGCCCTTGATCTAAGGTTGGTATCACATAAAGATCTGAATGAGCCATGTCTGGTCTAACGTCTATTTTTTTTCCTAAAAAATGTACTTGTTCCTCCAATTGCAATTCTCGCACTAAGGCTTTCAATTTTTCAGCATATTCATTGGTATCATCACCCAGTACATCCAGTTGTATATGGGTGTCGTTTATGTCGTTTAGCGCCTTTATCAAGATCTCAATTCCTTTAACCGGAACAAGGTTCGCCACGGTTATGATTTTAAACGTTTCCGGCGTGTATTTCACCTCTGCGAATGTAGCACTCGGACTATAATAATCGGTATCTAATCCCAATGGTATTAATTGTTGTTGCTGCTTATTTGGAAAATAATGACGCATTTCATCATTAATAGTGATGATATAATCTGCTAACCGACTTTTAATCTTCCAATGTCGGCTTTCAAATCCCATGGCTTTTTTAGTATAAATCCATTTAACTCCCGCAAATTTGGCCGCCAATGCTTCCGTCCAATCACTACTCCATTGCCATGAATGTATGATGTCATATTGCTGTTCCTTAAAAAATCCCGAGATTTTTTTTACCCGTGAAAACAGATTGTAATACGGTCTGTAATTTGTTTTAGTTTCTATAATATGAATGGGGAAATTCAAAGACTGAACGGTTTTAAATAATTCGCCAGTATCAGCTTCACACGCAATTTCCACATCAAATTTGGAAGCATCTAAACCCTTGGCAAGATCATAAACGACTTTGCCACTGCCTGCCGTATCAAAATTAGGAATCGTAAAAAGCACACGAATCTTTTTATTCATGATCTAGATTTCGAATTACTTTAGCTGGATTTCCTGCTACCACTGAATAAGAAGGCACGTCTTTAACAACCACAGAACCTGCACCAATCGTCACATGGTCACCTATGTTGATATTTCCAATGATAACGACATTAGCACCTACCGTTACGTGGCTTCCAATCGTAGGCAACAACGAATTGTCATTTCGCTTATTCCCAATGGTGAGACTGTTTCTAAATTGAAAATTCTCTCCTATGGATTTTGCATTAATAACCGTTGCAAATGGATGATGACAAATTAATCCACCGCCAATTTTTGTACTCATAAAAATTTTCGTCTGAAAATCTCTGGTAAACAAATAACGCCATCTATAATGAGGTAAATCTGCTCTCCAGAAAAATATAAAAGCAAATTCTGGATAATACAACATGACGTGTTTGAATTGATCCTTCAGCAGATCAGAACCAACCGTACAATTTTTCATGGTAATGGTTCGCTCAATATCCTTTTCCACGAGTTGATTACCAACCACATATTTACGATATAGCTGACTGATAAGAATTCTTCTAAAAATGTGCTTGATGTACCTCATCATATTGGGAACTCCGTAAGTAAAATTATATTTTTTTTACAATATAAGGTACTAAATAATAACCATAAAACTTAATCACATAGGAATATGGTAAAACCGTCAAAATATTTAAGTAGCAACGGATGACCAAGGGTAATTTTATACCCTGCAATTCAGCTATCAATTCATTGCGTAAGGCCCGACGTTTTCTATAAGGTTTGGTGTAATACAACTGTTTACCCATAGCTTGAAATAACTGACTAAACAACAACTTTTTGAAGGTTTCATCATGCTGATGTTCTAAATGAAACGGCACATGTTCATGGATGAGTCTGGGCCATATCATGAATGCTCTCGGCATTTTGCGCTTTGATTGTTCTATTGTAGAATCTGGATGTTTAAAATAAAGGTACACGTACATATCCAAGAACGCAATGTCACAGGTCATGCCCAATTTGATATCCAAGGCTGTATCCTCATTATTCTTTATAGCTTCATTATACATTCCAATTTTGGAAAACACACGTTTGCGATACAAAAATCCTGGAGGTCCAACTACTGTTTTCAAACTTGAAAACCACAAATGTCCCCAATAGGGCTTCTCCTTCAATATTACCTTTCCTGTCGTGTCTTCAGGTTGTTCAGTTTTATCAATTCCTACATCAGATTTGACCATTCTTCCAAAAACAGCATCCAAGCGCTCATTTTGTACTAAGACATTGATCATCGTATTCAAGGCATTCGGATAAATTTCATCATCCACGTCAAAGACATAAATATAATCACCTTTGGCCTTGGTAATACCTAAATTTCTCGCAGGTGCCGCTCCTTGTTTTTTCTGAATATATAATTTGACGCGCTCATCCTTTGCCACATAAGTCTCAATATGTTTGACGGAATCATCAGTAGAATTATTATCTACATAAAGAATTTCAAAATCATCCACATTTTGATCTATGATAGAATTGTAGGATTTCTGAATAAACTCAGCGCCATTATAAACCGGAATAACAACAGATAAGGTCATAAATTAAAAGGCGTTTTTATTTTGATTCCAGACGGATAATGTCAATAACATACTCAATGCATGGGAATAAGCAACGGCATCCTCTGTTTTAAATTTTTCAAGTGCAGTTTCCACAATCGCTATGGGCACTAAGTCATTAAAACCATCAGATAATATAAAACGTTTGAGTTCGGCTTCGTTATCTTTACCTAAAAATTGCAGCTCCCAATTTCGCTGAATAAACGGATTTCCTAACCAGGCATTCACACTCCTTTTGAGCTTGCTTTTTACTCTAAAAGGCAAATTATATGGACTTCTATTCTTATGATAATTTAAAATGTTGAACGGCCTATTCTCATGCCAAGTTATGGAAGCTAGGGCTTTATGCTGTTTCAAATGTGCCAGCTGTAATTTCCGATCGGCTAAATGTGTTTCTGGGGTTCGACATACAAATTGACAAACTTGATCGTCATAGAATGGTAGGGTTATAGGATGGGCTGCCTTGAAAATACTCAAGTTGGTGGTGGTCCATCGATGCGCCCATTGCGTGGTTTTAAACGCTCTTACCTTCGCACTAACATTATCAATTTGAATCTTTGATAAGGCCGTTTCTATGCGTGAGATTAAATAGCTTTTAAAATCACCATCCAATGCCCAAGTGTTCCACAATTGATTAGCCAATTCTAATCCTGATTTTTTTACCATTTTCTTAAACAGCAACGGAACGATATCATGCTGCTGCATCCCTTCTGGAGCACCACGATCAAAAAAAACATCGCCCCAATGCCCTAAAGAAAAAACGCCTTCATACTGTTTCAATGCTTTTAAAACAGCCATTTGTCTTGGATGCGTAAATTCCGAATAACACTGATTTATGTTTGATAGCTCAGAAATTTGATCCCACAAATACCCTTTCTGGATGGTAAAAGATTGAAATCCAAAACCACAAACCTCAGCAATTTGTTTACTGATCTTATGCTCTGGATAACCACCTTGAAAGCTATAGCTATAACTGTGGACCTCATTATCCAAGTCTTTTAAAAACAAAGCTTGCGACCGGCTATCCAATCCGCCAGACAAAGGCAATATCACATCATTGTCTCCTATTTGCGATTTGATAGTAGACGTCATTAATTGTATATAAGCTTCTAGAGTGTCTTCAAATGAGCCATCTTCTGGCTCGTAACTCCAATGAAACCATGGCTTCTTATCTACAAAAAAACCGTTGTCATCTATGTGGTATATATGACCAGGCGATAAACATTTCTGATCTTTCCAGTACGTATCATCATCCATGAAAAACCCTGTAGCTATAAAAACACAGATGGCTTCAAGATGCATTTGATGTTCCTTTTGAAGCTTAACAAATTGATGTTCTGTAGGTAATATGGCTGTTTGAATCGTTTTCATAAAATGATGCTCAATATAGCAATATTTAAAAGTGTGACCTTATTATTTCTGAAAGAAATTACAAGTGATTTACATGAATCGAACGCCACTTTTGCCAAGCATACAAATGCCAAACACCCCAAACGTCTTCATGCTTTTTCGCATAAAAGTCTTTTACAAAGTTCTTAAAAAACGATTCGTCAAAAATGTCATTGCCATAAAAAGGACGCTCCAAGGTGTGATAGATGACGTCGTCTTTTAATTGATGGTGCAACCACTCAAATAGTGGCACCGAGAATCCCATCTTTTTCTGATTGATAATGCTTTTTGGTACCTTACGAGATAAGGCTTGTTTAAGTTCTTTTTTAAGATCTGAAGGCTTTTCTAACACGCCTGGCAATTGCCATGCATAGTCAATACTTGCCTTATCTAGAAATGGGACACGAACTTCCAAACTGTGTTTCATGCTAGCGCGATCTACCTTCACAAGCACCCGTTGTAAATGCGCGTAAAATTCGTTGTATCGCAATTCATAAAGTAGTTGCTGTTTTGAGTGATTTTTAAATCGGTATAATTTTTTAATCGCATCAGAATGCTCTGTATGTTTAAAGGCCTTGTCTAATACCACAGCTGGTACATGCCTTTGTTTATTCATTATAAACGCATCTAAACTTTTAAAATAAGGTGCCCAAGTTTTTGTAATACCTAAAGTATTTGTGATTTTCGCGAGTGATTTTCGGATGAGCAATGGCATTTTAAACCACAGCCGCTTATCTAAAACATCTAACATTCTCGGATACCCGAAGAACAATTCGTCACCACCATCTCCTGAGAGCATGACGGTGTGGTATTTTTTGGCTTCTTTGGTAATCACATACGTTGGAATACTGGAATAATCACCAAAAGGTTCCGAATACGCATGAAAATGAGCTTCCACTTCCTTCAGCAGGTCTGAAGCCTTTACTGAAATGATGTGTTGCTCGATACCGAGATGATCTGCATAAGATTTAGCAACTTCGCTTTCGTTTAAATTGGGATGATCTACTTTTAAGGTAAAGGCCTCGATGTCATCCTTTTCGCCTTTCGCAAAAGCACTAATTAACGGACTATCAATACCACCACTTAAAAATGTAGCGACCGACACATCACTTACCAATTGCCGTTTAATTACCGACTTTAATACCTCATCTACTGTAGCCTTTGACTCAGAGGACGCCTGTACTTGATTGGGAGGATACGCTTTAATTAGCTCATGGGTTTTTGTGCCATCAGTAGTGATGGTAATAAGTTCACCAGGTGTGACTTGATAGATATTTTTATAGATGGTATTTGGAGCTTGCATATAGCCAAACCCGAAGTAGTCCTTTACAGCTTCTGGCCATAACGCCAGTTGCGATGCCAACCACTCGTGCTTATAAACTTGATCAAATTGCGAGGCAACAACACAGCCAAACTCAGAAAGCCCATAAAACAAGGGTTTGATTCCTGCAAAATCACGCGCTAAATAAACGCGATTGTCCACCGTATCGTAAATAGCAATGGCAAACATCCCGTTGAGTTGAGCGACGGTTTCCTTAACGCCTAATATATCTAGTAAACTCACAAGAACTTCAGAATCTGATGTGGACCGCAAGGCTTGAAGATTATAAGTAGCCTCTAAATCTTTGTAGTTGTAAATTTCACCATTAAAAACCATGTGATAACGGCTAGAAGGACTTCGTTTCGGTTGATTCCCTTTTTCAGATATATCTAAAATAGCCAACCTGTTAAATCCTAATTGATATTGTGGCTCACTTACAATTTCCGTAGCGTCAGGCCCTCGATGCTTTGATAGCGCTAAGAGATTCTTAAAGTGCGCATGAGACGTAATGGCATGAGACGCAAAGCAAAATTCACCTAATAAGCCGCACATAATTAGTTTTTTTCAAAAATAGCGACTATTGATGACGAGAAAAAACGAGAAGGGTGTTTTTCTAAATAGGCATTACCAATCTTTTTAAAAAAGCGACGATGTATTTGATAAATGACTTTCTGAATGAACGTCAGTTTTTGATGAACACCAAATGGAAACCCACCAAAATAACTGAGATAATTTATTTTTAAATCGTTGCGTTCCGCAAAATCTCTAAAGACTTTTAAGCGCATCGATTTTAAATTGTGAATGGTTAGATTTTGATAATCTACGAGGTATTTATAGAACTTGATATAGCCTCGCATGTTTGGAATCATCACCAATAATTTAGCATCATCGTTCATATAAGGCACATGATGATCCAAAATGCTATCAAAATTCTCAAAATGTTCGATAAAACCATTGGACAGCACATAATCGTAAGTCGATTCCGGTTGGTACTGCGTAAAATCTTCTTGTAGGATGTGGAAGGTATCTACTCCCATCAACTTAAAAGTTGCCTCCAATTGCGTATGATCTGAGTTGTAATCTAAACTGGTAGGCACCAACTGGTAACGATGCGCCAAATAACCTAAATAGCGTCCAGGAAATCCACCTATTTCAATAATGGTTTGCTCCTTATCCTTTCGCGTGATAAATTGTTCCCAATACGTGTCGTACCTTGAACATACCGCTTCAATATGCGCCTTATCGGCATGGTTGTTTTTATAATAGGATTCCCAGTAACTTTGTGTGGTTAGTTTGTCGTTCAAGGCGTCGGTTGTTTGGTCATATATTAAGAAAACTATCTAAAAAATAAAGATACAAAATAGAATCCTTCTTTGGGATTGGCGAATAGAATCTTGATCATCAATTGCCATTTTTTCCAAAATCCAGGACAATGGTTTCTCATCAATTTCAAATAACGTTTTTTTTCGGCGTTTCGGATCGTCACCCAATCTTGTTTTGAAAAGCGCTCTTTTCCCCAAAGTTTGAGCGCCTGTATCACTTTTTTATAACGTTGGTATTGTTCAAAAGGCTCTGTTGTGACAATATTTGACGTGTTCTCTGGATGCCTTCTCACAAGTGCTAACACATCATCCAAGGCATAAAACTCATAGTAATAACTCACTCGCAAATAAAACTCCCAATCTTCAAAAATTCTAATAGACTCATTAAAATTTCCAACTTTGTCAAACACCTCACGTTTTAGAATGGGTGTGATAGCCGTCGTTCTATTTTTTAGGAGCATATTTTCAAAAACCTGTCCGTGATTTAAACGCTTATGCGATTGCACGCGACCTGTCCGTTCACCATCGGCTTCAACATATTCAAAATTACAAGTCACTAGGGCTATTTCAGGATGCTGATGGAAGACGGCAATTTGTGTTTCCAATTTGTGTTCCAACCAAAAATCATCATCATCACAAAAAGCGATAAAGGCACCTTTACTTTGCTTCAAACCGAAATTTCTACAGCCATTCGGACCTTTCAAGTGATCTGAAGACCTTTGAACATATTTAAAACGCTTGTCTTTGTCAGTGTAGGCCTTTAGGACTTCCGAAGTAGCATCCGTACTGCCATCATCAACCACCAAACATTCCCAATGCTCATAGGTTTGTGCTTTCATACTATCCAATGTTTCAAGAACGAGATGCGCACGATTGAAGGTGGGAATAATAATAGAAACTAAGGGTTGTGTCATAGCCTAAAAATGAGATTCCTGTAATTTTTCGGTAGGCACCCAAGATCTTATAAATTGGTAATGCTGCCTTCTTTCTTGATGCGAAAAAAGCACCAGTTTAAAATCCCTGAAATACGCCTTAGCTGCTTCCTTTTCTCTATAATTACCAAAGCCTAACTTATACATTTTTTTTAGGAATTGCTTTTTCAATTTCTGTTGCATAGTTTTCCATTTGGAAGGCGATTTTCCTTGCAATACCAGTCTGTAGGTATGAATCACAAAATTTGAGTATGCCATGGCCTTTCGGAGTCTTGACAAATACGACAAATTTAGGCGACCGCTTGCCATAAAATGCTTAAATTTCAGTTGATCGTCATACCAAATACGATAGCCTAACAAGCGTAAAGCGTAACAATATTCGGTATCACCACCAGAACTCAAGGCGTTCCCTTTTCTGCAGCTTAAAAGATGTTCAAAACCCAACGTTTTTAATTCTAACCAATGTGATTTTCGAACCATCATACCTGCACCGTACAAATAGCCTTCCTTTTCCGTGATATCTCCAGAAGTAGGCGATTGTTTACCAACGGCATAGAAATTAGCATAGGTATCGAACCAACGCGGTGCTTCCTTCTCAAAAACCGCTTCGCTACAACCACCAATAGCTCCAATATCAGGATGCGTTTGCATAGTATCATAAGCACGTTGCACATAATCGGCATCCAACCAATTATCATCATCACAAATCAACAAACATTCGTAATTGGCGTGTTCATATGCCAAATCTTGCGCATAGGATTTCCCAGGAATGGGCTGTGACAACGATCTGTAAGCGATGTTGTCATTACCATGAGTATCCCACCAATTATCGGCAAAAGCTTTGGTCCCATCGGTACTGGCATTATCCACCAAAATAAGCTCACAAGGCATGGTTAGCTTTTGTTTTGCCAAATGCTCTAAGGTTTGTGGTAGCAAGTGCTTGCCATTAAAGGTACACAAGGTGATGGAAACGCCATTTTTTATTGCCATTGGCTATTGCTTAGTTTTTAAATGAGTGGATGGTGCATGCATGTCACTCTGTAATACTCGATACCTATTTTTTAACAAATAGGTTCTTAGTTTCGTACTCTTACCCAGCAAAAATAACAGATAGAATTTAAAATAGTCTATAGCGCTTATAAAAGGTTTTAAATCTGTCTCAAAAAATAAGCTGACGGGTCGCCATAAGTGCCCTTGTCGCAAATTAAAAGCTATGAATCGTCTCAATAGCAATTTACGCATGGCCTTTTGAACGGGTTCTGAAATGCGTTGTTGTTGTAGCTGATGTACGATGCCCTTAATAGCTTGCTCCACAGCTTCGGTATACTCTGAATTTTGGTGTTTACTTGCAATACCCGATTGGGTCATGTAACGGTAGTAATTATCTGGGGTTTCCGATATGTATATGTTTGGAGCTGCCAGTAACGCTCTACAATGAAGCTCCCAATCTTGCCACGCTTTTAAGCGTTCATCCCAAATTCCGAAGGATTTAAAAAAGGACCTCGACCAGGTCACGCCATTGGTTTGCCAAGGCATATCGGTATTTAAAAATCTTACAAGCGCTTGATCATTCGACATGCGTTCAGGTAGGCTATTCCATAAAAGCTCGGAGTCACCGGGTTGTGACTTAAAAACCAGGGTTGGATGGATACAGCAATCGTAGGCATCACGCTGTAAACAGGCTTGACGATTTGCCAAGGCCTCAGCCATTAATTGATCATCGGAATCTAAAAAAATCACATAATCGCCTTTAGAGTTCTCGAAGCCATAATTTCTAGCAGCATTCCCTCCTTTTGGTCGCGCTATTGGACGATGGTACAAGGTGACATTGGCATAACGAGACGCATAACCCTCTACAATCTTGACCGTCTTATCGGTACTCCCATCATCTACAACGAGACATTCCCAAGCGGTATAGGTTTGATTCAGCACACTTTCTAAGGTCTCACTGATATAAGCCTCACGATTGTAAACAGGAATAATAATGGAAATAAGTGGTGTCTTCAAGATCGTTTGGGTTTATGTCGCTACAGCTTCCAGTAAGGTATTTAAAACATGGATATGTCTTTCGAGCGTATAATGCGTTAGGATGTGCTTCTTTCCGTTGGCTCCCATTTGCTTGGCTTTTTCAATATCGTCTAAAACATCAGCCATATACTGTGCCATGGTAGCCACATCTTGTTCTTCACAAAGCAGTCCTGTTTCACCATGAACAATCACATCTGGAATCCCAGCATGACGGGTGGATATAACAGGAAGACCAGCCACACTCGCTTCTAATATTGCTAAAGGTGTACCTTCCATATCTCCTGAACTTGCCGTAATGGAATGCTGGACATAAGCGATGGAGGTTTCTAATAGCTCGCGGTACGCTTCTGGTGTGATGACCCCTAAAAACTGAACTTGATTTTCTAGCTTAAAATGTGTTACTAAATTTTGACAAGCATTCAAGAGTTCACCTTGGCCTGCCATCAGTAATTGTGCTTCAGGAAAACGATGCGCGATTTTCTGAAAGGCCATAATGGTAAAATAAGGGGCTTTTTTATCAGTAAACCGTCCAACAAACACCAATTGCTGTTTGGTGAATTTAGCGCTTACAGATTCGAATGCCACTTGCGGTCCGTAGACATTATAAACCAACTTGTCTTTAGGACATCCCAAATGGAGGAGCATGTCTTCCATCCGTTTGGAAACCGCAATCACTTTAGACGCGCGTTGAAAGACCTCTTTATAGCGATTGGTGTTTTCAATCACTTGGTGTACACTGGCATCATAGCCATGAAAATGGACGACAAAAGGGATGTTTAAGGCTGTAAGTACGGGTAATAATTGATGTGCATGCGTACCATATTCAATGAGGATGACCTCAATCTTGTTTCGGTCTAGCGACTGAAGAAGGCGTTGGGTAGCGAGCCATTTGTTCGATTTATTTAAAAGCTTTTTCTTTAGACGCAACGCCAGATCCTTTGTGTTTGAAACCAAAGACGTTTCACCCTCTAGCTGCATTTGGTGTAAAGCGCCATAATAATAGTAGACCTCACCTTTCAGATACAATTTATGGGCTTGAATAAATGTTTCTGAATAGGGATTTCTGTTCGGCGAAAAAATGGCTATTTTCA
>JAAEZI010000002.1:171333-187138 GCA_018222915.1 Algicola sp. | reverse complement strand
TATTGATGTGTTGCGACAAATTCTTGATAATTTGGTGTTGTTTTCATTTGATCAGGAAAACTTGATGAACCAGTTTAAAAGTATTGAAGTCAACCACAATGAATATGGTAAATTTTTAAGAAAGCAGAATAATTTAAGAGAACATTTTGAGCATATTGATGATAGTTTATTTTCATTGTCTCTTCGTCAGCCAGCGATTTCAGAACGCGTTAATGCCCAGATAACAGATGTGTTTTACAATATTGACAAATCTTTGGGCCAACTTTCAGAAAATCAGATTTATCAAGGTGTCGCTTCGCAACAGTACACGATTACCGCGACAAATGAATTGGCTAGTTTTTTAAGTGATGTTTTGGATAATATGAATATGCAAATGAACCCATCTATGGGTCAAGGTCAGGGACAAGGCGATCAACAATTACCAGATATCATCATGAGTCAAGAAGAGCTCAATAAGAAGATGGAGGAAGGTATGAAGAAAGGTGAACAAGGAAAGAAACCCAAGGATGGAGAAAAGGGAGAGTCTGGTGAAGGTGAAAATGAACAGGAAGGTAAAGATGGTCAACCTAAAGGTGGTAAAGAGGGCAAGGAAGGGAAAGAAGGTGAGAAAAAAGGTCAAGGTGAAGGAGAAGGTCAAGGCGAAGGTGAGGGTGATAGCGAGATGCAAAATGGCGAATTGTATGAGATCTATCAAAGACAACAGCAGCTGCGCCAGGCCTTAGAAAATAGATTAGGTAAAGACGGTAAGAAGGGATTAGGAGGTGAACTCATAAAGCAAATGGAAGAAATAGAATTGGATCTTATTAATAAAGGATTTACAAATCAGACTTTGCAAAAAATGATGGATTTACAACACCAATTGCTTAAGTTGGAAAATGCGACTTTTATGCAAGGACAGGATAATAAGCGGAAGTCAGAAACTAATAATAAGGATTTTGACAACACGGTTCCAAACCAAATTCCTAAGGCTAAAGAATATTTTAATACGACCGAAATTTTAAATCGACAAGCACTACCTTTGCAGCAGATTTATAAAAAGAAAGTGCAAGAGTATTTTAAAAAGTCGAATGATCAGTTTTAATTACGAAACCGATTTTCAATTAGAAAATCAGAAAGTGTTATCTGAATGGATTTCAAACACCATTCAGAGTGAAGGTTGTAAAGCGGGCGAAATCAATTATATTTTTTGTGATGATGCCTATTTATACAAACTCAATCTAGAGTATCTAAATCACGATACACTCACCGATATTATAAGTTTTGATTATTCCGTAGGAAAAGAGCTACATGGAGATATTTATATTTCAGTAGAGCGTGTCACGGAAAACGCGAAAGATTTTAAGGTAAGCTTTCATAATGAATTACATCGCGTGATGATTCATGGTATATTACATTATTGTGGTTATAAAGACAAAACAGATAAAGACGCAGAATTGATGCGAAAAAAGGAGGATGATTATCTAAACACACTTTCCAAATAATATTAAGAATTCAACGTATATTTGCAAACTGAAAAATTTTAATAATCAATGTTCCACGTGGAACAATATATATAAGCATGTTTAACGAAGTATATGATGTTATTGTAGTTGGTGCAGGTCACGCTGGAAGTGAAGCTGCTGCTGCTGCTGCAAATATGGGAAGTAAAACACTGCTCATTACCATGAATTTACAAAACATAGCGCAAATGTCCTGTAATCCCGCTATGGGTGGAATTGCAAAGGGCCAAATTGTGCGTGAAATTGACGCCTTAGGTGGTTACAGTGGTATTGTAAGTGATACATCAGCTATTCAGTTTAAAATGTTAAACAAATCTAAGGGTCCTGCTATGTGGAGCCCGAGAGTTCAAAGTGACCGTATGCGTTTTGCTGAAGATTGGAGATTGTTATTGGAGCAAACTAAAAACTTGGATTTCTACCAGGAAATGGTATCTGGTTTGATTGTAAAAAATCATAAAGTTGTTGGTGTTAAAACATCATTAGGAATTGAGGTAAAAGCTAAAACTGTGGTTTTAACGAATGGCACTTTTTTAAATGGCTTAATTCATATCGGTGATAAAAATTTTGGTGGAGGTAGAGCAGGAGAACGAGCGGCAACGGGTATTACTGAACAGTTAATCGACTTAGGATTTGATTCTGGTCGAATGAAAACTGGGACACCACCACGTGTGGACGGAAGATCTTTAGATTTTTCTAAAATGATTGAGCAACCAGGAGATGAGCAACCCGAGAAGTTTTCTTATTTAGAACACATCAAGCCGTTGAAAGAACAACGGTCTTGTCATATGACCTACACGAGTCCTGAAGTGCATGATTTATTACGTGATGGTTTTGATAGGTCACCGATGTTTAATGGACGGATCCAAAGTACTGGTCCGAGATATTGTCCGTCAATTGAAGATAAGATCAATCGATTTGCAGATAAGGACAGACATCAACTATTTGTAGAACCCGAAGGTTGGAATACGGTTGAATATTACGTCAACGGTTTCTCTACATCGCTACCTGAAGATGTCCAATTTAAGGCACTGAAATCTGTCGTAGGATTCGAGAATGTTAAGTTCTTCCGACCAGGATATGCGATTGAATACGATTATTTTCCACCAACACAATTAAAGCATACTTTGGAAACTAAATTGGTGGAAGGTTTGTTTTTTGCAGGTCAAATTAATGGTACAACAGGATATGAGGAAGCGGCATCTCAAGGGCTCATGGCTGGAATTAACGCAGCGCTTAAAGTGCAAGAAAGAGAAGAATTTATACTAAAGAGAAATGAAGCTTATATTGGTGTTTTAGTTGATGATCTTATTACCAAAGGAACTGAAGAACCATACCGCATGTTTACCTCACGAGCAGAATATCGCACATTGCTTAGACAAGATAATGCCGATTTTAGGTTAACACCAAAAGGCTATGCATTAGGTTTAGCTAGTGAAAAACGATTGCGAAGAATGGAAGAGAAGCAGGCACAATCTGAAAATTTTGTGGAGTTTTTTAGACAAACTAGCATTAAGCCTGAGGAAGCGAACCCTGTTTTAGAATCAAAAAATTCGTCATTAGTGAAACAGTCTGATAAGATGTTTAAATTGTTTTCAAGACCTAATATTACCAGTGATGACATGCGTCGTTTTGAAACTGTGGAATCTTATATTCAGGAGCATAATTTAGATCGTGAAGTCATAGAGCAAACTGAAATACAAATCAAGTATTCAGGATATATTGAAAAGGAAAAAAACAATGCTGATAAGTTAAACCGTTTGGAGGATGTGAAAATCCCTAAGAATTTTGATTATACCAAATTGAAATCTATGAGTACTGAGGCCATTCAAAAATTATCCAAAATACAACCTGTAACGATCTCTCAGGCTTCGCGAGTTTCTGGTGTATCACCAGCAGACATTTCTGTACTTTTAGTGTATTTAGGTCGATAGTTTTTAGTTGGATCCAAAGTGTTCCACGTGAAACAATGTCCATGTGTTTTTTAAAATATTATGAAACCGCATGAATTTATATCTGTGTTTAAGCTGAATATTTTCAAAAAAGGTATACAAGGTTTTAACTCTAAATGATACCTTTGATTTTTAATTATTGAACATTATTCGTGTGAAAAATCCTGCTGAGAATCACTCTTATTTAAGCGTAAAAGACCACACCGTTTCTGGTGAGTTATTTCAATTAGTGCTAGATGCTGAATTGGACATGTTAAAGACACATCCGCAACCATCAGCACAAGAACTTCCGTTGTATTATCAAAGTGAGGATTATATTTCGCATACAGATGCCAAAAGAAATTGGTTTGAAAAAATATATCAATATGTCAAATCCATAGCCTTAAAGCGAAAATTAAAACTTATCAATTCCTTTGATCTTGAAAGTCAAAAACTCCTAGATATTGGATGTGGCACTGGAGATTTTTTAAAAATTGCTCAAGCACATGGGTGGGACGTTTTCGGTATTGAACCAAATCAAGATGCTCGGGATTTAGCGAACGCAAAAACGGGAGCAGTAGTTTTTGATACTCTAGAGGTGTCACAATTTAAAGAAAGTAGTTTTGATGTGATTACCTTGTGGCACGTTTTGGAACATTTACCGAATTTGGAAAATCAAATCAAAGCCTTTGAAAAATTACTCAAGCCTAAAGGAAGCTTAATAATTGCGGTCCCCAATTTTAAGAGTTATGATGCTCGCTATTATAAAACACATTGGGCGGCTTATGATGTGCCTCGTCACCTTTGGCATTTTTCCAGAACAGCTATCTCTAAGCTCATGCAGATGCACAAGATGGAAGTGATAAAAACTTTACCGATGATTTTTGATGCATTTTATGTGTCTTTACTTTCAGAAAAGTATAAAACTGGATTTATGAATCCTGTTAAGGCATTTTGGAATGGTATGGTGTCAAACTTTAAAGCCAAGCGAAATGGAGAGCATTCTTCACTCATTTATATCATTAAAAAGACCTAATACTTATTTTTAAATGTTTTAAGCGCATTTCTCTATGTCGCATGACGTTGGAGTAGGCTATTTTATAAACGCGTAAAAAAGGCGCAAATAAAGACTTAAAAAACTATAGTAAATAAAAATATAAATACAATTTTGTATAAATTATACTTATAGTAGTCTTTTTTTGCTAAAAAGCGTTTCACTTTTATACATTTGCAAAAAATAAATCAAAATCGAATATGAAAAAAATAGTAGGTGTACTATCGTTTATCTTAGTGTTGACTTCTTGTCAAGAACAACAAAAAATTGCTTTTGTAGATAATTCAAAAGTGGTTAACGAGTTTCAAAAGAAAGTGGACTTTGAGAAAAAGTTTCAAACTAAAGTTGACAAATTCAATAAAAAGGCAGACAGTTTAGATAAAGCTATTCAAATGGAAGCTCAATTATTTCAGACGAAAGCAGCTAAAATGTCTCAAAAAAATGCCGAGGCAGAATACCAGACCTTAGTTCAAAAAAAGCAAATGCAAGACTATCAATTAAAATCTGAAGAACAAAGTTTGCAAGCTGAAGGTCAAAAGCAAATCGATACCTTAATAAAAGAGGTGAAAGCATTTGTTAAAGATTATGGAAAAAAGAATGGTTATACCTATATCTTAGGTGCTAACGATGCTGGTAGCGTAATGTATGGTGCTGAAAGTAGTGATATAACCGACCTGATTATTGAAGCCTTAAATGCCGAATCTAAGAAAGACGAATAAATTGTAACGTCTTTAAACATTTTAACTAAGCCGATTATGATATTTAATCGGCTTTTTTATGCAGCAACCTCGTCAATTTAATTGAAAGATCTGTTAAAATGATTTTAGAGTTCCCATTGCGTTCAATGTGATAAATAGCATCTTGTATTTCATTGGAAATTTCCATGATATTATTTCCGTGAACAAAAGGTGCAAATTTCTCTAATTTAAAAGAGGATTTTGGCTCCATAAAAACAAGCTCATCCGCTTTGTAATTCATCAAGAGGGCTTGTCTAAAAAAATCCAGACAAAAATTTAAAAACTGCTTTTGTGTTTCACGACCTGTTTTCGCAATAGTCTCACTCCAAGAAATCAAATCGTGAATGGCACTTTTGTTACCTTTTGCTTTAAATGCTGATCTAATCCAAAACACGAACCATTCTTCAAATTGGGTGTCTTCACTATCACTATAAACTAAATCACAGGCCTTGTTATAATTGCCATTAGCTTGATGCGCAATTTTAATGGCATCTGGCTCAGGAATTTGATAATTTTTAATAAGAGCATTTTTGATAACCTCTTCTGCTAAAGGCGGAAAATGTAAAACTTGACAGCGAGATCTTATAGTGTTTATTATTTGCTCTTCGTCTTCAGCAATAAGAATAAATATGGTTTTATTTGGTGGCTCTTCAATGAGTTTTAATAGTTTATTTGCTGCGGAAGTATTCATTTTTTCCGACATCCAAATGAGCATAACTTTATAACCACCTTCATAGGATTTTAAGGATAGGGCTTTGACGATATCGTGAGCTTCATCTACGCCAATTTGCCCTTGTTTATTATCTATGCCTAAAATACGATACCAATCAAATAAATTTCCATAAGGCTGCCTATCAATTAATTGCCGCCATTCTTCCATAAAATGATTTGATACCGGATGCTTTTTTACTTTATCATTGGTCGCAACCGGGAAGGCAAAATGCAAATCAGGATGAGACAGGTTATTAAATTTCAAATTACAAGCCTCAATACCGTTGTTGTTTTCGCCATTACTGTTTTTACACAAGATATATTGTGCATAAGCAATAGCCATTGGCAATGTTCCTGAACCTTCAGGACCAACAAATAATTGCGCATGCGGAATACGTCCAAAATCACAACTTTTAGTCAGGTGATTTTTAATATGTTCTTGTCCTAAAATCTCAGAGAATAGCATACGGCAAACCTACATATTTTTTTTAAATGTTTCAGTATTGTCGTTATGCAATCGTTTTCGCTAAAAAACAGCTTTTTTCCATCTCTTTTATTGGTTACATTTGTGACAATGTATTACTAAAACAACGAGAGATGAAAACCTTAAATGACTATAATTTTGAGAATAAAAAAGCGCTAATACGTGTAGACTTTAACGTGCCTTTAAATGATAATTTTGAGGTGACTGATGCTACTCGGATTGTTTCTGCCAAACCGACAATCATTAAGATTTTAGAAGATGGCGGCAGTTGTATATTAATGTCGCATTTAGGTAGACCAAAAGGAGAACAGGAGGAGTTTTCATTAAAGCATATTGTAAGCAAAGTTGAAGATGTTTTAGGAGTTAATGTGAAATTTGTTGAAAATTGCGTAGGAGCTAAGGCAGAGGAAGCTGCTGAAAATTTAAAGCCTGGAGAGCTATTATTACTTGAAAACTTAAGGTTTCACCCTGAAGAGACGTCGGGTGACGTCAATTTTGCTAAAGCATTAGCAAAACTCGGCGATATTTATGTCAATGATGCTTTTGGAACAGCACACAGAGCACATGCCTCTACGACAATTATTGCGCAGTTTTTTCCCGAATCAAAGTGTTTTGGTCATTTATTGGCGCAGGAAATTGAGAGTATCAATAAAGTCATGGAAACCGGAGAGAAACCAGTTTTAGCAGTTCTCGGAGGTGCAAAAGTATCGTCTAAGATTACAATCATTGAAAATATTCTGGATAAAGTAGACCATTTGATTATAGGAGGTGGAATGACGTTTACTTTTATCAAAGCGCAAGGTGGACAAATAGGTGATTCTATTTGCGAGGATGATAAAATGGCCTTAGCATTAGAGATCTTAAAACAAGCCAAAACTAAAGGCGTTCAAATTCATTTACCTGTAGATGTTATAGCGGCTAACGATTTTGCTAATGATGCAGATACCAAAGTGATGGATGTTACTCAAATTCCAAATGGTTGGCAAGGGTTAGATGCTGGACCACAATCTATAAAAAACTTCCATGATGTTGTCATGCAATGCAAAACTATTCTATGGAATGGGCCATTGGGTGTCTTTGAAATGGAGAATTTTGCTCATGGTACTATTGCTCTAGGAAATGCTATCGCCGAAGCCACTAAGAATGGTGCTTTTTCACTCGTTGGTGGAGGTGATTCTGTGGCTGCTGTTAAGCAATTTGGTTTTGAAAACCAAGTGAGTTATGTAAGCACAGGTGGTGGTGCCATGTTGGAAAGTCTAGAGGGGAAAACACTTCCTGGTATTGCCGCCATTTTAGAATAGATTCTAAACATGACGTCTTTTTTAGGTTTCAGAAGAATCTTACAGTGGTTGTTAAATTGTCTTATCAAACTTTCATTTTAACCAAAAAAATACGATTTTAGCTAACCTTATCGTTTAGATACAAATATGTAACCAATGAAACCAAAGCTAATTACCTTAACTCTCAGCGTTCTGTTGTGTGGCTATTTAAATTTTGGTCAGGACTCCATTCCGAAGTCGACCGAAACAAAGCGCATTACAGAATCTGAATTTGTTGAAGGAGAGACCTACGTTGTCGATACTATTATTGACGATAAAACCTATTTCAAAAAGCACCTTAAAATTAAGCCTGTTATTGATTCCTCAAAAATTAAAAATTTAGAGGATCATAAGTTAGCCTCTGAAATGGAAGAAAGATGGCTTGAAGAACTTTACAGCAATGTCTTATTTGATAGTATTTATGAGTCGGTAACTGAACTAAAATACGATCCTGTTGATTATCCTGAATTAACGACCGATACTTTAATCGCCAGACTGAATCGCTTGAATGCTAAAACACCATTCAATATTGCCTATAATCCTTCATTAGAAAGTGTCATAAAATCTTATTTAAAACACCGTCGTCATTCCTTGTCGAGACTCATGTCTTTAAGCGATTATTATTTCCCACTTTTTGAAGAATCTTTAGATAATCATGATATTCCATTAGAAGTAAAATATTTAGCGATCGTAGAATCTGCATTAAAACCTAGAGCGAAATCGCGCGTTGGAGCCACTGGTTTATGGCAGTTTATGTTTGGAACTGGTAAGGAATATGGATTGAATGTTAGTAGCTATGTCGATGAGCGTAGCGACCCAATCAAATCTACAGTGGCCGCGAGTAAATATTTGGCGAGATTGTATAAAATATTTGGCGATTGGGATTTAGCTTTGGCAGCCTATAATTCGGGTCCTGGTAATGTGACTAAAGCCATCAGAAGATCAGGAGGTTATGAAAATTATTGGAATATTCGACCGCATCTTCCACGTGAAACCGCTGGATACTTACCTGCTTTTTTAGCGACGATGTACATTTTTGAATATGCCGAAGAGCACGGATTTAAAAAAGAACGTCCAAATTATCACTATGTTGAAACCGACACGATTCACGTTAAGAAAATGATCTCCTTGGATCAGGTTTCGGAGCTTGTTGATGTTCCAATGGAGCAACTTCAGTTTCTGAACCCTTCCTATAAATTAGATATTATACCTTTTATTGAAGGAGAAAACTATACCTTGAGATTGCCCAGAGAAGCGATTGGAAAGTTCGTTACTAATGAGACCCAAATTTACGCTCATGTTGAGGAAGAGTTAAAAAAGCGAGAAAAACCATTACCGCAGTTTTTTGAAGCAGACAGTAAAGTCAGATACCGAGTTAGGTCAGGGGATTATCTAGGAAAGATTGCAAGGAAATACGGTGTGAGAGTGAGCCAAATCAAAACATGGAATGGACTGAGAAGTAATAATCTGAGAATCGGACAACGATTAACTATTTATCCAAGAAAACCTGTGACAACGGCTACAAAAAATGTTGTCAGTGCTCCAAAAAAGGTGGTAAATACCGACGGGAAATCAACATATCGCGTGCAAAAAGGGGACTCACTTTGGAGTATATCTCAAAAATTTCCTGGTGTTTCTGTTCAAAATATAAGAGAATGGAACGATATTAGTGGTAATAAACTAAAAATAGGAATGACGCTTATTGTATCTAAATAAGCGCAAAAACAAGAATCAATGAAGAATATTTGGAGTATCGTATTTATAGTGGCCTTGCTTTACGCATGTAACGATAAAAAGGAGCAACGTTATGTTTCAAAATCATCAGGAAATATTAATAGCTTGGTGGTGGTTGCAGACAATCAGTTGTGGGAAGATGAAGTTGGAGACGCCATAAGAGATATTCTTGCCGCTCCAATTGAAGGATTATCTATTGAAGAGCCACAATTTGCAATGAGCCAAATGCCACCGCAAGTATTTACTGGTTTTGCTAAAAACAATCGTACGGTATTAAAAATTGAAAAAGGGAAATCTGCGGGAACTAAAATTGCTACAGATGCATTTGCCAGACCTCAAACCATGGTTGTGGTCTCTGGACAAACTAACCAAGAGATCATTAATGAGATAAAAACCAATGCGCCTAAAATTATTGATGCCTTTAAAAAAGAGGAAATCAAGGAAAAACAACGTCGTATATCTAAGTCGCTTTTTAATGATGACCCAATAAACAAGCAATTAGGATTATCTATGCGTTTTCCCTCAGCATATCGTATTGCAAAGCAGGAGGATGATTTTTTCTGGTTAAGACGCGATATTGAAACCGGAACCGTTGATATTATGCTCTATGAAGTACCATTGAGCGCTATCAGAGATACTGATAGTACGGTGATAGATGTGGTAAGGGTACGGGATTCCGTTGGAAAAATTCATATTGAGGGACCTTTGGAAGGATCGTATATGGCAACAGAATCTGCGTTTACACCATTTATTTCAGAAACAATTTTAGACAATAAACCAACCTTTGAAACCAGGGGGCTTTGGGATGTTAAAAATGCCTTTATGTCAGGACCTTTTGTTAATTATGCCATAAAAGACGAGGTTAACAATAGGTACATTATTGCAGAGGGCTATGTTTTTGCGCCTTCGGTTGCGAAACGAAAATATGTGTTCGAGCTTGAATCGATTATAAAATCCATTAGAATTAAATAAAAAAAAAGCCAACAATCAATGTTGGCTTTTTTTATTTAGAATATCATATAATTACTCTTTTTTGTCTTTCACTGAAGCATCATCTTCATCTTTGCTAGCTTCTTTAAATTCTTTGATACCGCTACCAAGACCTCTCATAAGTTCAGGAATTTTCTTTCCTCCAAACAATAGTAATACAACGACGACTATTAAAATAATTTGCCATGCTCCGAGAGCTAAAAAAATGCTTGTTGCAATCATAATGTTTAATTTTGAACTGCAAATTTAATAATTAAACTTCAAATTAAACGTTTAATCACAAACTTTAAGATACCCTTATAGAACTTGGCCTTATTTTATTTAATTTTGTGGCACGATGGCTCAAAAACCTAAAGAAAAAAAATTCAAAAAAAAATTACTACATAAGTACCGTTTGGTGGTGCTTAATGAAGACACTTTTGAAGAACGATTTGCGATAAAACTAACGCGATTGAATGTCTTTGTGATTGTCTCCTTAGGAACCATTTTACTCATTTCTGGAACCATCTTCTTGATTGCATTTACATCTCTAAAAGAATACATTCCTGGGTATTCTTCGACAGCACTTAAGATGAAAGCCACCGAATTAAATTATAAAACAGACTCACTTCAGAAGGTGATTGACCTCAATGAACAATACTACGCTTCTATAAAAAAAGTGCTCACTGGTGATGTGTCTACTGTAGAATTTAATAGAGATTCAATCATAGACGCCTCAACTATAGATCCTCAGGCATTGGATCTAAAACCTACAAAGGAAGACTCTTTGCTCAGAGAATTAGTTGATAAGGAAGATAAATATAACGTGTTTGAATCTACAATTTCGTCTTCAAACTTTGTCTTATTTCCTCCTGTGAACGGAACCATTTCTGAAGGTTATAATATCAAGGAAAAACATTATGCAGTCGATATTGTCGTTGCTAAGGACACGCCTGTTAAGGCAACAGCTGATGGTACCATAATTTTTGCTGAATGGACGACTGAGACAGGATATGTAGTCATTATCGAACATAGTTATGAACTCATCTCTGTTTATAAACATAATGCCTCAATTACAAAGCAACAAGGAGATTTGGTAAAGTCTGGTGAGGTCATCGCTATGGCAGGAAACACCGGAGAATTGAGTACTGGACCACATTTACATTTTGAACTTTGGAAACGAGGTTACTCCGTAAACCCAACAAACTTTATAGATTTTAACTAATGTCAATAATCAAATCGACACTCGCCAAGTTATTTGCTAAATACGTTCGAAGATCTATTGCTAAATGGTCTAACAACCCTGTTGAAACGCAAGCCTCTGTTTTTAAACATTTGATATCAGAAGCCAGTTCTACGGTATTTGGAAAAGATCATGATTTTGAGTCGATTACAAGCCATGCAGATTTTGTAGAACGCGTACCTATTCGAGATTATGAAGATTTAAAACCGTATGTGGATAGAGTTGTCGCAGGCGAAAAGGATATCCTTTGGAAAGGACAACCCTTGTACTTCGCCAAAACCTCCGGAACTACCTCAGGCGCAAAATATATTCCTCTTACCAAAGAGAGTATGCCAACACATGTTGAAGCAGCCCGTAATGCCATCTTAATGTACATCGCAGAAACAGGTCGTAGCAAGTTTGTTAATGGCAAAATGATATTTCTTCAAGGAAGTCCCATATTGCAGGAAAAAAATGGGATACAGTTAGGTCGATTGTCTGGAATTGTAGCACATTATGTACCTAAATACCTTCAAAAAAACAGAATGCCTTCATGGGAAACCAATTGTATTGAAGATTGGGAAACAAAGGTTGAAGCTATTGTTGATGAAACCTTAAATGAGGATATGACGGTTATTTCTGGAATACCATCTTGGGTTCAAATGTATTTTGAGAAGATTCAAAATAGGACAGGAAAAAAAGTAGGTGATGTTTTTAAAAATTTCAACTTATTCATTTTTGGTGGTGTCAATTATGAACCCTATCGTGCTAAATTTGAAAGTCTCATCGGAAGAAAAGTGGATAGCATCGAATTATATCCTGCTAGTGAAGGGTTTTTTGCGTTTCAAGATAAGCAAGCTCACAAAGGCATGTTATTGCAGCTCAACTCTGGGATGTTCTACGAGTTTGTTGAAGCAGCCACTTTTTTTGATGATAATCCAAAACGAATAACCATTGCCGATGTTGAAATTGGAGTGAATTATGTTATGATTATCTCTACGAATGCAGGTCTTTGGGCTTACAATATTGGCGATACCATTCAGTTTACTTCCTTAAAGCCCTATCGTATTGTAGTGTCCGGCAGAATAAAGCATTTCATTTCGGCATTTGGAGAGCATGTTATTGGCAAAGAGGTGGAAGAAGCTTTACAAATAGCAACTTCTGAGTACACGTCTAACGTTTCCGAGTTCACGGTAGCACCTCAAATCAACCCAGATTCTGGATTACCTTACCATGAATGGTTGATAGAATTTGAAGGAGAACCAAATAACTTAGAAGCACTTGAAAAATCAATAGATAAAGCACTTCAGAATCAGAACAGTTATTATCAAGATCTTATTATTGGAAAGGTTTTAAGGCCTTTAAAGATTACACAAATACAAAAGAATGGATTCCAGGATTACATGAAATCTATAGGGAAGTTAGGCGGCCAGAATAAGCTTCCGAGACTTTCTAATGACAGAAAAATTGCCGACCAACTGCACGCTTTAAAATTGACTAAATAGTGTTATATTTGCTCGCTAAACAAAGCCTATGAGTCAAAAAAAACATCATGAAAGAACGAGAGCTCAAGAGAGTTCGAATGCTATTGAAAGAATGTACATTACGATGAGACATTTGTTTAATCGTGGGTTTTATAAACCGATGGGAGTTTCTGGTGAAACCCTTAGAGAGTCACTCTTACTTTTGCGACCTGAAATTTATGGATCAATTGCAGATGAAAAAGCAGAACTTGAAGGCTTGCTCTATGTTATCGATAGGCTTCCTGAAGGTATTGAAGAATGCACCTTTATAAATCTAACGAGTGATGAAGGTTACGGCAACTCACATTTCAAACCCATCATCCCACCAAAGAGACGCCGAAATTGTTATCGTATTGATGATGAGCAAATGAATATTGAGGTCACGCGAGGAAGGTCTGAAATTTATGATATTCTTACACATATCACCTTTTTGTTTGTAGAGTCCCATAAGATTAGTAAACGGGTTTTAATTGACGAACAAGGAACGACTACAAGAGATTGGGTGAAGCTTGAAAAGGCCGTACTTACTAAAAAGAAATTAACCCAACAAGAGCGTGAAATTGCCATAACACATACGGCAAATATTTTAGGAAGAACCTTTGAAGAACTTACCAGAGCGCATAGCCAGTTTACAACAAAAGCAAAGCCAGAACGTCTACTACACATCATATATTGGCTAGGTAAATTAGCCATTGAGGAAGTCATCAACAATAATAAAAGAACCGTCACTTTTAGTCCCGTTTTGAGAGAACGCCTTGGGCACCATATCCACGGCGAAATTTGGGCAGATCATATTAAAGCGACATTACATAAACATAATCTTTTACACCGACCAATTCATGTCATTAGCGCGAACATGCATAGTGTTATGAACTCATTGTTTGCACCAATGGCATTAAAAAGTATGGTGGCTAAGAAGGACATTTTTGAAGTTTACGAAGCATTGAGTCAAAAGGAAAATGAAACCTTGCGCAATAAAATTTCCAATGAAGCGTTGCAGAAAGGAATGATTTACATCAAAGACACTTCAGGAACCAATATTGACGTACAAATTTTTGACACCAATCAAATTGATTTTTCAAAATCAGATATTGATGTTGGAAGCCATTTCAATGATGGCGAAAAGCCTGTAATCTTTGTGATGGATTATGCTTTTGGTGAACAAGCCTACGAAACCATTGATGAGCTTCTAAAGCCTATAAAGGTGGATGGCGAAAAAGTACATCTCAATGTCGAGTCTGTCTCTATCATGGGGAAAGCAGGAATATTAGAAGGAGGTAAAGGCGACATTATGATTCCGTCTGCCCATATTTTTGAAGGGACAGCGGATAACTATCCATTTGAGAATGAATTGAGTAAATCCGACTTAGAAGGTCAAGGGGTCGACGTCTATGAAGGCTCCATGATTACGGTATTAGGTACCTCACTTCAAAATAAAGAAATATTGAAATTCTTTTATAATTCAACGTGGAATGTCATAGGACTAGAGATGGAGGGCGCACACTATCAAAAGGCCATTCAAGCAGCTTCAAAGGTAAGAGGCAGTATTAACCCAAATGTGAAAGTTCGCTATGCTTATTATGCTAGCGACAACCCTTTAGAAACAGGGAGTACTTTAGCATCTGGAGGCTTAGGAACCTCAGGAGTGAAACCAACCTATTTAATTACACGTAAAATCTTACAACAAATATTCAACTAATTAGACACAAATCATGAGTGAAAATACAAATGATACTAAAAGAGAAGAAGAAGTAGACTTAATAGTTCTGATGAACTATATTGGTGGGTTCTTCTCTAAATTTTATAATTTTCTCAAATCGATTGTTATTTCGATTATTTCAATATTAGTTTTTATTCTAAAAGCGATTATTGATAACATAAAAATTATTGCAATAGTTATTATTGTTTCGGGTATATTAGGATACACTTTGGAAAAACTGAGAACACCAACCTATAAGTCTTCCATGTTTGTGAAACCTTATTTTGATTCAAAGTATCAGTTAGTAAATAACATCAATTATTTTAACGCACTCATACAAAACAATGACCCTAAATCCCTAGCTGAAATTTTTACAATACCTCAAGAAGATGCGGAAAAAATTAACAAATTTGAGATTTTAATAGGTCCTGAAAGCGAAAATGAAAAAATAAAGCAATATGACACCTATCTGAAATCGCTGGATAGCATCAGAGCTCAAGATATCAGCTATGAGGACTTTATTGAAAACAGAAACATCTATTCTTCTGATTTCTTTGAAATTGCCGTTGAGGCTCAAAAGAAAGACATCTTTAAAAGTTTAGAAGCTGGATTAAACGACTCGTTCAAAAACACCTATTCAGAAAAGAAGATGCAAAAGCGAGACTCATTGATTTACATTCAACAAAAAAGTTTGCAATCTTCTTTGCGCTCTATAGACTCACTACAAGAGGTATATATCAGGGTATTAGAAGAAGAATCTAAAGCTAAGAGTAATACAATAAGTTTGAGTGAAGGCTTTTCGGTTCAACCAGATAAATCAAAAACAAAAGAATTTGAATTACTGAATAAACAATTGGAGATAAAAAGTGAAATGAGAGTTCTCGAAGAACGAAAAATAGAAGAGGACGTGTTTTATGATACCGTAT
>JAAEZI010000002.1:92652-171323 GCA_018222915.1 Algicola sp. | reverse complement strand
ATCAGGTTTTCAAGAGGTAGGAAGTGTTTCCGATACTTTTCTTAAAAAGTATTCCTTAGTTTTCCCAATTATTTCCTTCCTGATTTTATGTGTTATTTTCGTAGTGAGAAGAATGGTCACTTTTGTAAAAAATTATGAATTACAATAAAAAAGTTTTAATTACAGGAGGCGCTGGTTTTATAGGTTCACATGTTGTAAGGTTGTTCGTTAATAAGTATTCCAACTATCAAATTTTTAATCTTGACGCGCTTACATACGCAGGAAATCTAGAAAATTTGAAAGATGTTGAAAACGCTTCAAATTATTCCTTTATAAAAGGTGATATAACCGATGAAGCATTTATAGAAGCGCTATTTGAGGAACACAATTTTGATAGTGTGATCCATTTAGCGGCAGAGTCTCATGTTGATCGATCTATAAAAGACCCGCTCGCATTTGTAAAAACAAATGTTATCGGTACGATGGTATTGTTAAACGCTTTCAAAAGTCATTCAGGAGGTAACTATGATGGCAAATTGTTTTATCATATTAGTACTGATGAGGTTTATGGGACCCTAGGAGATACAGGCTTGTTTACAGAACATACGCCTTACGATCCTAACTCGCCCTATTCGGCTTCCAAGGCAAGCTCGGATCATTTTGTAAGAGCTTATGGAGAAACTTATAATTTGCCTTATGTGATAACCAACTGCTCTAATAATTATGGACAAAATCAGTTTCCAGAAAAATTAATTCCACTTTTTATAAATAACATTATAAACAACAAGGCGCTTCCAGTATACGGAGACGGTAATTACACACGTGATTGGCTATATGTGAAAGATCACGCGATAGCTATAGACTTAGTGTTCCATAAAGGAAAGCAAGGAGAAACTTATAATATTGGTGGCTTTAATGAATGGAAGAACATCGATTTAGTAAAGCTGTTATGCCAGCAAATGGATGTCAAACTTGGTAGATCTGAAGGGACTTCGGAACAGTTAATCACCTTTGTAAAGGATCGTCCAGGTCATGATTTACGGTATGCTATTGACGCTTCCAAAATCAAAACAGAATTAGGCTGGGAGCCATCAGTAACTTTTGAAGAAGGCTTAAAGAAAACCATCGATTGGTACTTAGACAATGGAACTTGGTTAGATCATGTGACCAGTGGTCAATACCAATCTTACTACCAAAAACAATATAATTAATTAGAAAACTTGATGAAAGGAATCATACTTGCAGGAGGATCAGGAACGAGATTACACCCATTAACATTGGCAGTGAGTAAGCAATTAATGCCAATTTATGACAAACCCATGATTTACTATCCACTATCTACATTGATGTGGTCTGGTATAAAAGACATCTTGATTATTTCCACACCGCATGATTTACCTTTATTTCAACAGTTATTAGGCGATGGTAAAAAATTTGGATGCCGTTTTGAATATGCCGTTCAGGAAGCGCCTAATGGTCTTGCCGAAGCATTTATTATAGGCGCTGATTTTATAGGGGATGATAAAGTAGCATTGATTCTTGGTGATAATATTTTTTACGGAACAGGGTTAGAGACCTTATTACAGGCCAATAATGATCCTGACGGTGGCATTATTTACGCTTACCATGTTCACGACCCTGAACGCTATGGTGTTGCTGAATTTGATGCTGAAGGGAATGTAATTTCTATCGAAGAAAAACCTAAAAAGCCAAAATCTAATTATGCCGTTCCAGGTATTTATTTCTATGATAATTCCGTCGTGGAAATTGCAAAAAACATCCAGCCGAGTCATAGAGGTGAACTCGAAATTACGGATGTCAATAAGGCCTATTTAAAACAAGGAAAGTTAAAAGTTAGTGTTCTTGATAAGGGTACAGCTTGGTTAGACACCGGAACGTTTAAGTCGCTTATGCAGGCATCACAGTTTGTACAAGTCATTGAAGAGCGTCAAGGACTTAAAATTGGCGCCATTGAAGAGGTGGCCTATAAAATGGGATATATTAATAAAACGGAGTTTAGCAACTTGATCCAACCTCTTATAAAAAGTGGCTACGGAAAACATTTACTTGGTATTTTAGAAAGCTAAGCATGAAAAGAATTGACACAGCAATAAAAGATTGTTTTATCATTGAACCAAAGGTTTTTGAAGATGAAAGAGGTTATTTCTTTGAATCTTTCAATCAAAAAACGTTCAATGACTTGGCTGGATTTGAAGTGACATTTGTTCAAGACAATGAGTCTTATTCTTCCAAAGGCGTTCTAAGAGGCCTTCACTATCAATTAGGAGCACATGCACAAGCTAAGCTCGTTAGGGTTGTGAAAGGCACTGTATTGGATGTTGCTGTCGACATTAGAGACGGCTCTAAAACCTTTGGCCAATATGTCGCTGTGGAACTTTCCGAAGCCAACAAAAGACAACTATTTGTGCCTCGAGGGTTTGCTCATGGCTTTATTGTGTTGAGTGATACTGCACTTTTTGCCTATAAATGCGATAACTTTTATAATAAAGCGTCAGAAGGCGGTATTATTTACGATGATCCTTCGCTAAATATAGATTGGAGATTACCTCAAAATCAACTTATTGTTTCTAAAAAAGATGTAAGTTTGCCCAAACTTGTCAATGCAAAATTATGATACATGTTTTGGTTACTGGAGCTAACGGACAACTAGCCAGAAGCTTAAAGGATCTTAAAGAAAACCACTCCAACGTACACTTAATTTTCAAAAACTCAAATGATTTGGATATTACCAATGCGGCTGCTGTAAATGACAGTATCATTGGTAAGAACATTGATTTTTGCGTTAATTGTGCAGCCTACACGGCTGTTGACAAGGCAGAATCTGATCAAGTAAATGCCTTTAATGTGAATCATGCAGGTGTGAAAAATTTAGCAGTTGCTTGTGCAAAGGCTGATACGATTTTGATTCACATTTCTACAGATTTTGTATTTGATGGAGAAAAGTCGAAGGCGTATAATGAGTCTGACTCTACCAACCCAATCAATATCTATGGCCTATCCAAATTAAAAGGAGAAGAGGAATTACAAGAGCAGTTGAACAATTATTATATTCTCAGAACCTCTTGGCTCTACTCCGAACATGCTAGTAATTTCATGAAAACCATGTTGCGCCTTTCAGAAACCAAAGAAGCGTTGAGTGTGGTTGCTGATCAAATAGGAACACCAACATATACAGCGGATTTGGCGGAGACTATTTTTAAAATCATTGAAAGTAACACGCAATTATTTGGCGTCTATCACTACAGTAACGAAGGTGTGGCCAGCTGGTATGATTTTGCAAAGGCCATCTTTGAAGAAACCCAGAAACCTGTTAAAGTCACGCCTATTAAATCTCAAAATTATCCCACACCTGCAAAAAGACCTGCATTTAGTGTCATGGATAAGGAAAAAATAAAGACACAATTCCATTTGGAAATTCCGCATTGGAGAGATAGTTTAAAAATAGCCATTGATAAGCATATTAAATTAAATATGTGACATCCAATGAGGACGGAACGTTAAAGCAATGAAAACCCTATGAAACTTGATAATAATTTAAAAATAGCCATTGAAGCCTCACTAAAAGCTGGAGCTGTCATCATGCAAGTATATGATACCGCATTTGATGTTGAAATCAAAGATGATAAATCGCCTTTAACAGAGGCAGACAAAAGAGCTAATGATGTGATTAATTCTTTTTTAAAGCCAACGCCAATTCCCATCATAAGTGAAGAGAACAAACAAATTGATTACACTGAGAGAAAGGATTGGGATACCTGCTGGATTGTAGATCCTGTAGATGGCACTAAAGAGTTTATTAAGCGTAATGGTGAGTTTACTGTAAATATAGCCATGGTAAATGCAGGTGTACCGCAATTAGGGGTTATTTATGTTCCAGCTACAAAGACCTTATATTTTTCGGATGTATTACAGAAACAAGCTTTTAAAGCGGAACTAGAATCTCACGACACGACCTTAGAAGCCATTTTGGAGATTGCCAAGCCATTAACGGCGAAGGAACCATCCAGTCACGTAGAAGTCGTAGGTAGTAGATCACACATGAGCCAAGAAACTTTGGATTTTGTTGAAGGTTTAAAAAAATCGGGTAAAGAAGTAGACATTGTATCTAAAGGGAGCTCCCTTAAGTTTTGTCTGGTGGCCGAAGGCAAGGCAGATATTTACCCGCGTTTTGCACCAACGATGGAATGGGATACGGCTGCAGGACAGGCCATTTGTAACGCCGTTGGTATTGAGGTTATATCTAAGGAAACCAATGCACCACTGTTGTATAACAAAGAGAATTTATTAAACCCATGGTTTATTGTTGCTAAGAACTAACTCACCATGTCCACCTACAAAAAAGAATCTCATTTAAGAAGCTTGTTAAAAGGCATCTCTTGGCGAATTGTCGCAACTGCAGATACCATTCTTGTGGTATTGCTGATTACTTGTTTAACCGGTGAGTGTAGTATTGAAAGCGCCATAAAGATAGGATCTATCGAGTTTTTAATTAAGTTCGTTGTATACTATATTCATGAAAGGATTTGGCAAAAAATTCTATTGAATAAGGAGGTCACTAAAAAACAAACACTGCAAAAAACAATTTCTTGGCGTGTCATAGCGACTACCATGACGTTTTTAATTTCAGGATCGGTGTTAAATGCCTTTGATGAAATCGCATTATATATTGCCCTTACAGAATTATTTACGAAATTCGCACTGTATTATTTGCACGAAAGATTATGGTTGAAACTGCCACTAGGTAAGATCAGAACCTTTTTCTTTGGAAAAAAAAGCTAACATGTCAAAACATATTATTCCACACCACTATCAAATTTCAAAGTCGGATAGAATAGCGTCCAATCAACATAATGCGTTTTTATTGTGGTTTACAGGGCTTTCAGGATCTGGAAAATCAACGATAGCCAATTTGGTTGAAAAAGCCTTGTTTGAACAAGGCATAAAGACCTATTCGTTAGATGGTGATAATATTAGAAAGGGAATCAATAACGATCTCACCTTCGCTCCAGAAGATCGCACAGAAAACATAAGACGTATTGCTGAAGTGTCAAATCTGATGATTGATGCAGGTCTTGTGGTATTAGCTGCGTTTGTGTCACCCTATAAAAAAGACAGGGAGAATATTAGAACTATCGTTAAAGATGTTAACTTTGTCGAGATTTATGTGAATACCAGCGTCGAAGAATGCGAACGTCGTGACGTTAAAGGACTTTACAAAAAGGCCAGAGCTGGTGAGATAAAGAATATGACTGGGATTTCGGCGCCCTATGAGGCTCCAGAGCAACCAGATATTGAAGTGAAAACCGAAAACGAATCGATTGAGGATTCGGTAAAAAGAATAGTAAATTATATAACACCAAAATTACAACTCACCAATGAGTAAGTATTATTTAAATTATTTAGATGAATTAGAGAGTGAGGCCATATATGTATTGCGAGAGGTTTGGGCTCAGTTTGATAATCCTGTCATATTATTTTCAGGCGGAAAAGACTCTATTCTTGTGACACATTTAGCTAAAAAAGCATTTTATCCTGCGAAGATCCCTTTTCCACTGATGCATGTGGATACAGGACATAACTTCCCTGAAACCATAAAGTTTAGAGATGATATCATCAATGATTTAGGTGTACAATTGATTGTAGGTTCTGTTCAAGAATCCATTGATGAAGGTCGTGTTGCTGAAGAAAAAGGTAAAAACGCCACGAGAAACGCGCTTCAAATCACAACACTATTGGACGCGATTGAATCCAATAAAATTGATTGTGCTATTGGTGGTGGAAGACGTGATGAGGAAAAGGCAAGAGCTAAAGAACGATTCTTTTCACATCGAGATGATTTTGGACAATGGGATCCTAAAAACCAGAGACCAGAGCTTTGGAACATATTTAACGGCAAGCATTTTGAAGGTGAGCATTTTAGAGCATTTCCGATTAGTAATTGGACTGAAATGGATGTTTGGAACTACATCAAACGTGAAAATATAGCTATTCCTTCCTTGTATTTTGCCCATGAACGTGAAGTGGTTTGGAGGCAAGACAGTTGGATTCCTAATTCTGAATTTTTAGTATTGGAAGACCACGAAGAAATCGTTACTAAGAAGATTCGGTTTAGAACCCTTGGAGATATTACCATTACTGGAGGCATTGAATCTGATGCCGATACCTTAGAAAAAATTGCCGATGAGGTCTCAGGAATGCGTCAGACGGAACGTGGTAATCGAAGCGACGACAAACGATCTGAATCCGCTATGGAAGACCGAAAGCGCCAAGGCTATTTTTAATTAAAACCTATAATTTGTATTGCTAATTTTCGAATAGCATGTCAATTTTACAATTTTATTTATGTTAGATAACAATCAATTATTACGTTTTACAACTGCAGGAAGTGTAGATGATGGAAAGAGTACCTTAATAGGTCGTTTGTTATACGATTCAAAATCCATTTTTGAAGACCAATTACAAGCTATTGAAAATACGAGTAAAAAAAAGGGACATGATGGTGTAGATCTCGCCCTGTTTACCGATGGACTAAAAGATGAGCGAGAGCAAGGAATTACGATTGATGTGGCTTACAGGTATTTTACAACACCAAAACGTAAATTCATTATTGCAGATACGCCAGGACATATTCAGTACACGAGAAACATGGTAACAGGAGCTTCTACAGCGAATGCTGCCATTATCTTAGTAGATGCAAGACATGGTGTGATTGAACAAACTAAAAGACATTCATTCATCGCTTCATTGTTGCAAATTCCACATGTGATTGTGTGTATCAATAAAATGGATTTGGTAGACTACTCAGAAGATGCCTACAATAATGTGATCAATCAATTTGAAGAGTTTTCTAGTAAATTATTGGTTCAGGATATTCGCTTTATTCCCATTAGCGCCTTAAACGGTGATAACGTTGTAAATCGTTCTGAAAACATGACTTGGTACCAAGGCGCTCCATTACTACACACTTTGGAAACGATGCACATAAGTAGCGATATCAATAAAGTAGATGCGCGTTTTCCAGTGCAAACCGTCTTGCGTCCACAGAACGAAACACATAGAGATTACAGAGGTTATGCTGGTCGCGTGGCTAGTGGTGTTTTTAGAACAGGTGATGAAGTCATGGTAATGCCTTCAGGATTTACCTCAAAGATCAAATCCATAGATACTTTAGACGCTCAATTATCTGAAGCCTATGCGCCAATGTCTGTGTCTATGACATTAGAAGATGATATTGATATTAGTCGTGGTGACATGATTGTGCGATCTAATAATAAACCTGAGCCTGTTCAAGATATTGAAGTGATGTTATGCTGGTTACATAATGATCCAGCAAAACCAAGAGCGAAGTACAGTATTCGTCATACTAGTAATGAGCAGAAAGCCATGATCAAAGAAGTGATATACAAAATCAATATTGAGACCTTAGATCGAAACACGGAGGATAAGGACCTGAAAATGAATGACATTTCAAAAGTAAAAATTAGAACTACAAAACCGTTAATGGTCGATTCTTACAGAGAAAATAGAACCACTGGGAGTATTATTTTAATCGATGATACCACCAATGAAACGGTTGCGGCTGGAATGATTGTGTAATTATTTAATTTTTATATATATGAAAAGAGGACTAATGATGTTTATGTTGGTTTTGACGTCGGCCTTAGGCTGTAAAGATGAACCAAAAGTCAAAAATGAACCTGTATCGGAAACTGCTGAAGTTGAGAAAAAAGGACCTTTCTTCACCTTCAATATGTATGGTACTTTTGAAAACAATGATCAAATTTCTTTGTATTATTTAACACCAGATTCTGAAAAACTTACCGAGAAAAATGCACTTCATCAAGATATTAAAGGTTCTAAAACTGCTCAAAATGTAAATTTTGAATTGCCTGAAAAAATTCTACCAACGCGATTATTTATCAAACTTGGAAATGAGGGGAATCAAACAATTAAATTTGGTAGTATTGACTTAGGTTATGGAGACCATAAAATCAATATACCCGATAGTCTATTCTACCAGTTTTTTTCGCCTAACAAAAGTATAAACTTCAACAAGGAGAATTTTACGATAGAGACGAATAAAAATGGGAATCAAGATCCTATGTTTCATTCGAGATCCATTTTAGAGAATAAAATAGATATGACATTTTTTTAAATCAAGTTCAAACAGAATTGTTGAACATGATGTCTTCATTTCTTGAAAAAATAGATTTTGGTTAGAAACGCAGCATAGTATGAAGTTTAATTTAGTAACAAAGACAGGTCATCTATTGCAGACTTTGGGTTTAGATAAATTGTTACTGAATTCTGGAAGTGTTTTTATAAGAAGAGCGTTTGGTCTTGCTTTAAGTTTCATTTGGGTTCTTGCCATTACTAATTTATTCGGTGCAGAAACTTATGGACTTGTAGCTCTTGGACAAATAGTAGTCAGTTTTGTTGGTATGCTTTTTTGCTTGGGTCTGGATACGGCGATAATTAAGTTAGGAGCCACTAAAAAACACTTCAATCAAGGAACTTTCCAATCAGATTTTGTTAAAAAGTCTCTAATCATTATTGTTGTCTCATCACTTTTAGGCAGTTTACTACTATTTTTGTTTCGAGACTGGTTGGCTGTGACAGTTTTTAAGAATCAGCAGTTTACAAACTATATTTTGTTGATAAGCTACTTCTCATTTTTGTTTATTCTGCATAAGACAACTGTGGGTTTTTTAACTGTTCAAAATAAATTTAAGCGTTATGGGAATTATTTCTATTTTCTTCCCAATTTGCTCATACTCATATTTGTTTTACTCATTTATTATTTAGAGCTTCCAAGTTTTTACATTATGGCAGGGTATCTATGCGCTTTCGGGATCTTAGGAGTTATTTTGCTTTTTCAAATTCTTCAAATACCGCGCAATTCGACCAATACCATTAGCTTCTCGTCTCTATTAAAATTATCAACACCCATGATGATGAGTTCTGCTTTTTTGTTCATCTCGAACTGGACTGATACTTTTATGCTAGGGGCAATGGTAAGTAAAGAAGATTTAGGTATTTACAATGTGACTTATAAATTAGCGACCATTGCTTTGGTTGTTATTGCAGCTGTTAATACGGTTTTAGCTCCAAGAATTGCCGAACTTTATGACAGCAACAAGATTGGTCAAATTTATAAGGAGGTTCAAAAGGCGACAAAAATAATTACCTATATTACCGTGCCAATAGTCTTGGTACTACTATTGTTTAGAGGTCCTTTATTACGACTTTTTGGGAATGAATTTGACCGAGGTGAAATCACACTTATCGTAATAGCGCTTGGGTTATTATTTAACGCGCTTTCTGGGAGTGTAGGTCAAGTGTTAAATATGACCAAACACCAAAACCAGTTAAGGAACTTTACGCTTGTGAGTGCTGTATTTAATGTGGTTTTGAATTATTTTTTAATTCAAGATCTTGGAATTTTAGGAGCTGCCATAGCCAGTTTGGTTTCAAATATTATCTTTAATGGATTAAGCATTCTTTATATCAAAAGAAAATTAGGCTTTTATACGTTTATCAACCTAAAAGAATTAAAGATTTGAGCGCAATAGAGACTCCATATAAACTCATCGTATCTAAAGACAAGATTTTAGGCTTTTTCTTGATTTTGGTTCTGTACTTTAGTAATAAGCTTAGTCTTGAAACTAATTTTTTAGTAATAGCAGTTTTAGCCGTTTTAGCATCTCTTTCTTTTATTAAATCGATGAAAGTAAGCGCAAGAATCATATCTGCGGTGGCACCTTTATTGTTAATATTGATAGTGACAGTGTTCTCTGCCTTTCTGCACAATCCTTCAACATATGACTATGTTAGAGATTTAGTTTATATCTTAAAGCCAATCCTAGGCATTGTTTTTGGGTTTTATTTCGCGCAGCATTTCATTAATAAAACAGTTTTAATACAGGCTTTAATTTGGTACTGTTTTTTGGCAGGCTTATTTCATATCATAAACGTGGTGCTGAATGCAAATTTAAGCCAATGGGATACGGCTTATATACGATATATAGGTGGTAAAGACAGTATGATAGAAGCCTTCGGTTTAGCTTTTTTTATCGCATATCTCAGAAGGCCTGAGTTTCAAATATTCTCGAGGAGGTTTAATAAAGCGTATTTAATTATAGCAATTATCTCGATTATCTTTTATTTGTCGCGCACTACTTTTATTGGAGTGGTTTTATTTTTGATTTCATTTTATGGGTTTACAAAAGCCAATCAAAAACAGATCATCTATTTAGCAGTGGTGCTCGTGCTATCAATTTCGTTTATGGTGTCTCTACAGTTCATGGATATTAAGCGAGGGGCTACTGGATTTGAATCGTTTTTGTATAAACTCAAAATAGCACCCTCCGAAATATTTAATTCTGAAATTAATACGAATGATGTTTCTGACCTTTGGGACAATTGGAGAGCATATGAAGCAAAAAGTGCTTTTGATACCTTAGCAAAAGAAGACAGTGTGACGCCATATATTACTGGAATGGGACTAGGATCAATGATAAATTTAGGGTTTGAAGCTCCATTAGGAAACGAGAGGATGCAATATATTCCACATATACATAATGGCTATGTGTTTATTTTTTTTAAGGCTGGAATTATTGGTTTTTTATTATTGTTAATTTGGCTTACTTACCTTTATAGTTATATTTACAAAAAAGCAAAAATTAAGGAAAGTAAGTTGTTCAATAGAGCGATTTCTGGTCTAGGTTTGTATTTGTTTTTTTCTTCGCTAGTGATTACTGGAATTTACAATGTAGAAACCATTCCGGCATTATTACTAGGGTTGATGATAGGCTTGTCATATCATGTGCAACCCTTAAAATCAAAATACATAAAAACGATTGCTTAAATTTTCAGAAGAAATGAAACCCAATTTTTTTATAGTTGGAGCAGCCAAAGCAGGCACTACCTCATTATATCATTATTTATCACAGCACGAAGAAGTCTTTTGTCCCAATGTGAAAGAGCCAAACTATTATGCCAGTGTGTCCGCTGAAAAAGCTTCCGTTTATGAAGAGCCAAAGGCAGGAAATTTTTACCATCGTAAAGTGATTAATAATTACAATACCTATCTAAGCTTGTACGAAGATGCGAATAAAGAACCAGTTTTGTTGGACTCCTCACCATCTTACCTTTGGGATAAAAATGCGGCCGCTCACATCTACAAGGATAATCCTAAAGCTAAAATATTAATTGTTTTGAGAAATCCTGTAGAAAGGGCTTTTTCGCATTTTTTGATGGATGTTAGGTCAGGAATACAGGCGGAAATGGACTTTAAAAAAGCACTCGAAAAGGATTGTAAACACCAGCCTTACACATGGGGAAATGCCCATTTGTATGTGGGATTAGGATTATATCATGATCAAGTAAAACGTTATTTAGATATGTTTGGTCCGTCTCAAGTAAAAGTCATGATATATGAGGATTTATTCTCTAACCTAGAAAGTGGATTAAAGGATATTTTGAACTTCATAGAAGTTGACACCAATGTAGATATTAATATTCACCAAGCGCACAATACGTTTTTTATGCCAAAAAATAAGATTTACAGAAAATTGATTCAGTATAAATCTCATTTAAAGGTGTACAGTAACCGCCTACCTGAAAATGTAAAAAAGCGACTTAAAAAAAGTATGTTTGAGGATAGCACTAAACCGAGTTTGAGCCAAGAAACTTATGAAGCGATTTTTAAGTATTTCAATGAAGACTATTTAAAGACCAAACAACTTTTGCTGAAAGAATTTCAATTAGACGTAAATTACGATATTGTACCAAAAGTTTAGGGCATCATGAAGATAGGCATTTTAGGAACAAGAGGCATACCAAATCATCACGGAGGTTTTGAGCAATTTGCAGAGTTTTTCGCAGTTTACGCAGAAGCTGCGGGTCATGATGTGTATGTTTATAACTCCCATTGTCACCCCTATCAAGAAGCGAAATTTAAGGGTGTTAATATTGTGCATTGTTATGATCCTGAAGAAAAAATAGGAACGATTGGTCAATTTATTTATGATCTTAATTGTATTAGAGATGCGCGTAAAAGAACTTATGATGTGTTGCTGCAGTTAGGTTATACGAGCAACTCTGTTTGGGGTTGGGCACTGCCAAAACGCGCCGTTATTGTGACGAATATGGACGGTCTTGAATGGAAGCGAAGTAAGTATTCAAAAAGTGTACAAAAATTTTTAAAGTATGCAGAGCGTTTAGCCATAAAGAGTAGTGACTATCTCATCGCAGATTCTATAGGGATCAAAGATTATTTGGAATCCACGTATCAGTCTAAAGCAAAGTATATAGCCTACGGTGCCCATGTATTTCTACCTTCAAATGAAGACGTCATATCTGCGTATGAATTACATAAGGAGGACTATTACTTACTAATCGCACGTATGGAACCAGAAAACAATATTGAAATGATATTAGATGGTTTTGTGCAAAGTAAATCACAAAAGCTTTTTTGCGTCATTGGTAATGTAGAATCGACCAAATTTGGACACTATTTAAAAGAAAAATTCGCTCATCATTCAAATATTCAGTTTTTAGGTGCCATATACGATCTTAATGTTTTAAACCATTTAAGATATCATTCCTTGTTGTATTTCCATGGTCATTCTGTGGGTGGTACTAACCCCTCGCTTTTAGAAGCTATGGGATCTGGAGCGCTTATAGCAGCTCATGACAATGTTTTTAATAAGACTATTTTAGAAAATGATGCTTTTTATTTTGCTGATGAACACAGTGTCTCTCAATTGATAAAAACCACCGAGAAAAATAAGCACATAGATAAAGTAAAACGAAACACCTCTAAAATCGAGAATCAGTATCATTGGGAAACCATCAATAAAGCGTATATGGATTTTTTAATTAATTGTCATAATGAAAGTAGAAAGTAAATCTTACGAATTCTATTTTTATAAGTTGACACTATTGTTACTGATAGCGATTCCGTTTGGTTATTTCTGGGGAAGCTTTGCCTTTGGAACTTGGATTGTGTTTTGTGTTTTTTGGGGATTTAAGACTAAAAGCTTTAGGATAAAAAGGGGATTTATGCCACTTCTTTTATTTGCACTATATTCGTTTATCACGGTATTTTGGTCCCAGGATCAGCCGCAAACCATACATGCTATTTCAAGGCAATTGCCCTTGTTTCTTTTTCCTATAGCAGGCATGTGTATGCCTAATCTTTCTCAAGAAAGCATCATAAAGTTGTTTCGACAATACTCATTGTTTTTATGTGGTTTTGCAGTGGTATTAACACTGTTAGCTTTTTCAAAATATCACAAATATCAATTCAGAGGGTTTTTGTTTTATCATGATTTAGTAGCGCCTTTAGAATTAAATGCTATCTATGTATCTTACCTATTTTCTACCCTCTTTTTGTTTAATCTGAGCACGCTTGATACCGCCTCATTAAAAAAACAATTACCCATAATTTTGGTGTTAGGCACGTTCCTGGTGATGCTCAATTCTAAAATGATAATTTCAGTCACGGCTGTTTTAGCGGTTCTTTTGATGGTTTTCAAAATAAAGAACCGCATTCAAAAACTTTCTATTTTCACAGTCTTACTCATCGGGCTTATCCTAGTCTTTAATTTTGCGAATCCCGTAAAAAACAGATTTATTACGGAATTTGATACCTCTTTTACTGAGATTTTTAATGCTGAATCTTTCGAGAAAGGTCGTGCTTACACGGGCTTAGAGGCCAGACTATTACAAATGCGAGTGTCTAGAGATATTATAGACACACCAGCCGAATTGCTGTTCGGCGTAGGACTCAGTGGTTCTCAAAAAGAAATTACAGCGATACACAAAAATTTAAAAACGCCTTTGGCGTTTCAATCTTATAATTTCCATAACCAATACATCCAAGTATTTACAGAATTAGGTCTTTTAGGACTGCTCTTGTTTTTATTAATGTTAGGAGTAGCGGTTAAAAAGAGCATAGAAATAAAACTCTTTTTACCATTTATAGTTATTAGTATGGCCTTATTTTTGTCCGAGTCTGTGATTTGGAGACAGCGTGGTATCTTGTTTTTTGGAATCATGTACCTATTATTATTAACTACTAGCCGCTTGTATGAAAGCAAAAAATAATTTTGAAAAGTATAAATATTATGTTTTGAAACGCCAAGAAATTTTTTTTCATGGCCTTCAAAAGTCACAATTGAAAGGTAGAAACATTGGACCGAAGGTTGTTTTAAATTCCTTACCTAAATCAGGAACACACCTTTTAGAGAGTATGTTTTTTCAACTACCACTTATGCGGCATTCAGGTAAAAGAACCTTGAGAAGTGAAACCCAAAGTTTGATTGACCCTAAATTAAAGGTGATATCCAAATTAAAAAAAGGACAATTTTTATTAGCCCATATGCAGTTTGATAGCTCCATTGTGCAAACAGCCAACACAAACGATGTTAAGATAATTCATCTAATTCGAGACCCAAGAGATGTGCTGCTTTCCCACCTCAACTATATTCAAAACATGGATACGACGCAAAAATCACATCGTTTTATTTCCCAATATGACACTAAATTAGATAAACTCAAAGCTATGATTGTTGGAAAGCAGGATGTTTTAGAACCTTTTCCTTTGGTACTAAAAAAGTTTCAGCCGTGGATGAATCAACAACATGTTTTGTGTGTTAAATTTGAACATTTAATAGGTCCAAATGGCGGTGGAACTCAAGAAGATCAAACTCAAGCAGTCAAAAAGATTTTGGATTTTATCTCAATTGAGATAAATAATGAAGAACTCGAACAAATATGCGGTAAGATTTTCTCCTCTAAAAGCTCCACGTTTAATAAAGGCAAAATAGGGAATTGGAAACGGGCTTTAACACCAGAAGAAGCTAAGTGGTTAAATGAAGCCATCGGAAATGAAATTAATAATTACAACTATTAATGATGTTGTCCAGAAGAAGATTGCATTCACGTGTTAATATCACTTCTCTTGAATCAACAGTTTTTGGATAAGACTTTTATTACAACTGCTTTAATACTTTTGCAGGAACACCACCAATAACAACGTTTTCCGGGAAACGGCCTCTCACCACAGAACCTGCGGCCACTACTGAGTTCTTACTTACATGACACCCATCTAGGAAGGTCACTTTAGCGCCTACCCATATATTATCCTCTAACACTATGCCTTCAGAAGAAACACCTTGTTCTCTAATAAGCTTAGAACTATCTGAAAAATTATGATTTTCAGAATGAAAACTCACGTATGGTCCCATGATAACGTCACTACCTATTTGAACACCTCCAGAGCACCCAAAGAATGAGTACTCTCCAACACCACTATTGTTCCCAATACGAAGACCTTTCCCATATTTAGACATGTGGCTCGTGATGCTCACCGTTGAATAAGCTCCAATTTTAACCGTATCACCAAAAACTACTTTGTCTTTCGCGTAACAATCAAGTGTCACATATTTTTCAAGGGTACAATTTGCACCAAATGAAAAATTTCTTTTGTGCTTTACACGAACTCTTTTTCCAATAAATATTTTTTTCCGAAGAAATAGCAAGCCTCTAAGGCGCATGAGTAAACGCGTATATAAAAAACTAAGGATCAGCTGATCAGGAAGGTCACTGTCAGGCGTATAGCTTTTACCGTTTTTTTCAAGTAATTTCTTTAAAAGCTTTTTTAACATTCTTGAAATTAAAATTAATCCATAGTGCCAATTTAGACCATATCTTGGAAGCACCATTTAAGTGGATATCTACATATAAATGTAAGCTTTTTTTCAGCATGTGCTGTCTTTGCACACTATATCCACCATGATGAATATAACTAATTGATGGAACATACATAGCATGAAGTCCTAAATTGTTCACTCTTTTACAATAATCAATATCTTCGGCATACATAAAATATCGTTCATCTAAGCCATGTAGTTGTTGCCAAACCTTGCGCTCAGTCAAAAGAAAAGACCCTTCTATCCAATCTACTTTTAGTGGTGTTTCAGAATGGAAATCACCTGTTTTAAAACCACCTCTTTTTTCAAATAAAAGTGAAAGCTTAAATAATTTTATGGGCGAAGGAAATCTACCTGCAGAAAATCGATATGCTTTGTTCGATCCAAGCATTTTGATGCCTACAACGCCTACGTTGTCATTTTTCAAAACGTCTATGGCTGGTGATGGATTGTCCAAGAGTACTGTATCGTTGTTTAACAGCAGTAAGTAATTACCGGTAGCATGCTTAGCGCCAGCATTATTACCTCCTGCAAAACCGAGATTTTCTTTAGAATTAAAAAGCTTGATGCGATCGGCATGATGATCCTCTAAATAACGCATAGAATCATCTGTAGAATGATTATCCCATATAATGATTTCATAATCGATACCATCACACATTTTGTAAATCGATTCCAAACAATCAGACAGGTATTTTCTGCCATTGTAATTAACGATGATAATTGATAAATCCATGCGACAAATTTAAACGGATTTTAAGACTGACAAGAGTTCCTTAGCTGCTTTTTTCCAGCTGAAGGTCGCAGCTCTCGCTTTTCCTTTTGCTACCATGGTCTCGTATAGACGATCATCGTTTAAGAGTTTGTTCACTTGATTGACAATATCTGTAGTCTTGTTTGGATCAACATATAAAGCAGCATCTTCGCAAACTTCAGGTAATGACGTGGCATTAGATACTACGGTTGGCGTCCCATAATACATAGCCTCTAAAGGAGGCAAACCAAACCCTTCTGCATAAGAAGGAAAGCAAAACACTTTCGCCATTTGGTAAAACTTTCCAATATCGCTATGAGACACAAAACCAACTTTAATTACTCTATCAGCGATGTCTAAATCTTCTATAAGTAGATTCCAGTCTAGCGTCTTATGGTCGTCTTTTCCAACAATGACCAACGCTGTATTTTTTTGAATATCAGGCATGGCTTTCAGTAGATTTTGAATGTTTTTTCTAACATTCAATCGCCCTAAATAGAGTATAAAATCTTTAGGTAAATTATACGTCGCTAAAAAAGCGTCCTTATCAAAATCTTGTTCGTTGTTTTGGGAGTCTACTAAACCAATGCCATGGTGCACAACACTGATGTGTTCCTTCTTTGTGAAGCCATGGGCAATCATACGTGCTTTTTCTGAATGTGAAATCGTAATGACGTGATCGGCAAATTTTGAAAGGTATTTCATGGGTCTAAAATACATTCTTTCTACCCATGAAAAATACTCGGGAAAATCCATAAATAGCGCATCATGAACATAGTTGACTATTTTTTTTGCTCCCCAAAAAGGCGAGTAATTCTGATATAAACAGATGTCTAAATTATTTTTTTTAGTGTAAAAAGGCAGAATGAGAAAATTGGTCAGGGCATTGATTTTGTTTGGGACATAAACTAAATGCACGTTGCTTCTTTGGATGGGAAATTCTAAAGCTTTGTCTCTTTTGTCCAGATAGATATAATAGTCGTTCAAAAGATCCATCTCAAGAAGATGATTAACAAGATTTTCTACAACAACTTTGCCACTCGGGTGACCATTAAAATACCATTTGGCATCTATTCCAATTCTCATTGATTTTAATCAAAATATTTCCTCGGCTAAAGTACTAAGTTTAAATTTAGTATTGTAGTCAAGCTACGTGTTTTTAATTTATATATTTGAATTTTAAAACACTATGAAACCCATTTATCATCTATATTGTTTGATTTGTTTAATGGCTTTTACCGTCATATCATGTTCAGAATGCTGTGAAGGCAATGCTTTTGAATTTCGCGCTAGAATTGAACTAACAGTTAAGAAAAATGACACCTTGGAACTAGTTTACACCAACAAGGCATCAAAAACAGCATCGATTGTTAAAATTGTTGAGGGTAAAGACGAACCACAGTTTGTGGAGTTTTGTTTAAATGAAGAACCTGTAGATTTGGCATTTCAATTCGGTAATGAACTAAAGGATTATCAATTAAAAATAGCAAGTCTTCTTTTAGAAAATAAAGACTATCAACTATTTATCAGGGAAGGGCATCAATTTCATATGTATTTTCAAGGCAATAAAAACATCACTTATCTAAAAGACACAAACAATTATCAATTTTCAAGGACTGATGAGGTTACAAACACACCAGTTCTCAATGCTCGAAAGCCTATGAAAACAAGATTAAAAAAAAGACTTCAATTATGATTTAACCTTAGTTTCAAATCATAGAAGGTCAAATGAATTAATGTAAAATAAAGCTATGGCAAAAGTTATTATTTCTATTTTTGCAGCATAAATAATAGTAAATGAAAATATCAGTAATAGGAACGGGATACGTTGGATTAGTAACAGGTACTTGCCTTGCAGAAACAGGGAATGAGGTGCTGTGTATTGATATAGATCAAAATAAGGTAGATTTAATGCAAAGTGGCGAGGTGCCTATTTATGAACCTCACCTTGATGTACTGTTTGATAGAAATATCAAAGCAAATCGTTTGAAGTTTTCGACCTCATTATCTGAAGGTCTCGAACATGGCGACATTATATTTTTAGCTTTGCCAACACCTGAAGATGAAGACGGTTCTGCCGATTTATCCTATGTATTGGGTGTGGCTAGTGATATTGGAAAGCAAATCAAGGATTATAAAGTCATTGTCGACAAAAGTACAGTGCCTGTTGGAACCTCAGACAAGGTAAAAGAGGCGATTGAAAAAGAAACCAACGTTAATTTTGATGTGGTATCTAATCCCGAGTTTTTGAGAGAAGGGTTTGCTGTTGACGACTTTATGAAACCGGAGCGAATTATCATAGGCTCAAGTTCAAACAAAGCGACAGCGCTCATGGAAAAGCTTTATAAGCCCTTTGTAAGATCAGGAAATCCAATCATCATAATGGATGAGCGATCTGCAGAGCTCACCAAATATGCTGCCAATTCATTTTTAGCAACCAAGATTACGTTTATGAACGAGATTGCTAACTTTTGTGAGAAAGTTGGTGCTGATGTTGATAAGGTGCGTGCAGGTATGGGAACAGACTCTCGTATTGGAAAACGATTTTTATTTCCAGGAATTGGTTACGGTGGTTCCTGCTTTCCGAAAGATGTAAAAGCACTTTTTAAATCTGGGCAAGATCATGATTATCACTTTGATATCTTACAGTCGGTTATAAAAGTTAATGATATTCAGAAGAAAATATTAATTCCTAAGATTGCCACACATTTTAATCACGAATTAAAGGGGAAAACTTTTGGAATTTGGGGACTTGCCTTCAAACCAGAAACTGATGACATTAGAGAAGCACCTGCACTTTATATGATTGATGATTTGCTAGAAAAAGGTGCCACATTGCGTGTGTTTGATCCAGAAGCCATGCCGAACGTTCAGAAAAAATTTGGAGATAAGCTTTACTATGCTAACAACATGTACGATGCGGCAGATGGTGTAGATGCCTTGATTATATGTACAGAATGGAGTATATTTAGAACACCCAATTTTAATTCGTTAAAATCGAAAATGAAACAACCTAATATCTTTGATGGTCGTAACTTATACGATATTGAAGACATAAAAAGTGAAGGGTTTTTATATAAATCAATAGGAAGAGATACGATTAGTTAATGGAAAATGTACTTATTACAGGAGCTGCTGGTTTTTTAGGGTCACACTTATGTGATCGTTTTATAAAGGAAGGGTTTTATGTCATAGGTATGGACAACTTTATCACGGGTGATAAAAGAAATTTGGAGCATCTAGATGCCAACCCAAATTTTGAGTTTATCGAGCATGATGTCACTAAACACATCGCCGTTGATAAGCCTTTAAAATATATTCTTCATTTTGCCTCTCCCGCAAGTCCAATAGATTATCTGAAGATTCCTATTCAAACACTCAAGGTTGGGTCGTTAGGAACTCATAATCTGTTAGGGTTGGCCAAGGCGAAAAAGGCGCGATTATTAATCGCTTCAACCTCTGAAGTTTATGGTGATCCGTTAGTGCATCCGCAATCTGAAGACTATTATGGCAATGTGAATACCATTGGTCCGCGAGGCGTTTATGACGAAGCCAAACGCTTTCAGGAGTCGATTACTATGGCCTATCATAGATTTCACGGGTTAGAAACAAGAATCGTACGCATTTTTAATACTTATGGACCAAGAATGCGCTTAAATGATGGTAGAGTGATTCCAGCATTTATGGGTCAAGCCTTGAGAGGTGAAGACTTGACAGTCTTTGGAGATGGTAGCCAAACACGATCATTTTGTTATATTGATGATCAAGTTGAAGGCATTTTCAAGTTACTCTTTAGTGATTACGCTTATCCAGTTAATATTGGTAATCCTCATGAAATTTCAATTAAGGACTTCGCAGAGGAAATCATCAAATTAACGAATACATCACAAAAAATAATATACAAGGATTTACCAGTTGATGACCCTATGCAGCGGCAACCCAACATTTCCTTGGCCAAAAAACTGCTCAATTGGGAACCAAAAGTGCAACGAGAAGAAGGGATGAAGAAAACATTTGAATATTTTAAAGGACTATCTGAAGAAGATTTGTTCAAAAGGGAGCACAGGGATTTTTCAAAACATATAAAAATATAAATTGAGCTTATTTAAACAAGGACGCTATTCTGGGTATTTGAGACCTATTTCATACTTAATTGACTTAAGTATCATCAATGGTTTTGCTATATTCTATTTTTTTAAGAATATAGACCCATTAGTCTTTTTAACTTTTTCCTTGTGTTCTTGGATTACCTTATCAATCTATTCTAATTTTTATGAAGTCTATCGTTATACGAGAGAAGTGAAAATTTTCTCCTTAACATTTAGGCAAATGGTTTTGTTCACCTTAATCATGTTTTCATTTTCTGGCTATTATCACAATTTAGATATTTATCCAATTACCATTTTTAAGTACATCATTGCTGTTTTTTTAGGCATCACGTTTTTTAAGTTTGCGATTTACTATTTACTGCAAAAATACCGTGTATCATTTGGTGGTAACTACCGAAGAACCGTCATTTTTGGTGCTAATAAAAAGACCAAAGCATTGGAGAATTTTTTTAATAAGAATCCCGAGTATGGCTATGTTCATGTGAACACGTTCAGTTTAAAGGACAAGAAAGAAAAAGCTTTAGATGCGCATTTCGACTACATAAAAAAAGAGGGTATTGATGAAATTTACTGCTCCATTTCAGAACTCTCTAATCAGCAGATTAGCGAGATTGCTGATTTTGCCGATAACAACCTTAAAATCTTAAAATTCTTACCAGATAATAAAGAAATCTATTCTAAAAAATTAAAGTACGAATACTACGATTATATTCCCATTTTATCTTTGCGGAATATTCCTTTGGAAGATTCATTTAACATGGTGATCAAGCGTATTTTTGATATTGTATTTTCAAGTTTGGTGATCGTATTTATTTTATCTTGGCTCACACCAATTATTGCGATTTTGATTAAGCTGGAATCCAAAGGCCCAATATTTTTTAAACAATCTAGGAACGGATTTAATTACAAGGAATTTGATTGTTATAAGTTTAGGTCTATGACACCCAATAAAGATGCACACTTATATCAAGCAACACGAGGCGATCAACGAATCACTAGAACAGGAAGGTTTATTCGCAAAACAAGTATCGATGAATTACCTCAATTTTTCAATGTGTTGTTTGGAGACATGTCCGTAGTAGGTCCGAGACCACATATGGTAAGCCATACCAATATGTATGCTAAAAAAATAGATAAGTTTATGGTACGTCATTTTGTAAAGCCAGGAATTACCGGTCTTGCTCAAATTAGTGGTTTTAGAGGAGAAATAGAAACGGATAAAGACATTATTGGACGTGTGAAATACGATATTTTTTATATCGAAAACTGGTCGCTCTTACTAGATTTAAAGATTATCACGCAAACATTTGTCAATGCTGTTAAAGGAGAAGATAAAGCCTATTAAAGCTTGCGCTTTAAAGATTCAATTTGTTGATCGAAGTCGAAATTAGTCACTGCAGACTGCTGAATTTGCGTTCTTTTTTCAGTGGTGATTTCTTCCCTTTTAATATCCGAAATGACCGCATTTAAATGTTTGTAATCTCCAGCGCTAGCCACCCAGCCTAATTGGTACTTTTCTATAACCGACTCACCTTCACCACCTCCAAAGTAAATCGTAGGTAACCCCAAACGTGCATACTCAAATATTTTTGAAGGCACACTACCATAAATTCGATGTAATAACGGTATAATGGTCACATCATATTGGATTAAAGCAGCATGTAACTCTTGTCGACTAACACGTCCATGAAATACAATAGGTAATTCAGGATGTTCCGTGATATAATTTTCAATGTTTGTCTGTTCTGCACCAGAGCCATAGATGTGAAATTCAATGTGGTCATAATTTAATTCATGACAAAGTCTATAAACTCCTTGAGCAATTCCTAAAAGACCTGCATACACAATCTTTAATTTTTCAGGCCTAGGATTGTCTTTAAGTGTTGGCGGATTGAAATCTGGAAAGTTTCTATAAAGGAACGTCTTCTTTTTGGGGCAGATGCTTTTAACATGACTTAAGATTTCTTCACTTTGTCCCAACACCAAATGGGCTTTTTTATAATTGAATTTTTCAATGCGCTCCAAGATACTATAGCTAAAATTCTTCTTAAAAGCACCTAGTTCCAAACCAGCAATTGGCCAAAGGTCGCTCACGTTCAGAATGAGATATCTTTTTTTACGTCTTAGAAATAGCATGCAGGTAAAAGCGACCAAGAGTGGAGGCGATTGAACTATGACTGTTTTAGGAATTTTGTGCCAAATGAAAAACCATACCAAACTGAAACTGTAAGATAGCATAGCTAGTAATCGCAACAGTTTGTTTTTGGAGTTGCTGGCATATATCCAAAGCCGATGAACTCTGATACCGTTTTCTATGGAACAATCCTTAAATTTTCCTTTATAATCTTTGAATATTTTTCCAGTGGGATAATTGGGTAGTGGTGTGATCACACTGATGTGATAGTCATTGTTTTGCAAACCATTCGCCAAATGATAAATCCTATTAGACGCAGCACCAATTTCAGGAGGAAAATAACTCGTTATAATTAAAATGTCCTTACTCATAGGTCTCTTGGCTAACTCGTGATGAAAACTGCTTTAATTTGCCGCTTTTAGATCGTTTAAGTTGCTCTTGTCTTTCAAATGTTATTGTTAAACCTTTTTCAAGATAATTGGTCATTTCTTCAACGATTGTTGCTTTTTTTGCCTCTGTAAGTTCCTTATTACTTACATAAGTCACATGGAATAAATACTTTTCCTTTTGCTCAATAATGAACTCTTTAACATGACCATCATCTTCAATGATACTTTTTGTGATGTAATAAAATGTGAGTCCAGCTGCTTTTTTTCCGCTAGGTAAAATGGCCATATCATTAGTTCTTCCAGTGAGCTTTTCTAAAATGGGCATTCTGAGGGTGCTATCCTTTGAAAGCACACCAATGTCTCCAATATCATATCTTATAAATGGGTGTGCCCGATTGTAAAGAGAGGTGATAATAATTCGCCCTTCTTCACCATATGGTAGCACGCGATCTTCATCGTCTAATATTTCCACGTAGAGGGTTTCACTATTAACTTGCCATTGATGACTAGGATTTTGAAATGCAATCAAATCTAATTCTGAAGCACCGTATTCATTTATTACAGGCACGCCAAATACCTGTTCCAGAAGCAATTTGTCCTGCTCAAATAACATTTCCGAAGTAACGATACACGCTTTAAGGCTAGGACAAATGGCAGTTAGTTGAATGTGATGGCGCTTTAAGAATTTAGCAAACTGAACAATGGCACTTGTATAACCATTAATGTAATCGAATGACGCGGTTTTAAATTTTTTTAGATGCGCTTCAAATGTCGCATCGCTTAAATCAAATACTGAAAATCGAAACCGCTTACTTAATCCGTCTTTGAGACGTTCTTTGTAGTAACCTTTTTTATCGAGTGGAATTCCATAAAATCGTGCCTGTCTCGAAGTATTAAAATTTAAGTCGTACCAACCAAACCGATTCTGTATAACGGCCCAAGTCATGGCGTGGCAAAATTTATCTTTTGCAAAAATAAATGGATCGCCCGAAGATCCAGACGTCTTGTTAACGTAAACGTTTTTCATATGGAACCCTTTAGAAATACGCTCTTCCAAAGGTTGTTGTAAATGACGTTTGGTTAGTATTGGTAGGTCTTTCCAATTATTAGAATCTCTTTCACCCACTAATGATTGATAAAAAGCGTTGTTCGCAATATGATGCTTCACAATACCTTGCCTTTTTTCCTTTACAAATGCTTCAAAGGACTTGTCGTTTTTTTGCTGAATCATAGACAATTCAGCTTTTGCCTTTTGTAAAGGATAGCCATTAAGTCGTAATGAAAAATCAAAAAGGTTCAAAAAAACATGGGTTTTGAATGTGATGTAAAGTAAAGAAAAAAAAGTCTTGTTGCGAAGTTTAGTTAAAGCTGAAAAACGATTATTTTTACACAAACAAAACAGATAAGATGAGAATTTTAATTCTTGGTTCAGGAGGAAGAGAACACACCTTCGCTTGGAAAATAGCGCAAAGTCCTTTATGCGAAGCCCTTTTTGTAGCACCCGGAAATTCCGGCACAGCTGAAATAGCTAAAAACATAGATCTTAAGGTCACTGATTTTAATGCGATTAAAACCTGTGTTTTGGAGTATGACGTTGATATGGTGGTGGTAGGACCAGAAGATCCGCTTGTACAAGGGATTCATGATTTCTTTTTGAAAGACTCACAATTACAAAATGTGGTGGTGATAGGCCCTCAAAAAGCTGCGGCTCAATTGGAAGGAAGTAAAGAATTTGCTAAGGAGTTTTTAATACGACACCAAATCCCTACAGCTGCTTACCAGAGTTTTAACGCTGAAAGCGTCGCGGACGGTTATAAATTCCTCGAAACCTTGAAGCCTCCTTATGTGCTAAAAGCGGATGGATTAGCAGCTGGTAAAGGCGTATTGATATTAAATGATTTGGAAGAGGCAAAAGCTGAACTAAAGCGTATGTTGGTTGATGCCAAGTTTGGAGAAGCGAGTTCCAAAGTGGTTATTGAAGAGTTTTTGGATGGTATAGAATTGAGTTGTTTTGTTTTAACTGATGGAAAACACTATAAAATTCTACCCACTGCCAAAGATTACAAACGCATTGGTGAAGGTGATACAGGATTGAATACTGGTGGCATGGGAGCTATTTCCCCAGTGCCTTTTGCGACCAAAGAATTTTTAGATAAAATAGAAAGTCGGATTGTAAGACCAACAATTGAAGGCTTAGCTAAAGACAACTTACCTTACAAAGGATTTGTCTTTATAGGTCTCATCAAAGTTGGTGAAGACCCAAAAGTGATTGAGTATAATGTAAGAATGGGCGATCCTGAGACAGAGGTCGTTTTACCCAGGCTTAAAACAGATCTTGTAGAACTATTTAAGGCGATTTCTGAAGAGCGTTTAAATGAAATAGCTATAGAAATTGATGATAGAGCAGCCACAACAGTCATGCTCGTGTCTGGAGGTTACCCTGAAGCTTATGAAAAGGGAAAGGAAATCACGGGTATTGATAAGATAAATGGCTCTATTCCATTTCACGCTGGAGCCGTCCTGAAAGGAGGAAAAATAGTGACTTCTGGAGGACGAGTCATGGCCATCACTTCTTATGGCAGTACGTATAAAGAGGCCATAAAAAAATCCTATCAAAATATAGAAGAGCTACATTTTGATAAGATGAATTATCGTAAGGATATTGGGTTTGATTTATAAACTTATAGATATGAATGAGAAGTGACAGTTTTGTCTTCTTCATTATTATCATTAAATTTTTTAAGCTGTAACATCCAATATACCATGGCTACAATACCAATGATGATAAAAATCCATGACAAGATATTTGCAGACCACCAATTTTCTAATTCCAAAGCTCTTAAAGCATCAAAAGGTGCAAATAAAAAATTGACGAATAAATCCTGTATAGCGTAAAAAAAGTCTTTCATTCTTGTGATTTTTTAGAAACTCATAACAAGCTTCAAGGGTATAATCATATATTTACAGTGCAAAATTACATATTTTTTTCATTTTAAGCTATATCAATGATTTCAAATTTATTTAGCAAATCAAAACCTATCAACTATATCGTGGTAAGCCTTATCTTACTGTTAGTTTTTGTGGGTGCTAGATATGACGTTTTAGTTAACGAAGTCAGTGTCTTAAACTTGTCAAAACAGTTGGGCCTGTTTTTAGTAGCTCTGCTCTCTGTATTTGTATTCGATTTTTTTGTTTCTCGTAATAGTCTCACTAAAAAGAATAGTTACAACATTTTGTTATTTGTGCTGTTTTTTGCCATTTTGCCTCAAACCATTTCTAATTCTGAAATTTTATTCGCTAATTTTTTCGTGCTTTTGGCTTTACGCAGACTTATTAGCCTAAGAACGCAGAAAGATGTCAAGAAAAAACTATTTGATGCCTCTTTTTGGATTGCCATAGCAACCTTGTGTTATTTTTGGGCAGCCATTTTCATGATCCTGATTTTTGCAGCTCTTTTAATCTACGCCATAACAGATATTAAAAATTACATTATTCCTTTTGTAGGTGTTATTTGTGTCGCGGTTTTGGTGACCTCGTTTTTAATTATAAGGGAGTCAGATATTATCTTATTCGCCAACAACCTCTATGGAATTAGTTTGGATTTTAGTCCATTGAATTCCAAACAGATTATTATTGGCTCAACCTTGCTATTATCATTCGGGCTATGGTCCTTATTCTACTACGTAAAGAACATCAAATCTCAAATGAAAACGTATCGACCCTCTTTTAAACTGGTGTTGATTGCGGTGTTTTTAGGATTGATAATTATCGCAGTAGCACCCTTTAAAACAGGGAGTGAGTTCATATTTATTTTTGCACCCTTATCCATAATAGTCACCAACTATCTAGAAGTTATCTCAGATAATTGGTTTAAGGAAACTTTATTGTGGGTTTTTGTATTAACACCAATCGCGTTACTAGTCTTGTAGTTTTTGACCAAAAGCTAAATCTCCTGCATCACCCAAACCTGGAACAATATATCCTTTATCACTTAAGGTATCATCAATAGCAGCAATCCAAAGGTGTGTGTTTTTATCAAAGGATTTATTGACAAAATCAACGCCTTCCTGAGCGCCAATAACACTCACTAAATGAACATGTTTCGGTGTTCCAAATGGTTTTAAGGCTTCGAATGTAGCGACCATCGATTGTCCTGTAGCCAGCATTGGATCTGCTAGTATTAAAGTTTTTCCTTCCAAACTAGGGCATGCCAGATATTCAACAATAATCTCGAATGACTCTGGATGATGCTTGTGATGCCTGTACGCAGAAATAAAAGCATTTTCAGCATTATCAAAATAATTGAGCAAACCACTATGTAATGGTACACCAGCTCTTAAAATAGAACAAAGAACAACTTCATCATCATATAAATGTGTGTGATTTTCACCCAAAGGGGTTGTGATCTTTTGAGCTTTATAATTTAAGGTTTTGCTCAACTCATAACATAAAACTTCACCAATGCGCTCGATATTTCTTCGGAACCGCATACGGTCGGTTTGAATCTTGGAATCTCTTATTTCAGAAATAAAGGAATTTAAAATGGAATGTTCATGGGAAAGGTTATGAATGTGCATCGCTTGTAGTCGTTTATAAGGAAGCTAAAGTTAATAATAACTTCTATATTTGCACTTTAAAATCAAATATTATGTTCTCAGAAAACGCAAATAAAATTTTTCAGGAAGTTATTGACACTTACCATATCATCAATACGGTGGATCAGCCTTTTACAAACAAATATAATAAAGACACGCATTTATTAGAACATTTGTTATATCGAAAGTCATGGATAGATACGGTACAATGGCATTACGAAGATATTATTCGAGACCCTCAAATTGATCCTGTAGCAGCCTTAAAATTGAAACGTCAAATTGATGCATCTAATCAAGACAGAACGGATATGGTAGAATATATTGACAGCTATTTCCTTGAGAAATATAAGGATGTCACACCAAAATCTGATGCGACAATTAATACGGAAAGTCCAGCTTGGGGTGTTGATAGATTGTCCATTTTAGCATTGAAAATTTATCACATGAATGAAGAGGCAACAAGAGAAGATGCTTCAGCAGCACACAGAGATGCTTGCCAGAAGAAGTTGGAAGTGTTGTTGGAACAGCGCGTCGATCTTTCTACAGCTATTGATACGCTTTTAGAGGACATTAGCAATGGCGATAAGTATATGAAAGTTTATAAGCAGATGAAGATGTATAATGACGATGAACTCAATCCTGTGCTTCGTTCACAGAAATAGTTAACCGTTTTTTATTCTGTACTATGGCATGTAAAACAGTTATAGAAACCTATTGAACTACCGCCAATGCCAAGTCATCAACATATATTAGTTATTCGACTCTCTGCGATGGGAGATGTCGCTATGACTGTTCCTGTATTACAGGCGTTGGTTCAGCAATACCCGAAAGTTAAAATCACCATTGTCACAAAACCTCAATTTAAACCCTTTTTTAAGACAATCACCAACGTGTCAGTCTATGAGGTTGATACACGAGGAACACATAAAGGCATATTTGGACTTTGGAAACTTTCAAGATCTCTCAAAAAATTACAAATAGATGCTGTAGCTGATTTACACAATGTTTTAAGAAGTAATTTCTTGAAATTATTCTTGTCTATAACACCAACAGTTCAGATTGACAAAGGAAGACAAGCCAAAAAAGATTTGGTGAACGGACGTGTATTTGAACAACTGAAAACGACACACGAGCGCTATGTAGAAGTTTTTGAACAATTAGGGTTTCCTTTAGAGTTAAATGCATCACATACGCTTCCAAAAGCCACCTTGAGTTCTGAGCACTTAGACGTCATTGGACGAGATTCAAAACCATGGATTGGAATAGCGCCTTTCGCAGCATTTGATGGAAAGACCTACCCAATTGATCTCATGACGGAAGTGATAAAAGAATTATCAAAAACCTATAAAATACTTTTGTTTGGAGCAAAAGGGAATGAATCTGAAACGCTTCAAGAAATCGCTGATGAATTTGATAACGTCATTAATTTGGCTGGGGTCTTCTCTTTTGAAAATGAACTTGACATTATAGCCAATCTGGATCTTATGATTTCTATGGATTCTGGGAACGCTCATTTAGCAGCCATGTATGGTGTTCAAGTGATTACCATTTGGGGTGTAACGCATCCTTTTGCAGGATTTATGCCGTTTAACCATGATACAGATTCAGCAGTGATGGCAGATAAATCTCAATTTCCTAAAATCCCAACATCAATTTACGGAAATAAACTTCCAGAAGGTTACAACCTCGCCATGCGTTCTATTACACCAAAGGCTATTATTTCTAAAGTAAGTCACTTTTTAAAATAAAAAAAGCCCCGTTCCAGAAGAACGAGGCAAGATTTAGAATTTTTAGATAATCCCTATGATTAAATTCTAATCGATGACGAAAGTATTTTGATTAATATTAGTTGTCAAGAATTTGTAAGAATATCTCACTGTTTTTCGATAAAAGGTTCATTTGCAGGGATTAAAAGCATATTTTTCAGACTATTGGTATTTTATACATCGTCATAATCCACAAAAAGAGTTGGTGTGGTTGGATGTGCTTGGCATGTTAATATTAGACCTTCAGCCAATTCGCCATCGGTCAAGATATTATTTTGGCGCATGGTTGCTTTACCTTCAGTAATACGCGCAATACAACTACTGCAAATTCCACCTTGACAAGAATAAGGGGCATCGATATCTTCATCGAGAGCCGCCTCTAATACAGATTGTTTCTGAGACATTTCAAAAGATGAGGTTTCATCATCTAAAAGTACCGTGACCTTTGTTCTACCGTCTGCGATACCATTGGTGCTCGAAGATTCTGTTTTCGCTGACTTAAATAATTCAAAATGGATACGTGATGGATCAACATCGTGATCTGTCAAAACATTTTTTACCGTATGTATCATGGCTTCTGGTCCACACAGATAAAAGGCATCCACATCAATATGCTTGTATTTATTTTTAACCACATAATTGACGGTACTCTTTTCTATCCGACCAAAAATGGCATCCTCTTCGTCTGCTTGACTAAAAACAAATTGTATCGAAAAACGGTCCTTAAATGCATGTTGTAACTCTAAAAGCTCATTGAGAAACATCGTATCTTTAGTCGTTTTATTGCCGTATACAAGAATGACTTTGCTGTAAATTTCTTCTTCCAATGCACATTTTATAATGCTTAAGACTGGAGTGATACCACTTCCAGCGGCGAAGGCTGCAATATTTTTAGTTTTGGAATCATTGGGTTCAAAGATAAAACGACCTCTTGGAGGCGCGACCTCAAGAACATCACCTACTTTAAGTTCCGTATTTGCATACACTGAAAAAGTACCGTCTTCAACGCGTTTTACAGCTACTTGTAAAAGGCCACTCTTCGGTGAAACACATAACGAATAGTCACGTCTCACTTCATTGCCATCAATATGAGTTTTGATCGTGATATACTGTCCAGCCTTAAAGTTAAAGTCGTTTTTTAAGGTTGATGGTACTTCAAAACCTAAAGCAACTGCATTTTCGGTTAGTGGTGTTATGGATTGAACCGTAAGTTTGTGGTATTGTGACATAGATTTATTTTTTGTAAAAATAAGAAATCGAATTAGGAATTGTATTTTAGTTGTAACAAATTAAATGTAATACCTACTAATCACTTGTATTGATAAACCAACCAAATTACTTATGAAATTAAAACATTTTTTAAATCTAGAATGGAAGCAATTTTTTCGTTCTGCGAGTTTTAATAAAAGTATTGGGATTAAAATTTTGATGGTGTTTTTTGCACTCTATTTTATTGTCATGTTTTTGATGATGGGAGTTGCTTTGTATCCTATGCTAAAGGAAATTTATCCCGACCAAGACCCACTAGTCATTGTAAATAGTTATTTGTTTTTCTACATTCTTGGGGACATGCTTATGCGCTTTTTTTTACAGAAATTACCTGTAATGTCCGTAAAGCCATTATTAACATTGCCTGTGAAACGCCGTAAAGTTGTTCACTATGTTTTAGGTAAATCAGCGTTTTCATTTTTTAATTTTTTACCACTTTTTGCCTTTGTTCCATTCAGTATCGTATTACTGTTTCAAGGGTATCCTAAGGTGTCTATTTTGTTTTGGTTTTTAGCCATTGTCGTTACGACGTTAATCATCAATTTTCTCAATTTTATTATTGAAAGTTTTTCCTCGGAAAGAGAGTTGTCCTTTCTTCCTATCATTGCTTTTGCAGGAACTTTATTCGCTTTAAATCACTTTCAAATTATATCCTTTACTGACATTGTATCAAATGGATTCAACGCTATTTATAACAATCCACTTTTTATTACAGTGCCACTGCTCATACTTATCGGGTTGTATTTAGTGAATTTTAAGATGCTTAAATCTAAATTATATTTAGATAGCTCGTTAAAAACCAAAGCAACAGTCGTAAATGCCTCTTCCATGGAGTGGACCAAACGTTTTGGAGATATAGCACCATTCATGCAATTAGATTTAAAACTCATTTGGCGTAATAAAAGACCGCGATCTACTGTGTTTATTTTAATCATTGGATTGCTCTATGGATTGTTTTTTTACCCGAACCCACAATTCTCAGATTCTCCTATGGTATTTGGTTTTGTCGGTATTTTTGTCACTGGAATCTTCCTCATTAATTTTGGTCAATTTATACCAGCTTGGGATAGTGGCTACTATAAAATGTTGATGAGTCAGAATATTAAATATGAACAGTACTTAAAATCCAAATACACCTTGATGATCTTAAGTGTTGTCATCATGTTTGTTCTCAGTATTCCTTATGTTTATTTTGGATGGAAAATTTTGGCAGCTCATTTTGCTGCGGCCATTTATAATATAGGCGTAAACAGCTATGTTATTATGTTTGGTGGCTCATTTAACCGAAAGAAAATAGACTTAAATCAGCGTGCAGCATTGAATTATCAAGGAACTGGTGCAGTTCAATGGATTATTGGGATTCCATTAATGCTACTTCCTGCCGCCATTTTCGGGCTAACTGCTTATTTTGTCAGCTTTGAAGTTGGATTACTAACATTAATTGTACTAGGTGTGATAGGGATATTATTACATCAAAAACTCATAAAATTTATCACCCAAAAATACTTGGATTCAAAATATAAAATGATTGATGCATTCAATCAAGACTAAAATGAAACTCATATGATAAGAACATACAATCTTTCAAAGGCGTACGGAACTTCAACTGTATTAAAAATAGACAACTTAGATATTCCAAAAGGACAAAGTTTTGGTTTAGTTGGTAACAATGGTGCTGGTAAAACGACTTACTTCAGCCTCCTTTTAGATTTGATTAAACCTACAACAGGGAGCATCAAGAACAATGGGATTTTGGTTCACGAAAGTGAAGATTGGAAGCCATTTACCTCAGCATTTATAGATGAAAGTTTCCTCATAGGTTATTTAACACCTGAAGAGTACTTTTATTTCATAGGTGATCTTCGCGGACAAAACAAAGCCGATGTTGATGGCTTAATTTCTCAGTTTGAAGACTTTTTTCATGGTGAAATTCTCGGACAGAAAAAATACTTGAGAGACTTGAGTAAAGGGAATCAGAAGAAAGCAGGAATTGTAGCTGCACTTATAGGAAATCCGGAAGTGATTATTTTAGACGAACCCTTTGCAAATTTAGACCCTACCACACAAATAAGACTGAAATCGATTATTAAAGATTTAGCTGAAAAAAAGGGTGTTACAGTGTTAGTATCCAGCCACGATTTAATGCATGTTACTGACGTCTGTGAACGAATTGTAGTATTAGAGAAAGGAACGGTGGTTAAAGATTTAGCGACTAATGAAGCAACGCTTAAAGAATTGGAATTACATTTCTCGGGTTCTGAGTCTACAAGTAGTTTGCAGGACAACTAAAATCCAGCATTTTTCAGAGATAATTCAAAAAGATGCTTATTTTTACAGCATTGCATAATATATGCGAGCGATTGTAGTTATAGTATTTACAAAAATGAATCCTTTTGAATACCTCTTTTAAAGTCTATATAACACTCTTATCTGTGGCCATTTTATTTTCGGGATGTTCTCGAAAAAAAGATACGTTTGTCAACCGAAACTTTCATGCCTTAGGGACCAAATATAATATTCTTTATAATGGTAATATTGCGCTCGAGAAAGGACGAGAGACTGTTGATAATGCATCTACAGATAATTTTTGGGATTTACTACCCATCGAGCGGATGCAAGTTTCGGAAGATATTATTCTTCCGGGTCAATCCAAGAATCAAGATTTTCAGCGTGCGGAAGAGAAAGCCATTAAAGCCGTTCAAAAGCACGGCATGAATATCAAAGGCAAAGAATACAACCCGCAAATTGATGAGGCGTATCTATTATTAGGTCAAGCACGTTATTTCGACCAGCGCTTTGTTCCTGCCTTGGAGGCCTTCAACTATATTCTTTACAAATATCCTGCAAGTGATAAGATTAATACAGCCAAAGTTTGGAGAGAGAAAACAAATATCAGGTTGGAAAACAATCAGTTGGCTATTAAAAACCTCAAACGTTTACTTGAACAAGAAGAACTTGAAGATCAGGATTTAGCCGATGCCAATGCGATTTTAGCCCAAGCATATATCAACACCAAGTCTAAAGATAGTGCTATGACGCAGTTAAAGGTGGCTGCAGAATTCACTAAAAAGAAAAAGGAGAAAGCGCGTTTCAATTATATTTTAGGACAATTATATAATGAAATGGGTGAAAAAGATAGTGCGAATTTAGCCTTTGACAAGGTAATTGAAATGCACAGAAAAATTCCTCGACCTTATTACATTAATGCTCATTTAGCGAAGTCGTACAACTTTGATATGGCCTCTGGTGATAGAATAGCGTTTGAAGAATATTTAACAGACCTAGAGGAAAACAGAGAAAATCGTCCGTTTTTGGATAAAATCTATTATCGTATTGCTGAATATCACCGAGCCAATCAAAAGGACTCATTAGCGATAGCCTATTACAATAAATCACTGCGTACCAATCTAGGAGACAAGGAACTTATTTCTAGAGATTATGTAACGCTTGGTGATATGAGTTTTGATAATGCGGAATATAAGAAAGCTGGTGCTTATTATGACAGTACCATGCAGCATATGAAGCTGAATTCTAAACCGTATCGTGTGGTTAATCGCAAACGAGAGAATTTGGAAGATGTCATTTATTATGAGGATGTGGCTCAGGTGAATGACAGTATCTTGCGATTGGTTCATTTATCTGAAGATGCTCAACTGGCTTATTTTTCAGAATATACAGAGAAACTCAAGGTTCAAGCTGAAGCGGAACAGGAAAAAGCAGAGGCGGAAGCCAGACGAAATTCGAATACTGGACAAAAGCAATCCATTGCCAACAATGTCGAAAAATCACTAAGAGCAGATCCTACTGCAACCAAAGGAAAGGCACAAGAATTCTATTTCTACAACCCAACGACCGTTGCCTATGGTAAAAATGAATTTATGAGAGTTTGGGGTGATCGTGAATTAAAAGATAACTGGCGTTTATCAAACACGAAGTCGAGAGCTAATAACGCATTAGACAATGTTACGGGTTCATTTGATGTCGCCAATGAAGAACAGTTTGATCCAGCGTTTTATATAGCACAAATACCTACAGATCAAAAAGTTATTGATAGCTTGTCAAAAGATCGAAATTATGCTTATTATCAGTTAGGTATGATTTATAAGGAGAAATTTAAAGAGTATGAACTGGCCAAATCACGGTTAGAGACCTTATTGAGTAATGATCCAGAAGAACGACTAATTCTGCCTTCAAAATACAATCTTTACAAAATTTATGTCGAACTGGGCTTGGATAATAAAGCCAGTGCCATGAAGCAGGAGATCGTTAACGGCTATCCAGATTCTAGATATGCGCAAATATTGCTGAACCCAAAATCTGAATTATCTCAAGATGAAAATAGCCCAGAGCGTCTTTACGAAGCGTTATATAAACAGTTTAACAATCAAGAATATGAGGCGGTAGTTTCAAAAACCGAAACCTATATTGATCGTTTTGAAGGCGATCCAATGGTGCCGAAATTTGAAATTTTAAAGGCGTCGGCCAATGGCAGACTGAAAGGGTTTGAAGCCTATAAAAAAGGCGTCAACTATATTGCGTTGACCTACCCGAATTCCGAAGAAGGTAAAAAAGCCCAAGAAATCATGACCAATGTGATTCCTATTTTTGCCAAAAAAGAGTTTGTGAGTAATGATAAAGCAAAACACTTTAACGTGCTATACCCTTTTAGTACTGATGAAAAAGACCAAATTGCTGATTTTGTAAAGGAACTCAATGAGGCCATTTCAAAAATCAATTATTTTGACCTATCAACCTCTGTAGATTTTTATGATTCTAAGACAACCTTTGTCGTGGTTCATGGATTGACAAGTGCTGAAGGGGCTGCAGGGTTTGCAGAAATACTTAAGGAAAACAAAAACAAAATAGACCGAACCTATCACTCAATTTCTTCGCCTAACTACGAAATTGTACAACGACATAAAAATTTAAACGACTACTTAGAATCTCAATAAATTAGACCTATGTTTTCAGATAAAAAAACAGGACGTATGGCTTCAGACACAACTTCACAACAGAACACGATCGCGAAAGGCACAGTTATAACAGGTGATATTATTAGTGATGGCGATTTCAGAATCGAAGGCTCCATTCAAGGAAATATTAAAACTCCAGGAAAGGTCGTTATCGGTAAAACGGGAACTATTAATGGAACTTTAAAAAGTGCCAACGCCGACATTGAAGGCAAATTTATGGGCAAATTGTTACTTTCAGATACATTAACCTTGAAATCTACGGCGCATGTAGAAGGTGAAGTTGAAGTTGGTAAATTGTCTGTGGAACCAGGAGCCACATTTAATGCAACATGTTTAATGAAAGGCGCCTTAAAAGAATTGAACAATGGAACCACAGGACAGCAAGCAGCCCTCGAAAAGGGAAAACCAGAAAAGGGACAAACCGCTTAATACCTATGCAAGATACTCCAGTATCGGTATTCAAATGTTTGCTATCATTGGTGTAGGAACGTTTATAGGTTACAAACTCGATGAGATGTACCCTAATGAACATAATCTTTACACTCTGGCTGGATCATTATCCTCTGTGATAATATCAATAATTTATATAATTAGACGTATTATTGCCGCTTCAAAAGAAGATCAATAAATGAATAAGCTTTTTAAAAAGAGACAAGCGAATTTTCTAGTCCAACTTTTAGTGCTAGCAGGATTGATGTTTGGGATTCACAGTTACCTAAATTATCACTTCGCAAGTGAGGTTGACTTGTTTTTTCCGCTGTGGCATATTTATCTCTTTCATATCATTACTGTAGTTATCGTTTATACCCTTATCAACTACAGAGAATCTATTGGTAAAACAGAAGTCTTCAACGCATTTATTCTAGGCATGCTCTTGAAAATGATATTGACTATGGTGTTTTTATTGCCTTGGATTTTGTCAAAGCCCGAACAGAAAGGCTATGACTTGGCTAACTTTTTTGTGCCCTATTTTATATTCTTAACTTTTGAGGTCTACACCATTACCAAATTACTGCAAAAAAAGTAAGAAATATACGTCATAATCAAGCTTGAAAACGCAGCATCAAATAATCATGAAATTATTATTTGACAATTAATATAATGTACGTACATTTGCACCGAATTTAAAGCAGCGTATTTTTAAGCGATACACGATGACATTAAACACTTTAAAAAACGTATTATTTTCGATGCTGTTTTTAGCAGTAACGTTTACTGGGAATGCCTCAGAAAATAATGACCCAAAAGAGGGAGAAGCGTTCGACGCCAAGGAAATGATCCTTCATCACGTTAAAGATGCTCATGAATTTCATTTATGGGATTGGAATGGAAAACCAGTGTCGTTATCCTTACCAATTATTCTTTGGACAGACAATGGTTTGACCACATTCTCTTCAAGCAAGTTTCATCATGATGATAGCGGCGAAGTCATCGTTGAGGCTAATGGTGGAAAGTTTGTGAAACTTCACGAAAAAATTTATCAGTTAGAAGGTAACGCTACAACCGTCAACTTTGATGCGGAGCATCATCCAACAAATGCACACCAACCTTTAAGCATATCTATTACAAGAAACGTCTTTATGATGTGGGTGTCTGTTATTGTGTTGTTGTTAATATTTATCACAGCAGCAAGAAGTTACAAGAAATCTAAAGATGGTGTTCCTACAGGAGTGGCTGGGTTTGTTGAGCCTTTAGTCGTCTTTGTTAGAGATGAAATTGCAAAACCAATGATTGGTGAGCATAAGTATAAAAAATACATGCCTTACTTGTTGACCATATTCTTTTTTATCTGGATCAATAATATATTTGGATTAATTCCGATCCTAAATGGTGCTAATTTAAGTGGTAATATTGCGTTTACTTGTACACTAGCAGTTTTTACTTTTATCATTACAACGATAAGTGGAAATTCGAATTACTGGAAGCACATCTTCTGGATGCCAGGCGTTCCAGTTCCAATGAAAATATTTTTAATGCCTATTGAAATTATCGGAATGTTTGTAAAACCTATTTCGTTAATGATTCGTTTGTTCGCTAACATTACAGCGGGACACGTCATCATATTAGCATTAATGTCATTAATATTTGTATTTAAGTCTGTTGCCATTGCACCAGTATCTGTAGCATTCTCATTGTTTATTACAGTAATTGAAATTATCGTAACAGCGATACAAGCTTATATATTTACAATTTTGTCAGCCCTGTATTTTGGGATGGCAACTGAAGAAGAACATCATTAATTAATTTAAATTTTATAACTATGACTATTACTGGAATTGCAGCTATTGGAGCTGGTTTAGCAGCTATTGGAGCTGGTGTTGGTATTGGTAAAATTGGTGGGTCTGCTATGGAAGCAATGGCTCGTCAACCAGAAATGCACGGAAAGATTCAATCGTCTGCATTAATTTTAGCAGCCTTCGTAGAAGCGGTAGCACTATTTGGTGTTGTTGTTGCTTTCTTACAAGGGTAAAAACAAGAAAACACAGAAGTAACGGTTGGTTGCTTCTGTGTCTTTAAAATTTAAGTTACTTAAAACAAAAAGAAATGGATTTAATTACACCTGGATTTGGTCTTGTATTCTGGACAGCGATAACATTTTTGTTTTTGCTTTTGATCTTAAGAAAATTTGCCTGGAAGCCTATTCTTGGAGCTGTAAGCGATAGAGAAGAGGGTATCAAAAAGGCATTAGCTTCTGCTGAAAACGCTCGTAAAGAGATGGAAAACCTTACAGCAGATAATGAACGAATCTTAAAAGAAGCGAGATTAGAAAGAGAAGCCATGCTGAAAGAAGCACGTGAGCTTAAGGAAAAAATGATCGCTAATGCTGAAACTGAAGCACAAGAAAAAGCGAACAAAATCATTGAAAAAGCACAGGCTGCTATCGAAAGCGAAAAGAAATCGGCGATGGCAGAATTGAAAAACCATGTCGCTTCCTTATCTGTAGAAATTGCAGAAAAAGTAGTGCGTCAAGAATTAGCTAACAAAGACAAACAAATGGCTTTAGTTGAGTCTATGTTGGGTGAAGCAAAATTAAACTAAGAAATAATGGCAGGAGCAAGAGCAGCAATACGTTACGCAAAAGCAGTTTTAAGCTTGGCATCAGATCAAAATGCAGCGGAAGTTGTAAATGTTGATATGAAATCAATTGCATCGACAATTGCAGGCAGTAAAGACTTGAGCGATATGCTTCAAAGTCCTGTAGTGAGGTCCTCAGAAAAGAAAGCAGTATTGTTAGAAGTTTTCAAAGGAGCACAGCCTATAACATTGAATTTAATAGATACTTTGATTGACAACAAGCGACTAGCGCTTTTAAATGATGTAGCTACTAGTTATATGCGTTTGTATGATGAGTTAAAAGATACGCAGATTGCTAAGGTTACAACTGCCGTCCCATTAACAGATGAGTTACGAGTGAATGTTTTAGCTAAAGTTAAAGAGCTCACTGGAAAGGACGTGGAAGTAGAAAGTATTATAGATGAAAGCATCTTAGGTGGTTTCATTTTGCGTGTTGGAGATATTCAATACAATGCAAGTGTTGCGAACAAATTGAACAAATTAAAAAGAGAATTCACATTAAATTAAGAATAGTTAGCTCAGTAAACATTCGTTTCTGAGACCTAACGTCTAATATCTAAATAAAGATGGCAGAAGTAAAACCAGCTGAAATTTCAGCAATCTTAAAACAACAACTTTCAGGTTTTGAAGCAGGAGCTTCATTAGACGAGGTTGGAACCGTATTAACTGCAGGTGATGGTATTGTACGTGCTTACGGATTGGCAAACGCACAATATGGTGAGCTTGTAGAATTCGATGGCGGATTAGAAGGTATTGTATTAAACCTTGAAGAAGATAACGTAGGTATCGTATTATTAGGTGCTGCAGTAGGTGTTAAAGAAGGGTCAACTGTAAAGCGTACGGGTCGTATCGCCTCTGTAAAAGTAGGTGAAGGCATCGTAGGTCGTGTGGTAGATACCTTAGGTAATCCTATTGATGGTAAAGGACCAATTACTGGTGAAACTTATGAAATGCCATTGGAACGTAAAGCGCCTGGTGTTATCTATCGTCAGCCGGTAAACGAACCATTACAAACAGGTATTAAGTCTATCGATGCCATGATTCCTGTAGGTAGAGGACAACGTGAGTTGGTTATTGGAGACCGTCAAACTGGTAAGACAACCGTTTGTATTGATACCATCTTGAACCAAAAAGAATTTTATGATGCAGGAAACCCTGTATATTGTATCTATGTGGCTGTAGGTCAAAAAGCATCTACAGTAGCAAACATTGCTAAGGTCCTTGAAGAAAAAGGGGCTTTGGCTTATACCACTATTGTTGCGGCTAACGCATCCGATCCTGCAGCCATGCAGGTTTATGCACCTTTTACTGGAGCATCTATTGGAGAGTACTTCAGAGATACTGGTCGTCCAGCATTGATTGTTTTTGATGATTTATCAAAACAAGCCGTTGCCTATCGTGAGGTATCTTTATTATTACGTCGTCCTCCAGGACGTGAAGCGTATCCTGGTGACGTTTTCTACCTACACTCAAGATTATTAGAGCGTGCAGCAAAAGTAATCGCTGATGACGGTATTGCTAAAGACATGAACGATTTACCAGATAGTTTAAAACCAATAGTTAAAGGTGGTGGATCATTAACAGCCTTACCAATTATTGAAACACAAGCTGGTGACGTTTCCGCTTATATTCCAACGAACGTGATTTCTATTACAGATGGTCAGATATTCTTGGAATCCGATTTGTTTAACTCTGGTGTACGTCCTGCGATTAACGTTGGTATTTCTGTATCTCGTGTGGGAGGTTCTGCTCAGATCAAATCGATGAAGAAAGTAGCCGGTACGCTTAAGTTAGATCAAGCACAATTCCGTGAACTAGAAGCTTTTGCTAAGTTTGGTTCTGATTTAGATGCAGCAACATTAAATGTTATCGAAAAAGGTAAACGTAATGTTGAAATCTTAAAGCAAGCACAGAACGATCCTTACACGGTAGAAGATCAAGTAGCGATCATTTATGCAGGTTCTAAAAACTTATTGAGAGATGTTCCTGTAGATAAAATTAAGGAATTTGAACGTGATTATTTAGAGTATTTAAATGCAAAACACAGAGATGTATTAGATACTTTAAAAGCAGGTAAATTAACTGATGAAGTGACAGACACCTTGTTAAAAGTGACTAAAGACTTATCAGCAAAGTATAGAGCATAATTAATAATCCTACACTAGCTATGGTTGGTGTAGGATCTTTCATATTTCATATATGGCTAATCTAAAAGAAATACGTAACAGAATATCTTCGGTATCGTCAACGATGCAGATTACCAGTGCCATGAAAATGGTATCTGCTGCAAAATTGAAGAAAGCCCAAGATGCGATTACTGCGATGCGTCCATATTCTGATAAGTTGACCGAGCTTTTACAGAGCTTGAGTGCAACACTAGAAGGGGACTCAGGTAGTAAGTTTGCAGAACAACGTGAGGTTAAAAAAGTCTTACTTGTAGTGATCACTTCCAATAGAGGTCTTGCAGGTGCTTTCAATTCCAACATCATTAAGGAGGTTACTAATCTTTCGAAAGAGACTTACGCAAACCAAGAAGTATCTTATTTAGCGATTGGAAAAAAGGCAAATGATGCTTTTAAGAAAACCAATAATGTGATCGCTAATAAAAGTGATATTTACGATGACTTAACCTTTGACAAAGTAGCGGATATCGCTGAATTGCTAATGGAAAAGTTTGTAGAAGGTGCGTATGATCGCATTGAAATTGTCTACAACCACTTCAAAAATGCGGCTACACAAATCGTAAAAACCGAACAGTTTTTACCTATTCAGCCAATAGAAGGAGACCTGAACGTTAATGTAGATTACATATTTGAACCTTCAAAGGTTGAAATCGTTGAAGAGCTAATTCCGAAGTCATTGAAAACGCAGTTATATAAGTCTGTTCGTGATAGTTTTGCTTCAGAGCATGGCGCACGTATGACAGCGATGCATAAAGCAACCGATAACGCGACTGAGCTAAGAGATCAATTGAAATTAACTTATAATAAAGCACGTCAAGCTGCTATTACCAATGAGATACTCGAGATTGTTGGTGGAGCTGAAGCTTTAAATAACTAAGTTGATATCCAATTATAAAAAAGGTCCTGCTTCTAAAGCAGGACTTTTTTTATGGCATTAATTTTGAAATTGTATATTTATAAGATACAATATAATATCATGAAAACAATTAATGATCTTTCGTTTATAGGCCTTATGGTCGTGTTTGTAGTGAGTTTTTCCCGATGTTCAACAGCTCAAAAATTGCAAAAGGAAGCGCCGTTAGATATTGGTGATGTGTATTTTCAGCGTTGGACAGGTGGCGTTAAAGGCGCGGGTTCTGGATTAAACATTTTTATTCCAACAGAGCAAAGCGCAGTCATCTTAGATAGTGTTTATTTTAGAGAAAAAGTGGCGAAATTGGAATTAACAGAGACGGATGATTCCCACCTTTATATAGGGCGATTTAAAACGGCATTTAATGAGCCAGACACTGATCTGGTTTTAAGCAGTGATCAGAAGGAAGAATACAGTAATCAGTTACCTAAAAAGAAACAAGAGTTACCCTTTGAGATATCAGATACTGAATGTATTGTGAGCTATCGCAAAGGTGAAAAGCAGTATTATTTTAAAATCTCCAATATTCAGGAAAAAGAACCGTTACTTTATCCGAGTACACCACCAAATCACAATTAACTAATTCCCCAAAACACTTAGCCAAATGTCATATTCAAAATCAACCGTGTTATTAAGTCTTTTAACACTCACTTTGCTGTATGGGTGCTCTAATGCTTACAAACTTCAAAAAACAGCGCCTTTTCAATATACACGAGCCTATTTTCAATATTGGACAGCTCCCATTAAAATTGGAAGCTCAGGCATTAATTTACATATTGCGAATTTAACGCCTAATAACAATGTCGTTATCGATAGTGTCTTTTTTAGAAACCTGAAAGGTAGGTTAGTCCCTGGGAAAGGGAAGTATTTTTGTCAATTAATAAAACGAAAACCTATTGCTGAAGGGCATACGCTAATGACGCTGTCAGATTTTCCATTTGATATTTCCAATCGGGATTGTGTTGTTAGCTACCGTGTGGAAGGTGAAACGAAATATGTTAAAGTTGCTAATCTCATTGAAAATGAAGGAGTTTACTATGAAAGTGGTGTGCCAGATAAGCTCTAATATATCCTTGGTTTGCGTTGTCTAAAAACGTAATTTTAACAGCATAAAACACATTTCTTGAGTGTACTAAAAACCTTTTTCAAAGACACGGTTATTTATGGGTTAGCAATCGTTTTGCCAAGACTCATTAATTTCCTATTGGTACGTCTTCACACAGATGTACTTCCAAATGAAGGGTATTCTGAAAACACCGAGTTTTATGTCGTTGCTGCTTTCTTTAATGTCATACTTACCTATGGAATGGAAACGTCTTTTTTTAGGTTTTTCAGTAAAAACAAGGATAAAAAGGCAGTGTTATCTACCGCGATTCTTACAATTTTAGGAAGTACGCTTTTGTTTGGAATTGCGCTATTGGTCTTTCGAGAGACTATTTCAGAAATATTAAGAATTAATACAGATTTTTATACGCTTCTCGTTGGAATCACGCTCATTGACACCTTGATTGTCATACCGTTTGCGTATCTCAGAGTCACGGGTAGACCCATTAGATTTGCTTCCATAAAATTGATAAACGTACTAATTATCGTGGTTCTCAATGTACTGCTCTTATCTAAAACTTATGGTTGGGAAGGTCTGAGAGAATGGTTTCATGTTGAAAATAAGGTAGAATATATATTTATTGCGAACCTTATAGCTAGTGCGGCTGTTTTGATACTTGTTTCTCCCTATTTCTTTAGATCTAAATTTCAGTTTGACACAAAAATTTTAAAGCAATTATTAACCTACGGTTGGCCAATTATGGTCGCTGGTTTAGCTTTTGTAATTAATGAGAATCTCGATAAATGGTTATTGCCGAGTCTAGAAAGTGAATTTGTAAATGGAGCCTATAGCGCCTGTTACAAATTAGCGGTTTTTATGACCTTGTTCATTCAAGCATTTCGGATGGGAGCAGAACCATTCTTTTTCAACCATTCAGATAAAGATAATGCTACTCAGACCTATGCGACCATTCTTAAGTACTTTACGATTGTTGGCGCTCTAGGCTTGATGATTGTTGTGATATATATTGATTTGTTACGACCGTTATTCATTAATAAAGAAAGCTATTTATTAGCGTTGGATATTGTTCCAATTGTACTCTTAGCAAACCTTTGCCTTGGGATTTACCATAATTTGTCAATATGGTATAAACTTACTGACCGCACCAAATTTGGTATGTATATCTCAATCATTGGAGCAGGAATAACGATTGCTGTTAACCTTATTTTTATTCGCAAAATTGGTTTTATGGCTGCAGCATATGCCACACTCATGGCCTATGGAATCATGATGCTGCTGTCTTATTTTCTTGGAAGAAAATATTACCCTGTTCCATATCAAGTATCAAGAATAGCATTATATCTATTGCTAAGTGCTGGCCTAAGTTTTATAACTTATTATAAATTTGATAGAGATATTTTGTTAGGAACTGTATTTTTGTTACTCTTTTCGGCATTAGTGGTTTTTTTAGAACGAAAAGAACTAACGAAGTTGTTGAGAAAAGGATAGTTAAACCGAAATTGTAGTGACATGCAAATTAAAATCATTAATAAATCAACTCATGACCTGCCACATTACGAAACCATCGCTTCTGCTGGTATGGATTTAAGAGCAAATTTATCTGAATCTAGAATACTCAAGCCTCTTGAAAGAAGTATTGTTGGAACAGGTTTATTTATCGAATTACCAATAGGCTATGAGGCGCAAGTGAGGCCACGTAGTGGCTTGGCAGCAAAAAAAGGCATTACAGTATTAAACGCACCAGGCACTGTGGATGCCGATTACAGGGGAGAAATTGGCGTCATTTTAGTCAATCTTTCAAATGAAGATTTTGTGATTAACAATGGCGAACGCATTGCCCAACTAGTCATCGCGAAACATGAAAGAGCAGAATGGAACTTGGTGGAGGAATTATCTGAGACATCAAGAGGCGAAGGTGGTTTCGGAAGTACAGGTGTAAAATAACAAAGAATTCAATTTAGAAAAACACATGAAAATTATAGTACCTATGGCAGGTCGAGGGTCTCGATTACGTCCACATAGTTTAACCGTACCGAAACCGTTAATCCCAGTAGCTGGTCAACCGATTGTTCACAGATTAGTGAAAGATATCGCTAAGGTTTTAAAGCAACCGATTGATGAAATTGCTTTTGTTCTTGGTGATCCAGCATGGTTTGGGGATGACGTTGTAGAAAGTTTGGAGTCTTTAGCTAAAAGCTTAGGAGCAAAACCATCTATATATCGTCAAGATCAACCCTTAGGAACAGGTCATGCCATTATGTGCGCCGAACCTTCGCTTTCTGGACCAGCAGTGGTCGCTTATGCCGATACCTTAATTCGCGCTGAATTTGATTTGGACGCCAATGCCGATAGTGTTATCTGGACTAAAAAAGTGGCGAACCCTGAAGCTTATGGCGTTGTGAAATTAAATGAAAAGGATGAAATCATAGAATTGGTAGAAAAACCAGAAACGTTTGTGAGCGACCAAGCTGTTATTGGTATTTATTATTTCAAGGATGTTTCTGTGTTGAAGCAGAAACTGCAAGAAGTACTCGATGAGCACATTATGAATGGTGGAGAATATCAAATTAATGATGGAATCAAACGCATGATGGCTGAAGGAAAAGTGTTTAAGACAGGAACTGTAGATGAATGGATGGATTGTGGAAATAAAAACGTCACACTAGATACCAATACCAAAATGCTACACTTTCTAAAAGCGGATGGTGATGAACAACTGATTGCAAACTCTGTAAAAAACACAAATTCAACCATTATTGAGCCTTGTTTTATAGGAGAGAATGTAGTTCTTAATAATGCCACTGTAGGACCAAATGTCTCTATAGGAAATAACTGTGTCATTGAAAATACAACCGTTAAAAATAGCTTAATTCAAAACGAAACTATCATTAAAAACGCTATTTTAGATGATGCGATGATTGGAAACCATGTTAAGTATAATGGTGATTTTAAAGCTGTGAGTATTGGTGATTACTCCGTTTTGGAATAATTATTGAAACGACCTGTAAGCATCGCTGTCAAATCTCTATAAATGAAAACGCAACTGCATATCATAATTGTAATCTTCGGTATCTTAATGTTTCCGCAGCAGGTTGTGGCACAAGTTGATTTCAATAAACGACCGAATGATGATTTGGGAAATGTAGAAGATAAATTTCAGGAATATTTCTTTGAAGCCTTGAAACAAAAGGGTATTGAAAACTATCAGAAATCGGTGGATGCCCTTTTAAAATGCATTGAATTAGACGACAGCGACCCTGTTCTTTATTATGAACTAGGGAAAAATTATAAAGCTCTGAAAAATTATGGTGCTGCAGAGGATGCTCTAAAAGAAGCTGTTTCTGAAGACCCGCAAAACGAATGGTTTTTAGATGAGTTATACGATGTCTACATTCAGCAGAATGATATGGATAAAGCGCTTAAGACCGTCAAACAACTCGTAAAATTCCATCCAGATTACAAACAAGACTTGGCGTCGCTTTATATTCAAGTTAAGAAATATAGAGATGCGTTAAAACTGTTGGATGAAATGGATGAAGAGTTGGGATACAGTCAGGACCGAGATTATTTACGAAATCAGATTTATACTATAACTGGTAATGATGAAGATCGTATCGAGAACCTTGAAGAACGTGTAAAAAGTAACCCTGAAGACGAGTCCAACTATTTAAGACTTATTTTCCGATATAGTGAAACAGGTGAGACCAAAAAGGCATTTGATGCCGCAAAACGCTTGCAAAAGCTGCATCCAGATTCTCATTTAGTACATTTGGCGTTGTATAAATTCTATTTGGATGAAAGCAATACAGCGGAAGCCATTAATTCTATGAAAGTCGTTTTGACGAGTCCGATTATTACTCCAGAAGCCAAGACTAAAGTGCTGAACGATTTTGTAAAGTTTGTTTCCACTCATCCAGAACATGAACAAGACTTAATTGAAATTACGGCTTTGGTTAGTGAAGACAAAAGTGTTAAAACTTTATTGGAGCTCGGAGATTATTACCTCAAATTAGAAGAAAAAGAAAAAGCATTGTCTTACTATGAGGAGGCTTTAAAACAGGAGCCCAATGAATTTAAAATTCTAACAGATGTCTTGATGTTGCAAATTGACCTCAATAAGGATAGTCAGGCTGCTCAAAAAAGTATGGAAGCACTTGAAATATTTCCAGCTCAACCCATCTTATATCTCGTAAATGGTGTTGCCAATAACAAACTAAAACAGCCTCAAAAAGCGATTGAAAGCCTTGAAATGGGATTGGATTTTATTGTAGAGAACCCAAAAATGAAAGCGGACTTTTTTACACAATTGAGTTTGGCATACAAACAAGTTAATAATATTAGTCAATCGGAAGCGTTTGCTAAGAAGGCGGAAGCCTTATTGAAAGATCAATAGTTTATGAAGATTATAAAATTCAGTTGTGTTTGTATGGTGCTTGCCTTTACAATTTCTTGTAAATCGGCCAGAAGTGTGGTGGCTTCAGGAAAAGTAGATGAAAAACTTACGGCCAAACAATTGATAAGAGAAAGCGGGAGGCGTGAATCAGATTTTAAAACCCTTCAGGCTAAAGTAAAGATTGATATCATTCAAGACTTAAAAGAATCATCATATACTGTGAATCTCAGAATGGAGAAGGACAAAACCATCTGGATTAGCGCTACCTTAGGACTTGCTCGCGCTATGATTACTTCAGACAAAGTACAGTTTTATGATAAAATCAACAATCAGTATTTTGATGGAGATTACCGCTTATTAAGCGACTTGTTAGGTGTGGAACTGAATTATCAAAAAGTTCAAAACCTTTTAATTGGTGAGCCTTTATTTAATTTGAAAGATGATCAGTACATCATTTCCATAAATGACAATTCCTATATATTGCAGCCTAAAAATCAAAGCCAGTTATTGGAGCTTTTTTTACTGTTCAATCCTTCGCATTTCAAAATGGATTCGCAACAGTTAATGCAACCGCTTAAAAGGCGCTTTTTACAAGTTGACTATTTAAAGTATCAGGATGTAGATAAAGAAATATTACCACAAAACATTAATATTATTGCTATTGAAGACAGCGAAGAACTTAATGTGATGATGGAATACAAATCAGTTTCTGTGAATGAAGACGTGAGATTTCCGTTCAAGATTCCTTCTGGTTTTGAAGAAATAATTTTAGACAATGCGAAATAAGATATTCTATATAGGCTTTCTTTTTTTTCTACTGAATAGTATTTCAGTAGTAGCTCAAAGTGCCAAACAAAAGGCATTGGAGGCCAAACGTCTCAAATTTCAGCAAGAACTTAAACAATTAAATACACTGCTTTTTTCAGATAAGAAAAAAGAAAAATCAGTGGTATCGCTTGTAGAGGATTTGAACTCTAAAATTAGTGTGAGAAGAAACCTGATCAATATCACGAATGATCAAGCCAATTTATTGACCAGAGAGATCAATGCTAATCAAAATGAAATTTCAAGTTTAAGAGATCAGCTAGTCACCTTAAAAAAGGACTACTCTGAAATGGTCGTGAAATCTTATAAAAGTAAATCTGAACAAAGTAAAGTGATGTTCCTCTTGTCTTCAGAGGACTTTAAACAAGCCTATAAACGTCTTCAGTATATCAAACAATATGCAGATTATCAAAAAGAACAAGGAGATTTGATAAAATCGAAAACGGAAAAACTACAAGAACTCAATACCGATTTATTACGACAAAAGAAGGACAAAGATCAATTGGTTGCTGAAAACAGACAGTCTAAGATCGAACTTGAAAAAGAGCTTAAGGAGCAGGAAAAACTCATAGCTTCGATACGTCAAAGTATGAGTAGCTATGCTTCTAAGATTAAAAAGAAGCAGCAACAAATTGATGAGATTGATAGAGAGATTGATAGGATTATTAGAGAAGCCATTGCCGCATCGAATAAAAAAGCTGGAAAATCAACGTCGTCCAAAGGCTTTGCATTAACGCCTGAAGCTAAATTAATTGCCAAGAATTTTGCATCTAACAAAGGGCAATTACCATGGCCTGTTGAAAAAGGTGTGGTCAAAGTGCGTTTTGGTATGCAACCATCTCCCATCGATCCAAGCATTTCAATAAAAAGTAATGGTGTTAGAATAGCAACAGAGCGCAACGCCTCTGTTCGAGCAGTCTTTAATGGTGAAGTCTTAGCAGTAACTGGTAAAAAGTACCAAAACCCGACCGTTTTGATTCAACACGGTAATTATATTACGGCCTATAGAAATCTATCCAAGGTGTTTGTGCAAAAAGGTGATAAGATCTCTGCGAAACAAGTGATAGGTGAGGTGTTTACCAATAACGAGGGTGATACCATACTTGGGTTTGGTCTTTTCAAGGAAAAAGAACCTCAAAATCCAGCTGGTTGGATTTATAAAATGTAAATGCAGTAAAACATATGCCTAATAGATAGGTAATCTCAAGACTTACAAAAATAAGGCCTTTAGTTCGGTAGCATCCACAGGTTTCATTTTCCCAGCCAATACTAAACTCAGTTGTTTACGACGTAAAGCCGCTTCATAGCGTTCTTTTTCCAATTTGGTTTCAGGAATTAATTCGGGCACTTTTACTGGACGACCTGTCTCATCTACAGCTACAAACGTATAAATTGCTTCATTCGCTTTTATCGAATCACCAGACTCACGATCTTCAGTCCAAACATCCAGATATACTTCCATCGAACTCTTAAATGAACGAGACACTTTAGCCTCAATAGTCACGACACTTCCTAAGGGAACAGACCTGTTAAAAGCTACATGATTCACAGATGCTGTCACAACAATTCGACGACTATGACGACGTGCCGCAATACTGGCTGCACGATCCATACGCGCCAAAAGTTCACCTCCAAAAAGGTTGTTTAATGGATTGGTTTCACTTGGTAGAACCAAGTCGGTCATGACGGTTTTTGACTGAAATGCAGTTTTTGGGCTCATTATCGAGATGATTTAATTTTGCCGCAAAGGTAAGACGAATTTCAATCTTAGATAACAGATTTAAGAAATTATAAAGAAACGAGCGTTTGTACTTAATCTAAAGCTTTCACAAGTAACCACGCATCCGAATTGTGTGAGCGTTTGATAGATCTGAGCGTTTCTAAAGCTTCAATACGATCTACATGGCTAGAATACACGACTTCATGAAGCCCATATTTATTCTTACCAATCTTACGAGCTTTAAATCCTTGGTCTCTAAGTTGCTGTACTTTTTTATCTGAATTCGCTTCAATTCTAAAGGCACCAGCTACGATGTGGTAATTACCAGATGGCTTTTCGACGGTAAGCGTGGCCGCAGGCAACGGATTGTCAATAACGAAGGTTGCCTCTTGTACTTTAGTATCTAATTGCTGATTGGCTTCTTCTTGTGCTATTTGATTGTGACTCTCTATTTGATTTACATAGTAATTTGAAGCCGTAAAACCGCCAATAGTTAGAGCAATGAGTGCAATGGCAGCATATTTTAAATAAGGTCTGTTGCGACGTTTTTGAGGAGTCACTGTGATTGGAATGGCGTCTTCTAACGCTTCAACTTGCTCCTTGTAAACTTCTCTTGTAATGTCTTTGGTTGAAAATTGAGAAAGTCCAAAAGCATCCGTCAGATAATTGATATGATGTGAAGGTTCAAAATTAACTTTTCCTTCGGTATTCAAAATTAAATCACCAATATTATCAAAGGCAATCGTTTCTCCCGCAATGAGATAAGATTTTATAGCTTTGACTTGCTTAGCGATTTTTTCTACAGCGACTTCATAAGGAACTTTTTCAATTTGAGCAATATAACTTGCTAAAAGCCCATCATTATGTTGTAATTGCTCATTAAAGGACAAAGCCTTTTTTGGAGGATAAAATGAATGTGTCGTCTCATGAACCTTAGCTGAAACACGATGTGTTAAAAATGCTCCAAACTGTGGCACAGTCACACAATCATATCTATATAACAAATCACCTATGTAAGTTTCTAATTGCATAAAAACAAAGTTAAAATTTTTTTGATGTGAATAAAACATCGTGATAAGTATTTATTAACAAGGGAAATATTGTTTATTGCATATAGAAAATATACTATAAAATGACAGATACTGAATTACTCTATGTCTTGGCGCTACAGCACATTCCTAAAATAGGTGATATTTCAGCTAAAAAACTGATTGAACATTGCGGCTCTGCCGAATCCGTATTAAAAGAGAAGCGATCCAATCTTTTAAGTATTAATGGGATTGGAATCAATACCATAAAAAAGCTCACCAATAAAGCGCACTTAAAAGCGGCAGAGCAGGAGCTTCAATTTATTCATGACAATCAGATTAAGTGTTTATATTTTAGGGATGACGATTATCCAGCTCGTTTAAAGCATTGTATTGATGGACCAATTCTTTTGTTTCAAGCGGGAAATGTGAGACTTAAAGATGATCCCATAATTAGTATTGTAGGCACTAGAAATATAACCAAACAAGGCGTCATGTTTTGTGAAAGATTGGTTGAAGAATTGGCGCCATTTAATCCAATAATTGTGTCCGGATTTGCCTATGGAACAGATATTTCAGCACACAAATTTGCCATTAAAAATAAGCTACAAACTATTGGGTGCTTAGCACATGGGTTGAATCAAATTTATCCGAAAGTTCACAAAAAATATATGGTAGATGTTGAAAAGCATGGTGGATTTCTCACTGATTTTTGGAGTTCTGATACCTTTGATCGCAATAATTTTTTAAAACGAAATCGCGTCATTGCTGGTGTTAGCGAGGCCACAATCGTTATTGAATCTGCTGAAAAGGGTGGTAGCTTAGTCACTGCAGATATTGCCAACTCTTATAACCGCGACGTTTTTGCGGTTCCAGGTCGCGTAACTGATAACCAGAGTATTGGATGTAATAATCTGATTAAAACACAACAGGCTCACCTACTTTCAAACCCGTTAGATATTCCTTACATGCTCAATTGGCAAGTAGGTTCAGAGAAGCAACCAACCATTCAAAAAGAACTGTTTATAGCCTTAACCACAGAGGAAAAGTTAATCACTGAAGCCATGAAAAATGGTGCGCCACAATTACTTGATGTTATTGCATTAGAATCCCAACTGCCCATTTATAAAGTGGCCAGTTTACTATTGCAAATGGAGCTCAAAGGTATTGTGAGACCACTTCCAGGAAAAATGTTTGAATTGGTTTGACTGTAAAAACGATTAATAACCAACTTTTGAACGCACACGATCAAGAACATCATTAGCGACGATTTTTGCTTTTTCCGCACCAATGGCAAGAGCGTCATCGAGTTCATTTAGATGATTCATATAATGATCATAACGCTCGCGTTGTACGCTAAATTTGTCTAAAATCAATTCAAACAAGGCTTGTTTAGCATGGCCGTAGCCGTAACCACCATTTTCATAATTGGAAACCATCGTTTCAATCTCCTGTTCAGAAGCCAATAATTTATATAAAGCAAAGCAATTACAAGTACGCCAGTCTTTAGGCTCTTCTAACGGAGTACTATCGGTTTCGATAGCCATGATTTGTTTTCGTAATTTTTTTTCTGGTAAGAATATATTGATAAAGTTATTTCTACTCTTGCTCATTTTTTCACCATCGGTACCAGGAATTAATTTGGTCTGTTCTTGTACTTTACTTTCAGGTAAAACAAAAGTTTCTCCCATTTTGGCATGAAAACGAGTGGCAACATCCCGCGTCATTTCTATGTGTTGTAATTGATCTTTTCCTACTGGGATGATATCTGCATCGTATAAAAGGATATCTGCAGCCATAAGCATTGGATACATAAAAAGACCTGAATTCACATCATCCAGCCGATCTGCTTTATCTTTAAAGCCATGAGCTAGCTTCAGTCGTTTAAATGGAAAAAAACAATCTAAATACCAAGCCAATTCAGTTACCTGTGGAATATCACTCTGTCTGTAAAACACTGTTTTATTAATGTCTAAACCGAAAGCTAACCAAGTAGCTGCAACAGAATAGGTGTGTTGTCTTAATAATGCAGCATCTTTGATTTGTGTTAGGGTGTGCAAATTCGCAATAAAAAGATACGACTCGTTTTTTGAATCGTTCGCCATTTCAATAGCTGGTAAAATTGCGCCTAAAATATTACCTAGATGTGGTGTTCCTGTACTTTGTATGCCGGTGAGTATTCTTGCCATGACCGTTTGCCGCAAAAGCGGAAATAAATTTAATTGTTCATTCAACTTATATCGTCAGCAAAGGTAATTTTTTTAATAGAAATGTTGAATTAATTTAAGTAGTTTTGAGCCCTATGAAGCTATTTAAACAAGTCTTTTGGGTTTTCTATCGTATATGGTTCTATGTTTTGGTAGCCATACCAATTATCATACTCCTTCCCATACTAGTGATTTCCATATTAAAAGAATCGAGGTATCCCTTCTTTTTTAGATTAGCTAGATTATGGGCGCGCTTTATTCTATTTGGAATGGGGTTTCGTGTCAAAATTCAACGAGAACAATCACCACAACCTGATAAAAGCTATATGTTTATTGCAAACCACACTTCTATGGCCGACATAATGCTCATGTTAGTTACGGTGAAAAATCCATTTGTGTTTGTTGGTAAAAAAGAATTGGCAAAAATACCCTTATTTGGGTTTTTCTATAAGCGTACGAGTATTTTAGTGGATAGAAGTAGTGCGAAAAGTAGGCAAGCCGTATTTTTAAGAGCACAAAGACGGTTAAAACAGGGCATGAGTATTTGTATTTTCCCTGAAGGTGGTGTGCCAGATGAACACATCATACTTGATGATTTCAAAGACGGTGCTTTTCGAATGGCAATTAATCATCAGATTCCTATTGTTCCTATTACATTCATGGATAATAAAAAGCGGTTTTCTTATACGTTTTTCAGTGGAGGACCCGGACCTATGAGAGTGAAGGTACATACTTTTATTCCTACGAAAGACCTCACTATAGAAGATACAAAAAGCATAAATGCAAAAGCGCATCAGCTTCTTTTAGCACAATTAACTCAATAAAAAAGCCGCTCTTGGCACAGAGCAGCTTTTTCATCATCATTGCATATTAAGTTTGCAATAACTATCTAACCAACTAAAAAACCTAAAACTTAAAACTAAGTCCTGTATAAACTCCAATAAAAAAGGGCTGAAAATCTCCAGCGGTATTATTGAAGGTATTTATTTGATACTTGAACGTAGGTTCAAGATTGAATTGTAATTGTCTCGTAAAATTGTAATTCACACCAATACCAAAATTGGCACTGTAGCTCATGTCCCGAATATTAGTGGCTTCTCCCATAAGCGTTCTATTGCCATTATTTTGTACTGAGTAAACTTCATTATCGCTTAAGAATAGAGTACTAAACCCACCGATAAGATTCACACCAACTTTCTTATTGAATAATTGGTATTCAATTTCAACAGGAACTTCAATAAAACCTAAACGTTGATCAATTGAACCTTGTTCTTTCGTGGATAAAATATTTGGCCCAGACGCAAAGCTCACACTATTGGCACTTACATAAGCATTGTTATTCATCGTGTCATTCAGTTTAATATTTTGCAAGAGTCGGCCGTTTTCAACAGAAGCATTGGCATCATTAAACACTAAAATGTTATCAGTGGTATAGCCCATATCTACTTTGTGTACACCCGCACGTATCCTTAATTTTTTACTAATAGCGTACGTCCCTTTGATACCATAACTCATAGTCACATCTCCTTCTTTATTATTATCAATGAATTGATTATCCAGAGAAGAACCTCTACCTAAGGTGTTGAAATACACTGGAGCTACATTGGGTGCGACACTCCATCGGGTCATCGGAATATCCGCTTTATCAATCGAATCCTCTGACTTTTCAGCATCTGCAATGGCCTCCTCAATGGCATTTTTTTCTTTCAGAGCTTGACTAGCTTTAGTCGAATCAATGGTCTTAAGCTGATGTTCTGTTTCAGAATTATTTGCAGTTGTGACCTGTGTTGATTTCCCGTTTTTTGAATCTTTAAGTAATTTGTCAATTTCTGATTGGTCTTTTCTTAAGTCATCCGTTGATTTACTCTGATTTTCTTTTGAAACGGCCACGGAGTTTTTCTTGTTTTTCTCAGTGTTATTTACAGGTAATTGGCTTTTATTCAAGGAGTTTTGCGTCTCTTTCTTCTGAGAATTAGTGTTGGCAACAGCCTCTTTCGTTGACGCTTTTTCCTTGAGTATGGACGGGTTTTTATTTATGTTCTTATTTGAATCTTCAGATGTGTTAGTCACAGGGTTATTGGTTGATGCTTCATTAGTTAAAGCCTCAGTGTCAAAACTTTTTTCTGAGGTGTTTGAATCTGTAGACTCCGTTTGATTATTTTCAACTACTGCGTCATCGGTCGCTTCTTTCGACAATAATTGATTTGTTGCCTTATCTTTTTTGTCTTTACCAATCGTCTCGTTTGAATCTGTCTTAATTTTAGTGTCTCCAACCTGAGGTTGCACGGTATCAGTACTCTTATTGAATAGAGCGTTTCCAACGGTAAACATTACTACAAGTGCGGCCGCAACACCAGCAACTTTCCACCAAAGAGGAATAATGATTCGTTTTTTGCGATCTTCCTTGTGGAGTTCCTTCTCAATTCGTTCCCAAACAGCGTCATCTGGAGCAACTTCAAAATTTTTAAGTTGCTCTTTAAAGAGTTTGTCTATATGTTTTTTATCACTCATTATAAACTTTGCGAGTTGAGACTCGCTTTATGTTCTTCAATTTTATCTTTTAAAATCAAACGTGCTCTTGCTAAATTTGATTTTGATGTACCTGTTGAAATAGCCAACATGTCTGCAATCTCCTTATGCGAATAATCGTCTAAGGCATATAAATTAAATACCAATCGATACCGATCTGGTAATTCTTGAATGATGTTTAAAAGAAAGTCAAGACTCATCTGATTGTCTTCAACTTCCACCGAAACATCTTCAATTTGTTCTTCATTGACAATACTAAAAACTCCAGCACTTCTGTAGCGCTGCAAAGCCGTATTAATCGTAATTCTTTTCATCCAACCTTCCAGAGAACCTTGACTTTTAAATTGATGTATTTTTTTAAAAATCGTGATATAAGCGTCCTGTAAATTATCTTCCGCTTCGGCATAATTACGGGAATACTTCAAGCAAATCGAAAACAGTTTACTCGCGTATAGCTTATATAGTTGACTTTGTGCTTGAGCATCATTTTTTTTACACTGCTCTATGAGTTGGTCTAAACTCACATGATTGGATTTTATTAAAAGTTAATTATTCTACTACAGGTACTTCAACAATGTAGTAGGTGTCATTCCCGTTTTCATCGGTTCCTTGCCAAAATCTAAAAGTGTATGGTTCAAAGCTGTTAACTTCAAAATTAAAAGACACCTCTTCAAGATTATTCACATCATTACAATTTTGATTGGTATACACAGAAGTCACCACAGCTACAGTTCTTTGGTTGAGGTCTGTTTCATAAAAAAAATTGTTAAACACATGGCAATCAGTTGGCTTGTAATAGGTTAAGGAAATTTCATGAACACTTCCAAACTGAAATTCATCAGGGATATCCACACTTTCCACAGGCAAAATCTCATAATAGAAATTAGGCGTATCGTCTCCTACACTACATGAAAACAGGGAAAACAGTAAAAAACTTATTATAAAAATCTTCTTCATTTGTAAAATTTGGTTTTGAAATACGGTTGATTTCAATAACTAGATGCAAAATTTATACAATGGTTGCGTCTAAAAGCAAAAAAAATCCCAAAAAGAGGGATTTTTTTATTTCACGATTGTTTTTTTAGTCGTTTGAACTAATAATTGCTCGAACTTTCTCTTCCAATTCATCCATAAGCTCAGGATTATCTTTAATAAGAGATTTTACAGCATCACGCCCTTGACCAAGTTTCGTGTCACCATAACTAAACCATGAGCCACTCTTTTTAATGATTTCGTGCTCTACAGCCACATCTAATATTTCACCGACTTTTGAAATCCCTTCACCATACATGATATCGAATTCACACATTTTGAATGGTGGAGCGACTTTGTTCTTGACGACCTTTACTCTGGTTTTGTTTCCAGCAACAGTGCCATCGGTTTCCTTAATTTGTGTCGACCTTCTAATATCTAACCGCACAGATGCATAGAATTTCAACGCATTTCCACCTGTTGTGGTTTCTGGGTTCCCAAACATAACGCCAATTTTTTCACGTAATTGGTTGATAAAAATAACCGTACAGTTGGTCTTACTAATCGAACCTGTAAGTTTCCTCAATGCTTGTGACATTAATCGGGCATGTAATCCCATTTTGGAATCTCCCATTTCTCCTTCAATTTCACTTTTAGGTGTTAAGGCCGCTACGGAATCCACAACGACAATATCAATAGCGCCGGAACGAATCAAATTATCAGTGATTTCAAGTGCTTGTTCACCATTGTCGGGTTGAGAGATAATCAAGTTATCAATATCCACATTCAGTTTTTCGGCATAGGTTCTGTCGAAGGCGTGTTCTGCATCTATAAAAGCTGCTATACCTCCAGCTTTTTGTGCTTCAGCAATGGCATGCAAAGTCAAGGTTGTTTTACCCGAAGACTCTGGACCATAAATTTCTATCACACGTCCTCTAGGATATCCACCTACTCCTAAAGCAATGTCGAGTCCTAAGGATCCCGACGGAATAGCATCTACATCAACGACCGCCTGATCGCTCATTTTCATTACTGTTCCTTTTCCGTAAGCCTTATCTAATTTATCTAAAGTTAATTTTAATGCTTTTAATTTTGCGTCTTTTTCACTGCTCATCTATCTGTAATTTTTAATTTGAAACGTTAGCTAAAATACAACATCTTTTAATTTTTTTGACCTTAAGACGCAACCTTTTTAAACTTTTTGCATCTACCAATTGAGATTGGGAAATCTTGTTATGAAAAAGAAGCTTTTAAACTAATGAAAAAGGAAGCTTTACTAGCATTTCTGAATTTGATTGACTTTGTGCTTTTTCTAGAAAAGCAGCGCGACTGAGTCAAGAAAATCAGTTAATCTAGTAACTTCCGAGACTCAAAGGCTATAAAGCATATCCAAAAATTTAATGCTTATTTGAAAATGAGATTCTTTAGAAAAATTATTTTAAATTTCGCATTAGGTGTTTCAGTTACTGTAGGTATAAACAGTAATTGTAAAGCCGATGGAGGTTAACTCGTTCCATATTTTTAAGACAAACATTTTAAAAATATTAATAACGAGTTAGTCCTCAAAAAAGCCCTTTAGCAAAGCTAGTGGGCTTTTTTATGTCATCCATTTGATATTTGTTGAAAAAGAATACCTTTGCAACATAGATAATCTTTAACCTTAACATTAGTATAGCATGCAACTGTACAATAACTTAAGTGCTGAAGAAAGAGCTAGTCTCATCGAAAAAGCGGGAAAAGAACGCTTAACGATCTCTTTTTATAAGTACGCCAAAATTAATAATACCGAAATTTTTAGAAACCACATGTTTTTAGCATGGGATGAGCTAGACGTTTTAGGTAGAATCTACATTGCGAACGAAGGCATAAATGCACAACTTTCTGTACCTGCAGATAATTTTGAAGCTTTTAAAAACCATTTAGATACGATTACTTTTTTAGAAAATGTGCGATTAAACATAGCCATAGAGCATGATAATTTTGCCTTTTTGAAATTGAAAGTCAAAGTGCGTCATAAGATTGTGGCTGATGGTTTAAATGACGCTACTTTTGATGTGACTAATAAAGGTGTTCATGTTGGTGCTGAACAATTCAATACGCTTATAGAAGACCCAAATACTGTATTAGTGGATATGCGTAATCATTATGAAAGTGAAATAGGTCATTTTAAAAATGCTGTAACACCTGATGTGGATACGTTTAGAGAGTCCTTGGATTTAATTGAAGAGGATTTAAAAGAACACAAGGAAGATAAGAATCTTGTGATGTACTGTACAGGAGGTATTCGCTGTGAAAAGGCAAGTGCTTACTACAAACACAAGGGGTTCAAAAATGTGTTTCAACTGGAAGGCGGCATTATTAATTATGTGAGACAGGTTGAAGCGAATAATTTGGAGAATAAGTTCATAGGAAAAAACTTTGTGTTCGATCAACGACGTTCTGAACGCATTAGTGATGACGTTATTGCCAACTGTCATCAATGTGGGAAGCCTGCAGATATGCACACTAATTGTGCGAACGAGGCTTGTCATTTACTTTTCATTCAGTGTGAAGAATGTAAAGCTCAAATGGAAAATTGTTGCTCTACCAATTGCTTGGAAATCAATAGACTTCCTTACGAAGAGCAAAAAGCATTGAGAAAAGGACAAGGCAATAGTAATGACATTTTTAAAAAAGGACGAGCAGATCATTTGCCTTTCAAAAAAGATCTCAGGAATATTTTTGAGTCACTTAAAAAATAGGTGCAGTGAATATTTACAAGCTATTACAACTCAATAGAAAAATAAAAAGCCATAGAATTAAGTTTCTAGGGCTTTTTTTGTTACACAAGTTCAATAAAAGGTATTTAGCTGTGAACCTGGATCCTGTGATGGCTTGTAATTTGCGTTGTAAGATGTGTTATTTTACGGATGCCGATTATGTTAAAACCCTAAAAGGTCAATTTAAACCTGATGATTTAGATTTGGTGGCAAAAGCCATATTTAAACGTGCTTTAAAACTTCAAATAGGCTGTGGAACAGAACCTACCTTATACAAGAATCTCGAAAAAATTGTCGCTTTAGGGAAACAATATCAAGTGCCTTATATTTCAATTACAACCAATGCCAATTTACTTACTGAGGAAAAAATTGAAGCCTTGTTGAAAGCAGGTCTTAATGAGTTTACAATTTCCCTACATGGGGTTACTAAGGAGAGTTACGAAAGCTTTATGCAAAAGGCTAGTTATGAAAAATTCCTCAATGCATTTAAGGCATTTGAAGCCTTAAAAGCTACTTATAATTTTAAGGTTAGAATCAATTACACCTTTAATAAGGACAACTTTTACGAGTTGCAAGAATTTTTCAAGCATTTCAGTCCGGAAAGTTTTGATATTCTTCAAATCAGACCCATTCAGAAAATCGGAAATACCGAGTACAATGACTTTGATATTTCCACCTTAACAAATGATTACCCTGAAGTGATTAGGGCTGTTAGGGAGCGCTGTAAGCAGTATGATATCACCTTATTGGCGCCACAGTCAATCGCTAGCCTGTCTAATGAAAATGAATCGAGCTTTATTTTTGATTATACGTTTTGCTATATTTCGCCTAATAAATTTTGGAAAGAAGGATTTAATTGGAGAGAAGAGTCATTCAATGATTTCTCAAAACAAATTGGTTGGAGCCACACACTTTTCTCTAATATTTTTAAGACCAAAAAGCAATTAAGGTCACTCACTAATAGATTAAATTACGAAATTGAGTTTAATTGAGTCAGGCCTTTTTTAAGTCATTATAATAATCTTATCTTTACATTTCAAAATAATTATTAATCGCCATTTGACAACACTGAGAGTTGTCGAATTTTATATATAATTTCATGAGTTGTAACAGTTGCTCAACTGGAAAGGATGGACAACCGAAAGGATGCAAAAACAATGGGACTTGCGGCACAGATAGCTGTAATAAACTGACTGTTTTTGATTGGTTGGCCAACATGTCGTTACCACAAGGACAAGACCCATTTATTGGCGTGGAAGTCCGATTTAAAAATGGGCGAAAGCAATATTATAAAAACACCGAAAATCTCACATTAAGTATCGGAGATATCGTAGCGACCCAAGCCAAAACGGGTCATGATATCGGGATGGTGACGCTTACAGGCGAGTTGGTGAGAATACAAATGAAACGTAAAAAAATTGCTATCGATGATAGTGAAAACGTTTTAAAAATTTACCGTAAAGCCAGTCAAAAAGATATTGATGTATGGTCTGCTGCCAGAGACAAAGAGGAGCCTATGAAGGTGAAGGCCAGGCAATTTGCTATTGATCTAAATCTAAAGATGAAGATTTCGGATATCGAATATCAAGGTGATGCAAGTAAAGCGACATTCTATTATACAGCTGAAGAACGTGTTGATTTTAGAGAATTAATCAAAGTGTTCGCTCGAGAGTTTAGAACACGCATTGAAATGAAGCAAGTAGGTTTCCGTCAAGAAGCTGCACGTCTTGGAGGTATTGGGTCCTGTGGTCGAGAACTTTGTTGCTCAACTTGGCTAACTGATTTTAGATCGGTGAGCACGTCTGCGGCTAGATACCAGCAATTATCCTTGAATCCATTAAAATTGGCAGGACAATGTGGGAAGTTAAAATGCTGTCTTAATTATGAATTAGATGCTTATCTTGATGCCTTAAAGGCCTTCCCAAAAACAGAAACACGCTTATATACCGAAAAGGGAAAAGCAGTTTGTCAAAAGACAGACATATTTAAAGGTCATATGTGGTATGCTTATGAAGGGGAATGGATGAACTGGCATAAATTGACGACAGCACAGGCAAATGAAATTATTGAAAAAAACAAACGAAAGGAAAAAGTTGCCAGCCTTGAAGAATACGCATCTGAACTTATTGAAGATACTAAAACAGAGTTTGAAAACGTTGTGGGTCAAGATAGTTTAACACGTTTTGATAGTCCAAGACGTAAAAACAAACGTAGAAATAATAAAGGGAAGAAAAGACGTCGCAATAAATCAAATAATAACAATGCAAAAAAATAAGTATTGCATCCTTGGTTTGTTTGTCCTGATGACACTAGCTTCTTGTGATAACGACCGAGTTTTTGACGAGTATCAATCAGTACCTGACGAGTGGGATAAGGATGAGCGTATAGAATTTAAGTTTACACCGCCTGATACGATAAATGCCTATAACTTATTCGTGAACCTGAGGAATACAGAAAATTATAAATTCAGTAATTTATTTTTAATTGTAGAGTTAGGGTATCCTAATGGAAAAACATTAAAAGACACTTTGGAGTATAGAATGGCATATCCAGATGGGACTTTTATGGGAACTGGATTTACAGATTTGAAAGAGAATAAATTGTGGTACAAAGGCTATATCGACCCGTTTGTATTTGAGGAAAGTGGCGAATATACTGTCAATATTCAACATGCTATGAGAAAAAATGGGACTGTTGAAGGTGTTGATAAATTAGAAGGTATTACAGATATTGGTTTTAGAATTGAACATTCAAAAACAAATTGATTATGGCAAAAAAAACAGCAACAAAGAAGAAACCTGTTAAGAAACCTACGCAAGACTTTTCTAAATACGTAAGACGTTTTTGGATCATCTTTGCAGGTGGAGTCATCGCCTTTTTCGGAATGTTCTTATTGGCTTCTTGGGGACTCTTAGGAGAGATGCCCGATCATACCATTCTTGAAAATCCAAAAACATTCTTGGCTACAGAGGTCATTTCTTCAGACAATAAAACGCTCGGGAAATTTTATCTTGAAGACAATAGAACACCCGTTGATTTTGAAGAATTACCAAAGGACTTGGTCGATGCCTTAGTTGCGACTGAAGACATCCGGTATTTTGATCATTCTGGAATTGATTTCCGAGGAACATTAAGAGCCATTGCTAAGTTAGGTAAAGGTGGTGGTGCAAGTACGATTTCACAGCAGTTGGCGAAGCAGTTATTTACAAAGCAGGTATCCTCAAACCGATTTATGCGTGTGGTTCAAAAAGTTAAAGAATGGGTTATTGCCATTCGTCTTGAACGTCAGTACACAAAAGAAGAGATCATTGCGATGTATTTTAATATCTATGACTTCGGAAATAATGCCGATGGTATCAGAAGTGCCTCAAGAATTTATTTCGGTAAAGAACCAAAGGAATTGACACTGAAAGAGTCTGCAATGCTCGTTGGCATGTTTAAGAACTCATCGCTCTACAATCCAAGACCGCATCGTAATCCAGAAGGCACCAAAAACAGAAGAGATGTCGTGCTCGCTCAGATGTACAAATACGAGTACATTTCAGAACAAAAAAAAGACAGTTTACAAGCAACAGAGTTGGGACTTAATTATTCTCCTGAATCTCATAGGGAAGGAACAGCGACATATTTTAGAGCGTATTTAGATGAATTTATGAAAGATTGGATTAAAGAAAATCCAAAACCCGATGGCTCTAAATACAATTTATATAATGACGGACTCAAAATATATACGACCATAGATTCCAGAATGCAAAGATATGCAGAGGATGCTGTGGCAAGACACATGCCGAGATTACAAGCAGTATTTGATAGTCAAAACACGCCGAAACAAAATAAAACAGCGCCTTTTCTTGAATTAAGTGAAAAGGAAATAGAAGATTTACTAAACCGAAGTATGTCGCGATCAGAACGATGGAGAATTATGAAGGCGGCAGGTAAATCAGAAAAGGAAATTCGTGATTCCTTTGAAAAACCAACTCAGATGACAGTTTTCAAATGGGTGAATGGTAAGGCTAGTGAAGTCGATACGGTATTGAAGCCAATAGATTCTATGCGCTATTATAAATCGTTTCTACAACCAGGTATGATGTCTATGGATCCACAAACAGGTCATGTGAAAGCCTGGGTTGGTGGGATGAATTTTAGACATTTTCAGTATGATCATGTTAAAAAAGGAAAACGACAAGTTGGTTCTACGTTCAAACCTTTTGTCTATGCCACGGCAATTGATCAGCTTCATTTGTCTCCTTGTGATACTATTCCACAACAACAAATTACGATTGAGGCTAATAAATATGGAAACCCCTTGCCTTGGACGGCCAAAAATTCAAACGGTCGTTATGATGGATTTCTAACACTAAAAGATGCGTTGGCAAATTCAGTGAATACTGCCACAGCACGTCTAATGGATAAGGTAGGACCAGAACCTGTTATTGATATGGTTAAAAATTTAGGTATAGATTCTGATATTCCTGCTGTGCCTGCCATAGCTTTAGGAACGCCGGACATTAGCGTTTACGAAATGGTAGCCGCCTACGCGACTTTTGCTAACAAAGGTGTTTACAACAAACCTGTTATGGTCACACGTATCGAGGATAAAAATGGAACCGTTTTATATCAATTTACGCCAGAAACCAAAGATGTTTTGAGTGCCGAAGTGGCTTATACCACCATTAATTTGATGGAAGGTGTTACCAAGTCTGGTTCAGGAAAACGTTTATGGCATACTTGGGCGGTGAATGCACCAGTGTATAAGGAAATAATTACAGGTTATCCTTACGAATTAACGAATCCAATTGCAGGAAAAACAGGGACAACTCAAAATCAAAGTGATGGTTGGTTCATGGGAATGGTTCCAAATTTAGTCACGGGTGTTTGGGTAGGCGCAGAAGACAGAGCAGCTCATTTTAGAAGTCTTGGCTATGGTCAAGGAGCATCTATGGCTCTACCAATCTGGGGCTTGTATATGAAAGCTTGTTATGCAGATGAAGAATTAGGTATTTCTAAAGAAGAATTTGAGAAACCAGCAAATTTATCCATTGAAGTTGATTGTAGTAAATGGGAAGGTAATGATGGCGATGGCAATGATCCAGTGGATGAATTAGATGGCGTTATCGATTTTTAATCTTTTTATAGGAAAGAAAAAGGCAAGTCATTCATTTTTGAATGGCTTTTTTATTTCGTAATTTTCACTTGACAAATTAGAGAACAAATGATAAGTAAAAAAGTGGTGAATGTTCAGGAGGCGCTAAAAGGCGTTTCAGATAATATGACCTTTATGTTTGGTGGTTTTGGCCTATCTGGTATTCCTGAAAATGCGATCGCAGAATTAGTACGATTGGGCGTCAAAGGATTAAAATGTATTTCCAACAATGCGGGAGTTGATGATTTTGGGTTAGGACTATTATTACAAGGCAAGCAAATAGATAAAATGACCTCTTCTTATGTGGGAGAAAATGATGAATTTGAGCGCCAGATGCTATCTGGTGAACTAGAGGTTGAATTAATTCCACAGGGCACACTCGCAGAGCGTTGTAGGGCAGCTCAGGCAGGATTTCCAGCTATTTACACACCAGCAGGATATGGTACGGAAGTTGCCGAAGGTAAAGAGACACGAGAGTTTGACGGTAAAATGTATGTCTTAGAACATGCTTTTAGAGCAGACTTTGCATTCGTAAAAGCTTGGAAAGGGGATGAAGCAGGTAACCTTATATTCAAAGGGACAGCTCGTAATTTCAATCCGAATATGTGTGGAGCAGCAACGATTACAGTTGCCGAAGTAGAAGAGCTAGTACCTGTTGGAACCCTTGATCCAAACCAAATACATATACCTGGTATATTCGTGCAACGTATATTTAAAGGAGAACGTTATGAGAAACGAATTGAACAACGAACTGTAAGACAAAGAAATTAATTATGTTAGATAAAAACGGCATTGCAAAACGTATCGCTAAAGAAGTTCAAGATGGCTATTATGTGAATCTCGGAATCGGAATTCCGACGTTGGTAGCTAATTATGTGAGAGATGATATTGAAGTAGAATTTCAAAGTGAAAATGGTGTCTTAGGAATGGGACCATTCCCTTTTGAAGGAGAAGAAGATGCCGATATCATCAATGCGGGCAAACAGACCATAACCACCTTACCTGGTGCAAGTTTTTTTGATTCGGCTATGAGTTTTTCAATGATTCGCGGTCAGCATGTGGACCTTACGATTTTAGGTGCTATGGAAGTGGCTGAAAATGGTGATATCGCTAATTGGAAAATTCCTGGAAAAATGGTGAAGGGAATGGGCGGAGCCATGGATTTAGTAGCTAGCGCAGAAAATATCATCGTAGCCATGATGCATACAAATCGTGCAGGTGCATCAAAGTTATTGAAACGCTGTTCTTTACCGCTAACTGGTGTGGGCTGTGTAAAAAAAGTGGTGACTAATTTAGCTGTTTTGGAAGTAACACCTAACGGATTTAAACTTTTAGAGCGTGCACCAGGAGTTTCTGTAGAAACTATTGAAAATGCTACGGAAGGAACTTTAATCATTGATGGAGACATTCCTGAAATGGACATTTAAAATTTTCCTCTCTTAATAGAAAATCTAAGCCACTTTTGAAGTGGCTTTTTTATTTTAAAAAGAAATAATAATGAGGTTTATTTGTAAGAAAATACGCTTTTATAGGGCTAAAATGTTAAAATTATGTGTATTTCATCGATTTATTATGTATTTAAACTGATAAATTGAAAATAAGTTTCATATTAGCAGAACCAAATCGAAATAACCAAATTTACTGTTTACTAACTTTTATGATTTGCCCCAAATCTATCATAAATTTTAACCAAATGAACTTTTTTGCCCCAAATCTACCTAAACCTACATTGACTGAGAACAAGCTTCTAGCGAGTTTTCAAAACACTTTAAGATTGCTCAAAAATATCTTAACCCTAACTAAAAAAATATTCATGCTATAATCCTTTCGGAATAGCATGAATAAGTTTTTTAGTGTATGCCGTTTTTGGCGACTTGTAGATATGATCGGCATCTCCCATTTCTTCAATTTTTCCTTGATTCATGACAATTAGTTGATCAGACATGTATTTGACTACAGCCAAGTCATGTGAAATGAAAATATAGGTAAACCCGTAGTTATTTTTTAATTCGTTGAGTAAATTTAAAACTTGTGCTTGAACAGAAATATCTAATGCAGATACAGATTCATCGCAGATAATTAGTTTTGGTTCCAGGGCAACGGCACGTGCAATACCAATTCTCTGACGCTGTCCTCCGGAAAATTCATGGGGATAACGGTCAAAGTAGCTGTCGTCTAAACCTACTTTTACAAGTAGTTCTTTAGCCTTGTTAATTCTATCATCGTCTGTTGAACCAATACCATGAACTTTCATTGGCTCTGTAATAGCTTTACCAACTGTAAGTCGAGGGTTTAATGAGGCATATGGATCTTGAAAAATTATTTGTATGTCTTTCCGCAATCGTCTTATTTGCGAATTTGTAAGTTTTGTAATGTCCACACCTTGATATAAAATTGATCCTGCTGTGGGCTTATCTAATTGCAATATCGCGTTAGATAATGTCGATTTTCCACATCCGGATTCACCAACCAGACCTAAAGTTTCACCTTCATATAATTTAAATGACACATTATCTACGGCTTTGAAACTTTCTGGTTTTGAAAACCAGCCTGATTTTGAAATGTATGTTTTTTCCAAGTTTAAGACCTCTAAAAGTGGCGCCTTGTCATAAAGTTGTCGGAGTTTAAGTAAGCGTTCCTCTGAAGTTACAACAGCGTCATTTGCAGTATCATTGATGAAATCATCAATCGTGGGAAGTTGTTTCAATCGCTTATCCATAGAAGGTCTAGAATTGATCAGTGCCTTAGTATATAATTTTTGTGGCGCGTTAAATATTCTTGCTACAGGACCTTGTTCTACGATATCTCCTTTGTACATAACCAAAACACGATCGGCAATCTCAGAAACAAGTGATAAATCGTGTGAAATAAATATCACACTCATCTGTTCTTCTTTTTGTAATTGCTTTAATAGTGCAATGATTTCTTTTTGTACCGTGACATCCAATGCCGTGGTGGGTTCATCTGCCACCAAAATTTTTGGTTTACAAGCAATGGCCATGGCTATCATAACCCGTTGTTTTTGACCACCAGAAATTTCATGTGGATAGGCATTATAAACCCGATCAGGCAGTGGTAATTTTACTTTTTCAAATAACTTGAGGACTTCTTCTTTAGCAGCATCCTTGTTAAGTGAGGTATGCTGCAGTAAAATTTCAAGTACTTGTTTACCACAAGTCATTGAAGGGTTCAAGGAACTCATTGGTTCTTGAAAAATCATCGCAATCTCTTTTCCTCTGAGTTTTTGAAATGCTTTATTGGAAATCTTGGTCAATTCAATAGCATTATAACGGATGGTACCACCTGTTATTTTTGATATCCTTTTTGGTAATAACCCAAGAAGCGCTAGTGAAGAAACAGACTTTCCTGAACCAGATTCACCTACAATCCCTAATATTTCATTAGGATACAAATCATAGGATATTTGATTGATAATTTGAGTCTGTTTCCCTTCAGAAAAAAAGGAAATCGATAAGTCTTTAACTCGAAGTAGTTCTGGTTTGTCCATAAGTAAAAGTAGCTATTTTCAGTAAAACTCTTAAGAAAAATCTCAAGTGATGAACCTTAAATAGGTTGTTTGACGGATATGAGAATTTAATATTTTGATTTTAACAAAATTTTAATAAATTCAACTAATTTTATAAACGGAAGTATTGGACTACAATACTTGTTGAAACTAAAAGTCATCTATTATGAACAAAAGGTTGCGTCTCATTGTGGCAGGTTGCTTTATTATGCTGATAACCATAGGAATTATTATGCTTTATCCTTCTCAAGATAATGAAGACAAAACAGCTGTTCATGTCACTGAGATATGAACGCGATATTTTAGGTTCCAATCAACATCTTAGGTCATCAAATCCTTAAGAAGAATGCAACAATTTTAATTCTAAAATTGTTTTTTTAGGTCTTTTTGAGACACTTTCAATTTTTTTTGATTCAAATTTTAGCAATCTCCCATATCATAAATTGTCTGGGTATTAACTCCAGACTTTTTTAATTTGTGCATGCTCCTCATTTGGTTAAAAAAGGACGTTTTGTAGGAAATTGATTAAGCCATATTACGGAGAAACCGTAAGGTTTTTTTTTATTCTTGTATTTCAACGAAAACGTTATCGTAAAATTTTGATATTCGCAAAATTTTAATAGTTTCATTCGATTTTTAACACATATTAACACATTTTAATTTAACTATCAGTATGAAAAAAACAATTACATTAATGACTGTGTGTTTTCTATTAGTGACTTCGGTTTTTGCACAAGACAGAAACTGTTCGTCAATGGAAAACTTAGAGTACAGAATGCAGCAAGATCCAAATCTAGCGCAACGAATGGCTCAAATTGAAACTTATACCCAAAATAAGATTCAATCGATGCAACAAGATAGAATAGACGGTTCTATCATTACAATCCCAGTTGTGGTGCACGTGCTGTATCGAACTTCACAAGAAAACATTAGTGATGCCCAAATCTTATCTCAAATTCAGGTTTTGAATGATGATTTCAGAAGAATGAATGCTGACGCTGACAACACTTGGTCGCAAGCAGCGGATACTGAAATACAATTTTGTATGGCAACTGTTGACCCTAATGGTAATCCTACCAACGGAATCACCAGAAAATCAACAAATAAGACGTCTTGGGGAACCAACGATGCAATGAAAAAATCCTCACAAGGTGGTGTTGACCCTTGGGACACATCTCAATATTTAAATATGTGGGTTTGTAATATTGGTGGAGGCATTTTAGGATATGCGCAATTTCCAGGAGGAAGTGCTGCAACCGATGGTGTCGTTATGGGACCAAATTACTTCGGTAGTGTTAATGGAGGATCTGGATTTTATTTATCTGCACCATTTAACCTTGGGAGAACCACAACTCATGAGGTTGGACACTTTTTAAACTTAAGACATATATGGGGTGACGGTGGTTGCTCTGTGGATGACTTTGTTTCTGATACGCCAACTTCTGATGGTGCCAATTACGGATGTGCCACAAGTCACGTATCATGTGGGACAACAGATATGGTACAAAATTATATGGATTATAGTGATGATGCTTGTATGAATTTATACACACAAGGACAACGTGACAGAATGCGTGCTGTATTACTTCCAGGAGGAGTGAGAGCGAGTTTAGGTGCTTCTACGAAGTGTGATGGCGGTGGATCTACACCAACTTGTTCTGATGGTATTCAAAACGGAGATGAAACTGGCGTAGATTGTGGTGGTTCGTCTTGTGCTCCTTGTCAAACGGCTTGTAATGATAACGATGTTAATTTATCTATTACTTTTGATAATTACCCTGAAGAAACAGCATGGACATTAACGAATAGCGGTGGACAAACAGTTGCTTCTGGTGGCACTTATGGAAGTCAGCCAGATGGGTCGACTTATACTGAGAGCTTGTGCTTACCAGATGGTTGTTATACGTTCACAATTACCGATGCTTATGGTGATGGTATTTGCTGCGCTTATGGAAACGGTTCTTATAGTCTTACTGATAGTTCAGGAGTATTAGCTTCTGGTGGATCCTTCTCATCATCTGATGTGACTGACTTCTGTTTAGGCAGTAGCCCAGCTCCAACTTGTACAGACGGTGTGCAGAATGGTGATGAAACAGGTATTGATTGTGGTGGCTCTTCTTGTGCGCCATGTTCAACTCCAGGAACAACCATCTTGAGTGAAGGTTACTTCGAATCTGGATGGGATGGCTGGTCTGACGGCGGAAGCGATTGTGCACGTTATTCAGGATCCAATTCTTACGAAAACAATTATTCAATAAGATTAAGAGATAATTCAGGTGTAGCGTCTGCAATGACATCTCCTTCTCTAAATTTAACAGGATTTGATCAAGTTGAAATTGAATTCTACTTCTATGCGGTGAGTATGGAAAATGGTGAAGATTTCTGGGTACGTTACTATAACGGATCGTCATGGTCTACAGTTGCTGCCTATGCGCGAGGAACAAGCTTTAATAATAATACCTTCTATACAGCTACGGTATCTTTGAATGCTTCTGAAGTTAACTTCGCTAGTAATTCTCAATTTAGATTCCAATGTGATGCTTCTGGTAATAATGATCAAATCTATATTGATCAAGTGACTATTAGAGGTATTAACGGTTCTGGAAAAGTAGATAGTATTAGAGCGTTAGGTGCAAGTGAACCAGATAGCGTTTTTGAATCTGAAGAGGATTTCGTGATTTATCCGAATCCAGTGAAAGGTAGCACGTTATTTGTGAAATTACCAAACGGCGTAGATTCGTCTTTCAGAATTATAAATATGTTAGGTCAAACGATGATGCAAGGTGATTCTGTGAAGGAAATCAATGTGTCTAATTTAAAATCAGGAATGTATTTCATCGAAGTCAATGATGGTGATGAAACCTTGACCAAGAAATTTATTAAGCAATAACACTAACCGTTTACTTAATAATAAAAGTCCAGATGTTAAATCTGGACTTTTTTTTATGCTTGTAAGACAAGTCTGAAACAAGATTACGGAAAAACCACAAATTTGCTATCAAATCTAAAATTTTAAGAAAAATGCTATCTAGACTTGTAAAAAAAGTCATTAAATTCAAGTGAATTCTTATGAATTTTTATGCTATTAATTATCCATTTTAAATCACCATACCGATGAAAATTAAATTACTCCTGCTCCTATTTTTAATGAGCTGCAACTTTGCACTGTCGCAAAGTAAAAACCTTTGGCAGAAACAATCAGTTGCTAATTTTTCTAAAGTGAAAGCTAGTAAACAGCACTTGCCAAGAACTCAAATTTATACGTTAGATTTAGTAGCTTTAAGGCAGGCTTTAATTAATGTTCCAGATAGAAGTGCTTTGGGTACTTCCGCAGGAACCCTATTATCATTTCCGAATGATTCTGGGAAACTTGAAAACTTTCGAGTTGTTGAAGCCTCTAACTTTAGCCCAGATCTTCAAGATCGGTATCCAGAAATCAGGTCTTACATAGGTCAAGGCATTGATGATCCTTCCTCTGTGATACGATTCAGTATCTCTCCTCTAGGTTTTCAAAGTATGCGCTTATCTGCCAATCAGCCTGCATCTTTCATTGAAGCACTAACGACTGATTTATCACAATATGTCGTTTTTAAAAGAGCTGATAAGATCAATTATTCTGATGATTTTGAATGTCAGGTTACAGAAAGTTTGAACAAATCAATGGATGTTGGAGATGTCAATATGATGCGTAATGCAGACGATGGCATTTTAAGAACCTATAGACTCGCTGTTTCTGCCACTGGAGAATACACACAGTATCATGGTGGTACCAAAGCCTTGGCATTAGCGGCAATTAATGCGACAATGACACGTGTTAATGGGATTTATGAATCTGATTTCAACGTGACATTAGTTCTTATAGGAAATACAGATGATGTCATTTATACGAGTACCAACAGTGACCCTTACGGAAATACAACTTCAGGCTACAATAGTGCACTTCAGTCTACTTTAACCAATGTTATTGGTGAATCAAATTACGATATTGGACATTTATTTGCGAATCTTCAAAATAATGGGAATGCTGGTTGTATTGGTTGTGTTTGCGTGAATAACCAAAAAGGAAGTGGATGGACATCACATACAGTACCGGAAGGCGATCCTTTCGATGTGGACTATGTAGCACATGAAATGGGACACCAATTTGGAGGCAATCATACTTGGACTTTTGGAGGTAATGAAGGGACGAATGCTCAAATGGAACCTGGAAGTGGCTCCACTATCATGGGATATGCTGGGATTACAGGCTCAACGGATGTACAATCCAATAGTGATCCTTATTTTCATGCCATTTCGATTCAGCAAATAACCGATTATATTAAATCTACAAGTTGCCAGACCAATACAAATACTGGAAATTCGGTGCCATCAGTGAATGCTGGTGCCAATTATACAATTCCTAGAGGAACAGCGTTTGTTTTGGAAGGCACAGCTTCAGATGCTGATACTGGTGATGTACTAACTTATTGTTGGGAACAATTTGATGAAAATAATGCATCTACAACAAACCCTAGCGTCAATGCCACTTCTGGAGTTGCTTTTAGATCATACACTCCAACAACAGATAATAAGCGCTATTTCCCTAGATTATCCACTATAAAAACTGGAGCTACTTCATGGCAATGGGAAGCCGTTCCGAATGTGGCTCGTACGTTGAATTTTAGGTTGACTGTAAGAGATAATCAAGCAGGTGGTGGCACCAATAATAGTGATGATATGGTCGTATCCGTCAATGGAACTGCCGGACCTTTCGTGGTCAATTCTCCCAATACAAATGTCACTTGGAATGCAGGAACCACACAATCCGTTACCTGGAATGTCGCTGGAACCACTGGAAATGGCATTAATGCAGCCAATGTAGATATATTCCTATCTACCGATGGTGGTAACACATACCCTATTGCTTTAGCATCAGGAGTACCTAATGATGGGTCACACGATATCATTGTTCCGAATAACCAAGGAAACCTGAATAGAATCATGGTCAGGGGATCAAACAATATATTCTTTGATATTTCAAATTCAAATTTTACCATTGCAGGCCAAGTGGTGTGTAATGCGACCATACCTACTGGACTGTCGGCAACTAATGTAACTGCAAATTCTGCGACTTTAAGTTGGGGTGCTGTTCCCGGTGCTAATTATGATTTAAGGTATCGTGAAGTAGGATCTTCCACATGGATAACAACGAGCGTCACAGGAATCTCCACGAACATTAATGGATTGACCGAGTTAACGGATTATGAGGCTCAGGTAAGGAGTAAATGTACAGATGGGTCAAATTCTGCTTATAGTACGTCGGTTAATTTTACGACGACAGAGGTGCAATTGAATTATTGTAACTCAGCAAGTACTAATGTTAATGACGAATATATCAGTCGCGTGCAATTAAATACCATTGACAATAGTTCTGGAGCACAGTTTTACTCTGATTTTACAGGTATTTCAACCACATTAACTAAGGAAACAGCATACACCATCACTGTTACACCAACATGGACTGGAACTGTCTATAATGAGGCATATTCCGTATGGATAGACTACAATCGTGATGGTGATTTTAATGATGCAGGTGAACAGGTTTGGTCCCAATCGCCAACCCAGGCTACGCCTGTCAGTGGGACTTTTACAATTCCATCAGGAGCTGTTGAAAATTCTACTAGAATGCGTGTTTCTATGAAGTATAACGCGCTTCCAACGGCTTGCGAAACCTTTACTTATGGTGAAGTAGAAGATTATACCGTGAATATTGAAGGTTCTGGACCAGATATTATAGCTCCTATTATTACATTGAACGGAGCTTCAACGATTAATTTGAACTTAGGTGATACCTATACAGAATTGGGTGCTACCGCAACAGATGATGTTGATGGCGATATTTCAGCAAATATCGTTATTGGTGGTGATGTTGTTGATTCGAATACGGTAGGGACTTATGTTGTAACTTATAATGTGAGTGATGCTGCAGGTAATGCTGCCAATGAGGTCGTTAGGACTGTCAATGTACTTCCTGATACTACGGCTCCTGTGATTACACTGAACGGAGCTTCAACTATTGACTTGAACTTAGGTGATACCTATACAGAATTGGGTGCTACGGCTATAGATAATGTTGATGGTGATATTTCAGGGGATATTATTATTGGAGGTGATGTTGTTGATTCAAATACAGTTGGGACCTATCTTGTAACTTACAATGTTAGTGATGCTGCTGGTAATGCCGCCTCGGAAGTGATTAGAACTGTTAATGTAAATTCTGATACTCAAGCACCAACAGCACCAACAAACCTCACAGCTTCAAATACTACCCAAACAACTACCGATTTAAACTGGAATGCATCAACAGATAATATTGGTGTTGTGAGTTACAACGTGTATCAAGATGGCGGTTTAGTAGCAAACATATCAGGAACATCTTATGGCGTTACAGGTTTGTCTCCAAATACTAATTATGATTTTTATGTCATAGCTCTCGATGCGGCTGGCAATGCATCTCCATCGAGTAATATAGCCAATGTAACTACTTTAAATCCTCCAGACACACAAGCACCAAGTGCACCCACAAATTTGACAGCATCGAATACGACAGAGGCTTCAACGGATTTGAATTGGAACGCATCAAGTGATAATGTGGGAGTAACTGGATATGATGTGTATCAAGATGGTAATTTAATTTCAAACGTGTCCAATACAACATACCAAGTAACTGGCTTATTACCTAGTACTAATTATGGCTTTTATGTGGTAGCTAAAGATGCTGCAGGCAATAGTTCGTCACAAAGTAATTCAGTTAATGTCACGACATTAGATGCCCAAGTTTCTTATTGTAATTCAGCGAGTACGAATGTGAATGATGAATATATAAGTCGCGTGCAATTAAATACTATTGATAATAGTTCGGGACCGCAATTCTATTCCGATTTTACCAATATTACTACTACCGTTACAAAAGGGACGCAATATACGATTTCAGTGACACCTACATGGACAGGAACTGTTTACAATGAAGCGTATGCTGTTTGGATCGATTATAATAAGGATGGCGATTTTGATGATGCTGGAGAACAGGTTTGGACGCAATCACCAACGCAAGCTACACCTGTAAGTGGGACTTTTACAATTCCAGCAAGCGCTGTTGAAAATTCGACTAGAATGCGCGTTTCTATGAAATACAATGCGATTCCTACCTCTTGTGAGACGTTTACGTACGGTGAAGTTGAGGATTATACACTTATTATTGAAGGTGCTGGACCAGATACTACGGCACCAATCATTACATTAAATGGCGCAGCAACTATTAACTTAGATTTGACAAGTACGTATACAGAATTTGGAGCTACAGCAATCGATAATGTCGATGGTGATATTACAGCAAATATTATTATTGGTGGTGATGTTGTTGATACCAATACTGCTGGCACTTATTTGGTGACTTACAATGTGAGTGATGCAGCAGGTAATGCAGCAGCTGAAGTTGTTAGAACAGTTAATGTCTTACCAGATACGACAGCACCTGTAATTACCTTGAATGGTGCGGCAAATATTGATGTCACATTGGGTGAGAATTATGTTGAATTAGGTGCTACCGCAACAGATAATGTTGATGGCGATATTTCGTCAAATATAATTATTGGAGGAGATAGTGTAGATGAAAACACAATTGGCACTTATATAGTAACGTATAATGTGACAGACGCCTCTGGAAATGCAGCGGCAGAAGTTGTTAGAACGGTGAATGTAACTGAAGCGTCTTCTGGATGTACTGGAGGGATCTCATCATTCCCATATTCAGAAGGTTTTGAAAACACCCTTGGTGCATGGACGCAATCTACGGCAGATGATATCGATTGGACCGTGGATGCTAATGGTACACCTTCCAATAACACAGGACCTTCATCTGCAGCACAAGGAACCTACTATGTGTATGTTGAAGCCTCAAGTCCAAACTTCCCAAGCCGACGAGCTATCTTGAATTCACCATGTTTTGATTTAAGTAGTTTATCTGAAGCATTCTTTAGTTTTAAATATCATATGTATGGTTCTTCAGATATGGGAACTATCGACTTGGAAGTTAGTGACGATGATGGAGCGACATGGACTAGCATTTGGAATGAATCTGGAAATAAAGGCAATTCATGGTTGACTGCAAATGTTGATTTGTCGTCGTATGTAGGATCTTCTATCAAATTACGATTTAATCGATTTGTAGGAGGAACTTGGCAAGCAGATATTGCTATTGACGATGTGAGTCTAACAGAAGGAGGTAGTTCAGGAGGTAATGGTTGTACCAATGGGATTACCAGTTATCCATATTCTGAAGGTTTTGAAAATACCTTGGGAGCATGGTCTCAATCCACAGCCGATGATTTAGACTGGACGATAGATGCTAACGGTACACCTTCTAGTAATACAGGACCGTCGAGTGCTATTCAAGGTACTTACTATATTTTTGTAGAAGCGTCTGGTAATAATGTGGGTTATCCTAACAAGCGCGCAATCATAACTTCGCCTTGTTTCGATTTGAGTTCACAGACCTCTGCTACATTTAATTTTAATTACCATCAATATGGTGCAGCCGATATGGGTACTTTAGATCTTGAAGTTAGTGTGGACAATGGTTCAACTTGGTTGAGTATTTGGAATAGTTCAGGAAATCTAGGAAACTCATGGCAATCTGAAAGTGTAGACCTATCGGCTTACATAGGAGAGACTATGCAATTGCGATTTAATCGATTTGTTGGCAGTACATGGCAGGCCGATATTGCCATAGATAATATCAACTTATCTACAGGAACCGCCAAAGATGTTATGGCTAGACCTGGAATCGAAGAAGAAGAGTTGGGTGTTACTATCTATCCAAACCCTGTTAAAGGAGGTGAATTACACATTCTCTCGAACTTTGACAATATCAGCTATGAAATCTTTAATACAGTAGGTCAATTAGTTGCAAAAGGTATTGTAAATAATCAGGTAATTGATGTTAGTGACCTAGATGGTGCTGTGTATCACATAAGATTTAATGCTGCAGGCAACACCTTTACCAAAAGATTTATCAAGCAGTAATAGTCGCTGATAAACGATTAACTAAAAGTCCAGATACGATATCTGGACTTTTTTTGTTTCCACCTCTTAATAGACTATAATGAGCAATAAAATTAAATAACTGAAAATCAGATAACTAAGAAATCATGTAAAAAATAAATACACACTTAATCGGTTTTTTATGCGTTTTATGGATAAAAATTCAAATAATATGATATATTAGCACCTTGAATATTTGCTATGAATTCATCCCTATAAAACGAATGAGAAAAATTACCCGCTTAACTTTGCTATTAGTACTTATCGTACAATCTGTTTTTTCCCAAGATAAAGTATCTAGAATTAAAATAACAAATCCAGACCAATCAACCATTAACACCATAGCTAGTCAAGGTATTGACTTAAGTTGTGGAGCCCAACATGATGGTTCGAATTTGATTATTGAACTATCTGAACTGGAAATCAATAGTCTTGATGCCAACAATGTCAATTATACGGTTTTGATAGATGATCTACAGTCATTCTATGCGGATAGAGCGCAACAAGACCTTCCTAAAGCAATAGCTGCCTTACATGCTGAAAAAGCAATGGCCGCAAGTTCCGGTGAAAGATCAATTTCAAGTGTCGTTTTAGACAACGTTATTCAGTATGCTGAATGTGATGAAATTCCATGGGTGACACCTTCAAATTTCAACTTAGGAAGTATGGCAGGTTGTTTGACTTACAGTGAAATGAAATCTGAATTGGACGACATGTATGCCTATTCGCAAAGCAACGGATTGGATATCGTCTCTCAGAAAGCTAATGCTTCTTCCACAGGGCAAACTACTTGGGGAAATCCGGCATCAACCATCACTAATAATGGTTTAACATATTCTGGGCAAGGAACCACAAGATGGAATCCTGAAACTATTTGGTATGTTAGGATCACGGGAAACCAAAGTAGCGTACCTGAAAATTCAAAACCACAAATGTTGTTCACTTCTATGATTCACTCTAGGGAAGTAAGTGCATTGATGAATAACATCTTTTTTATGTGGTACATTATAGAAAACTACAATACTGATCCAGCCATTCAGGAATTGGTGGATAATAATGAACTTTATTTTGTTCCAGTTGTCAATCCAGATGGTTTGCGTTGGAATGAACACCTGAGTCCTGGAGGTGGTGGCTTTCAACGTAAGAATTTAAGACCAAATACTGGAGGCACTGGGAATACTTCAAATAATAGAGGTGTCGACCTCAACAGAAATTTCGATTATTTCTGGGGAATTAATAATATTGGTTCCTCTGGAACTCAAACCAGTGGGACTTATAGAGGACCGTCTCCAGAATCAGAACCAGAAACACAAATAATGGTGGATTTTATAACCAATAGAAATATAAAATCAGCCGTATGGAACCATTCATTTGCTAATTCAGTACCTCATCCTTATGGTGGTGTACCTTCGCAAAGTTCTGGTAGGGAAGATGAGTATTATCGCTGGCACGAGGAAATGACCAGATATAACAGATACCTTTATGGTGCAACTATTTTTTATGAGTCCAATGGTTTGCCTGATGACTGGATGATGGGTGGTGC
>JAAEZI010000002.1:65038-92642 GCA_018222915.1 Algicola sp. | reverse complement strand
GTTCTGGACAAGGGATAATTGCAACCACACCTGAACATGGCGGACAAGGATTTTGGCCTACGCCTTCAACCATTATACCTATTGCTAAACAATCCATGCGTATTTCTTTGGGAACTGCATATTATGGAGGAAAATATGCGAAATTACACGACTTGACACAGAGCAATATCACGACACTCACCTCAAACTTAGATTTTGGTATTGAACGTATTGGTCAAACAGCAAGTGATTTTACGGTGACTGTGACACCAATATCTCCAAACATTACGAGTATCATATCACCAACGACGCAATCAGGTATTGCTGTATTGGATCAAAGAAATGTCTCCGCTGTTCTTCAATTGGATCCAAGTATTACTGCTAATGAGATCATTGCTTATAATATGACGCTTTCAAATGATGACGGCGTTATTTATGAAGCTAATTATGAAAAATATTATCAACCTTCCTTACTGTTTGATCATAATCCAGATATAAATGGGTTGACTGGTTGGACGCAATCTGGTGGATGGAATAATACCACTTCAGATAGTTATTCAGGAGTAAATGCACTAAGCACAGGAACGTATTCTAATAACGCCACGAAAACATTGACGACTACCAATAGTTTTGATTTTTCGAATTCAAGTGAGGTCTTGATTCAGTTTTATTCGAAATGGGACATTGAAAGAAATTATGATTTTGTTGAAATTTTAGGGTCACCAGATGGTGGTTCTAGTTGGATTTCTCTTTGTGGAAATTATACGAAACCGAATGCTACTTCCGCTACAACAAGTCATGATAATAAAAGTGGAACTTATGCCAACTTTCAGGCAAACAGTTTAGGGCAAGTTTATGATGGTGACCGTATGGATCATTGGGTAATGGAAGAAATCGCTATCGACGACAATTATACAGCGTTATTAAATTCTGATAATGTAAAAATCAGATTCAATTTTAGGACAGACGCACTCAACGTGAATGAAAATTATTCCACAACTAATGATGGGTTCTTTATCGATGATTTTAAGATCATAAGTGTTAATGTACCTTGCCAGACAACAGTGCCTACCGGAATTAGTGTGTCTAATATAAATGCCATTTCAGCAGAAGTTAGTTGGAATGAGATTCCATCCGCAACCTATGATTTGAGATATCGTGAAATTGGAAATCCGACTTGGATTGAAATTACCGATATACCAACGGCTACTTACCTATTAACAGGTTTGTCTGCTGCTACGGATTATGAAGTGCAAGTGGCTACAAGATGTATTTCAAACACTTCGGTCTATAGTGCTTCCACTAATTTTACAACGACAACGCCTATTCCTTGTACAGGAAATGTGGTGTCAACATTTCCATATTTAGAAAACTTCGAAGCTGATGAAGGGCTTTGGGAGCAGACCACCGATGATGACATCAACTGGACTCGTGATAGTGGTGGAACGCCTTCCAGTAATACAGGACCAAGCACTGGTGATGGTGATACCTTTTATATGTATACGGAAGCGTCTGGAAATGGGACAGGCTTTCCTAGTAAGGTCGCTAATTTTGAAAGTCCGTGTTTCGATTTTACTGGAAAAGATAATATTCAGTTTACTTACAGTTATCACATGTTCGGTGGATCTATTGGATCTTTAAGATTTCAAATAAGTTTAGATAATGGTGCCTCTTATATGACGATTGATGAGTATAGTTCGGAAATTGGGAATGTTTGGAATCAACAAACCGTAGATTTAAGTGCTTATAAAGATCTAGTCGTTAAGTTCCGATTCAATGCGATAACTGGCGCTGATACTACAACAGGTTGGGCTAGTGATATTGCTATTGATAATATTAATGTGACAGCAGATGATGCAGGATCCGATCCTCCAGTAGCCATCTGTCAAGATATTACCGTTCAACTGGATACTACCGGAAATGCAGTGATTGTTGCAGCAGATCTAGATGGTGGTTCAACGGATGATGTAGGAATCGTCGATAGGAGTATTGATATAGATACGTTTAACTGTTCCAATATTGGGACACCAGTTGCTGTAACACTTACAGTGACTGATGAAGATGATCAAACGGATACTTGTGTTGCTACGGTTACTGTGATTGATGAGGTAATCCCTGATTTTGTCGACTTGCCTGCTGATATCAATTTATCTTGTGGAAATAATCAACCAACGTGGACAGACCCAACAGCAACAGATAATTGTACAACGCCTGTTACTCCTGTAAGAACAGATGGAACAGGTCTTAATAGTGGCGATGTGTTTCCAGTTGGAACTACCGTTATAAGTTATGCTGTTACAGATGCCTATGGTAATGTAAATACCGGCTCTTTTAATGTGATTGTTGAGGTAGATAATGAAAATCCTGTAGCTATTTGCCAGAATATTGCTGTGCAATTGGATGCGACTGGAAGCGCAATAGTTACAGCTTCTCAAATTAACAATGGTTCTACAGATAATTGTGGTATTGCCTCCATTTCATTGTCAGAAACTAGCTTTACATGTGCAGACGAAGGAGACAATAATGTGACTTTAACAATTACGGACACCAATGGAAATACAGATACTTGCGTGGCTGTAGTTACTGTTAGTCTTCAAGATGTACCTACGGGATTAAATTGTTGGGAAGTAGCCAACTATAATTATACAACCTGTTCCTGGGATATCATCGGAACGCAACCTGAAGAACCCGTAGCTACTAATTGTTGGGATGACTATCAATTCAATACAACCACTTGTTCATGGGAGAACCAAGGAACGGAACCGGAAGAGCCAGTAACGCAATGTTGGGAAACCACTAGTTTTAATACCACAACCTGTTCATGGGAGATTAGTGGCACCCAACCAGAAGAACCACTAGCTGTGAATTGTTGGGATGATTATCAGTTCAATACCAACACATGTACTTGGGAGAATTTAGGAGTTGAACCTGTGGAACCAACAGGCCTTGAGTGTTGGGAAACGACTAATTTTAATACCAACACTTGTGCTTGGGAAGTGAGTGGGACGCAGCCAGAAGAGCCTCTTGCTGTGAATTGTTGGGACGATTATCAGTTCAATACAACCTTGTGTATTTGGGAGAATCAGGGAGTTGAACCTTCCGAACCAACAGGACTGACTGTAGATTTTATAACAGCTACCGAAGCTACTGTGACTTGGAATAACCTACCAAATGTTACTTATGACTTAAGGTATCGCGAAATTGGTACTACAACTTGGATTGAACTTCAAGACATCACTGTAAATACACAATTATTATCAGGATTAAATCCTTCAACTCGTTACATAGTGCATGTACGCAGTAAATGTTCTGCAATTTCAACTTCAGAATACTCAGATATTGTATCATTCACGACTTTAGATATTGTATTAACCTATTGCGATTCCCAAAGTAATAATGCCACTGAGGAATATATCGAAAATGTGCAATTGAATACTATTAATAACACCTCTGGATCACAAAACTATTCGGATTTCACGAGTATTTCGACGATCTTAGCCGAGGGACAGACCTATAATATTTCTGTAACAGGTGTTTGGACAGGAACGGTTTACAATGAATCCTATTCAGTATGGATTGATTATAATAAAGATGGTGATTTTGAAGATGCAGGTGAGCAAGTATTCACGCAAGGTAATACACAGGCCAGCCCAATAGGTGGAAGCTTTACAGTGCCATTTGGGACATCTAGAGAAACTACTCGTATGAGAGTGTCTATGAAGTACAATGCCTTACCAGGACCTTGTGAAACTTTTGATTTTGGTGAAGTTGAAGATTATTCCATCACCTTAGTTGGAAGTAACGATTTGATTTATGCGAGTAGTGCTTGGTCTCCATATGCGCCTTCGGCTCTCACTGCTACAGATAATGCCTTAATATTGGACGGGACTTACACAGTTACAGATGATGTACAAATCAATAATATGGTTGTTTATGATGGTGCTGGAATAACTGTTGAAAAAGCGAAATCACTCACCATAAATGGGGATTTAATCTCTGAAGATAATGTTGTATTGGAGTCGGATTCCGATGAATATGCGAGTCTTATTGTCAATAATTTCGTGATTGGAGATGTCCTTTATAAGAGACATGTGAATACAACCGCAGCCGTTGGAGGCAATGATTTAGTGGCACCACCTGTTTACGGTGAGTCGTTTATCGATTTTAGAGCTGTGAATCCAAATATCTTGAGTAACGCTACCAATACCTTGTTTTTGTTTGGTCCTTTTGATAAAGTGACGGATACGTATGTGCTATATACAAATACTGAAACAGCGCCTATGGAAGCAGGAATAGGTTATCGCGCAGCCTCTACAGATGCAGGAACTTTTACCTTCACAGGACTTGTGGAAACAGGAAACGTGAGCGTTCCTATTGTGAATAATGGTCCGACAAATCCAGAATGGAATCTAGTTGGAAACCCTTATCCTTCTTATATTGATCTTGGAGAATTTTTATTAGCGAATAATGCACAATTTGATACCCAAAGTGCTGGTATTTATGGCTATGATGGTGATGCATCCAATGGTTGGGCCATTTGGAATCAGGCTTATGCAGATGCGAATCCTGATGCGGTAATAACACCAGGTCAAGGATTCCTAATAGCATCCGCAACTAATAATGGACAAATTGATTTTACACCTTCCATGAGACGCATTGGTAGCTCTGACGATTTCATCTTAGGAAGACAAAGCAATTCATCTGAGATTTCTCATCTTCAATTAGATTTATACAACACATTGGAAGGTCATTATAAAACAGACTTTTACTTTACGGATAATGCTTCTAGCGGTATGGACTTTAATTATGATGCGAGTATTTACGGAGATCAAGCACCTTCAGATTTTGCATTGTACTCGCATCTTTTGGAAGAAAACGTAGGCATCGATATGGCTATCCAATCGTTAGGTTTTGATGCCTTGTCTAGTGCAGTCATTCCTTTAGGAATTCATGCAGAACAAGGTCAGCAATTAACCATTAGTATTTCAGAGAGTACTTTGCCACAGAATATTGAAGTGTATTTAGAAGATACTTTAAATAATAGCTTTACACTATTGAATGCAACGGACTATACCATTACGCCAACTGGGAACATCAATTCAATTGGTCGTTATTTCTTAAGATTTAATGAAGAGACTTTGAGTGCTGCGTCGCATGAGCATACTAACTTAGATATTTTCACAACAGTTTCCCCTAGACAAATTATTGTGAAAGGGCATTTGATGGAGAATACCAAAGTGATGATCAATGATTTACAAGGTCGCTTAATAAAAACGGTGACACTTGATGCTTCGGAAAGCTTACATTACATCGATATGTCTAATTTTAGTTCGGGTGTTTATATGGTTTCAGTTAGAAATAAATTCCAACAGGCTCATGAAAAGGTAGTGATTAAATAATAATCATACATGAATAATTTCAGAATCATCTAGGAGTTCATCGCCTTGAAATTTTAGAAACACTTGTGCGACCGCTATGGTATCTTTTTCACAGTAGGTAATAATTCTATCGATGTCATTATCTTGATAATAGACGCTATAAACTTGACTACCACTGATATCATCTTTAGGAGAAGGAATCCCAAGGACATTGGTTAATAGTTTCAAAGAAGTGAAGGTTTTATAATCGCCGAATTTCCATAGCTCTAAGGTATCGAGATGTGGCACTTCCCATGGTTTTTTTCCGAAAAGATTTAGGTTGTACGGTAGTTCTATACCTTGGATGATCATACGCCTTGCGATATAGGGGAAATCAAATTCCTTTCCGTTGTGTGCACAAAGTAAATGTTTGGTACCACTAAAATGTGTAATGATGAGGTTTTTAAAGTCTTTTAGAATCTTAACTTCATCGCCATAAAAAGAGGTAACTCGAAACGTTCTAATAGCACCTTCCATTTTAAAGTAGCCTACGGAAATACATATAATTTTACCGAATTCCGCCCAGATGCCTGCACGTTCATAAAATGCTTCAGCGGTATACTCATCGCGTCTCTGATACTGCGATTTAAGCTCCCAAAGCTCTTGTTTTGTTGCATCCAATTGCGAATAGTGCTCCGTTTCTGGAACTGTTTCAATGTCTAAAAATAGAATATTTTCTATATGTAATTTCGAAAGCATGACCGTAAGATTTTGAAGAATTAATACATTTTTTTAATGAATTATATTATTGGATAGATTGTCCGAGCATTTTATAACCTTCCTCAATATACAAAGAAATATCGTCAGTAAAAGTTTTAGTTCCAATATCTGGAGACTTCTGATGACCTAATCTCACAATGATAATATTATCATCAGGCTCCACAAATACATACTGTCCTAAATGACCTCGCATCATAAAGAAGTGCTTGTCTCCCATGTTTCGTAACCACCAACCGTAGCCATACTCTGGGCTTTCAGGGAAACGCGGTTGTACGGAGGTTGCGATAAACGAAGAATCCAATAATTGTTTGCCTTGCCACTTCCCATGATCTTTATACAATTTTCCGAAGCGTGCAAAGTCTTTGGCATTACTAGCAATACAACAATAAGCTTTGACCAAATCATGATCTTCACTATCTACTTGCCAAAGGGCTTCATTTTCAGAGCCTAGTGGTTTCCAAAAACTTTCTTCAAGATAATCGTATAATTTTTTACCTGTGGCCTTTTCTATCACCATCGCGAGCATTTGTGTGTCGCCACTGGCATACTTAAATGCTTGTCCTGGTTCGTCTACCACTTTAAGTCCGTTCATTACTTTAGCAAGATCATCATCAAAATAAGCTCTTGTCGTAATGGATAGAGGAGAATAGTAAGCTTCATCCCAATTAGTGCCTGAGGCCATAGATGACAAATCACCAACCGTCATTTTTGCTGCCCTTCCGTCGCAAAACGCAGGAAGGAAATCACAAACAGGTTGATTCAAACTTTTAATATGTCCATCCATGATGGCTTTTCCTAAAAGACCAGATACATAGCTTTTAGCCATGGAAAAAGAGTTAGACTTAGAGGCTTCTCCAAACCCATCATAGTACTTTTCAAACCAAATACTGTCATTTTTTATGATAACATAGGCTATGGTTTCCCAATCTTTATTCGCTTTTTGCAACCTTGGAGTCACAGAGACTGAATTGTAATCCTTGTGATTTGGCCATGATACTGGCGTACTAGAAGCCTCAATAATTTGGTTATCAAATTCTTTGTAATCTTCTAAATAAGCGGTACTGTGACCTTTTAAATAAATGGTTCTTACAGCTTTAATCAGATAATCTGTATCGGTGATATATAATAACGCAATAACCAGAGCCAAGAAAACAATCAGGAATTTGAAGAGCTTTTTTATGAATTTCATTCAAGTGGATTTATTCAACTAAATATAGGAAATAATATGGATTGTTAAATCCAGTTATTGGACTTTATTTAAAATCGTTTTTTCCAATAGAATTTGAAGTGTCCACTTTAACGTTTCAATGGCTTTTTCGTTGGAGAGCTGACAGACATCTTTGGCGGCAATCATTGGTTCTATTCCCATGAGTATGGTAGCACTATGAATAAGATGATGATACTCCTTTTTTTGAATCTGATCCCGAACGGGTGATAGCGCGAGTTTTAAAGATTCAACGCGTCGTGAACCTCTGGTAGCTGATTTGTCATCTTTTAAATAGACACTTAAGTAGGTCCTAAAAGCCATTTCATTATCTAATGCTAGTTGGTTGTAATAGTTTTGAATAGCAATAATACGCTCGATAATTGATAAATGCTGAAATTCATCGAACAAGGTGTCTGGTGATTTGGTATGAATGTCTAATCCTGCTTCAGAACACAACACGTCTATATTTGAAAAGTAGCGGTATACCGTAGCTCTAGAGGTATTGGAATGTTTCGCTACATCTTCTAAGCTAAAGGGTTTTCCAAGACTCAAAAGATCTTGAGCCGATTGCAATAACTGTTTTCTCGTTTTTTTCTTTTGAGCTTTCCGTCCTGTCTCTAAAAGATCATTCTTTTTATTCATAAGACAAATGTCTTATAAAGTTTTCGATTTTCAAAAAAGGAATTTATATTTGTGAGACAAAAATCTCATAAAATGAAACAATCAGCTACCAAATGGGTGTTAGGTCATAAAGTGACGCCTTGTGATGTCACCGGTGATTACGATTTTGTATTGGGTGAAACTCCAGCCAAAGTTCAGGGACCACCTCCACATAGTCATGCTCAATACAATGAAACGTTTTTGATTACTGAAGGTGAAATGGAATTTATGATAAATGGTGATATTAAAACGTACAAGGCAGGTGACTTTATTGACTTACCGCCGAATACAGTTCATACCTTCAATAATTCTAGTGACGCTGTTTGTAAATGGGTTAATATTCACAGCCCAAAAGGTTTTAGATCCTTTTTTGAAACCTTGGGAGTCCCTATCGAAGAAGCGGATTCTCAAATGAAATCTGTGGCTGAAGATAAAATTAAATTGGTGATAGAAACCGCTGCGAACTACGATATGCTACTCAAATTATAAGGTTTAAAAAAGCCGTTGTTGCTTGTATGGGCTTTCGTGCTCTAACAACCATTGTTTACGATAAAGTCCACCAGCATAACCCGTAAGACTACCATCACTTCCTATAACGCGGTGACACGGAATAATAATCCATATTGGGTTTTTGCCATTTGCATTGGCAACAGCTCTGATAGCCTTAACATCACCTATTCGCTTTGATAATTCTAAGTAGGAGCATGTTGATCCGTATGGGATTTGTTCTAAGGTTTTCCAAACTGATTTTTGGAAATCAGTGCCTTCAGGATTTAATACAAGGTCAAATTGGGTCCGAGATCCTTCAAAATATTCTTGCAACTGCCTAACACAATCTTCCAAAACAACAGGCACAATATCAGTTTCTTTCTCTTCAGAATTTAAAACAGTCACTTGAGAAATTCCAGTATCATCACCCACTATTTTTGTAGAACCCAAAGGTGAATGGATGATGCACGTTTCCATTAGTCAATAGTATCTTCGGAAGCATTGTTATCTAATATACCAAGCTTTTTTGCTCTAGTTTCCCAACTTTTACGAGCCATAAGTTGCAGGTCAGACACATTATCACTTTCATCCATAATTTCCATACCAAGTAAGGTTTCGATAACATCTTCCATGGTTACCAAACCACTCACTGAACCGTATTCATCAACGACAAGTGCCATATGGTTGCGGCTTTCTACTAATTGTTCAAATAATTTTGGTATCGGTAGGTTACGTTCGACCACAATAATGTGTCGCTTGAGATCTGACAATTTTCGAGATCCATTATCTAGTGCCATTTCCTTAAACACTTCATCTTTTAAAACAAGACCTTTTATATTGTCTGGGCTATCCGAATAAATTGGGATTCTAGAAAATCGCAAGTTCATGTTTTTATTAAAAAATGCTTCGACGGTTGTGTTTTCATCTACGGCTTTCATAACAGTTCTTGGCGTCATAACATCTTTGGCAAATACTTCCTTAAACGTCAATAGATTTTTAATGATTTTACTTTCGTTCTCTTGAAAAACACCTTCTTCATGAGCCATATCGGTCATGACCATAAATCCTTCTCGACTTAACACACTGCCATGGCCTTTACCTCCAATCAATTTGGTGGTAAGTTGCATGAGCCATAAAATGCCAGTCCACTTTAATGGAAATATAAGCACGTTTAAAGCTTTAGTAGTAAAATTTGCCAATTGTTTCCAATAGGTCGCACCAATGGTTTTAGGGATGATTTCTGAAGCGACCAAAATGAGAAAGGTCATTACGGCAGAAACGATAAACACGCCATAACTGTCACCACCACCGTAAAGTTGTTCTGCTTGTTTACCTACGAGAATAGCACCTACCGTATGTGCAATGGTGTTTAAAGTAAGAATCGCAATTAATGGTCGGTCCACGTCTTTTTTTAAGGCTTCTAAATCGGTTGCATACGATTTTCCCTCACGTTTTTTGACGTTCAAGAATGTTGGCGTGATACTAAGAAGCACAGCTTCCAGAATGGAACATAAGAACGAAAAGAAAATAGAAATTAGCGCGTAAAATATGAGTAATCCCATGGACAGATTTTGGTGTTAAATTACGAATTTACGATAATAATTTCACAACATCCTTGGCAAAATAACTCGCAATCACATCTGCTCCTGCACGTTTGATGGCTGTAATTTGTTCTAGCATCACGGCATCATGGTCTAACCAGCCTTTTTCAGCCGCTGCTTTTAACATGGCATATTCTCCAGATACTTGATAAACAGCTACTGGCACGTCTACTTCATTCTTAATTTCTCTTACAATGTCTAAATAACATAATCCTGGCTTAACCATAACAATATCTGCACCTTCATCTATGTCCATTTCTGTTTCTTTTAAAGCTTCAAATCGATTAGCATAATCCATTTGATAAGTTTGTTTATCCTTTGGAACATTCTTGATGTCTGCTGGTGCAGAGTCTAAAGCATCGCGAAAGGGACCATAAAAAGCAGAGGCGTATTTAGCTGAGTAACTCATAATTCCCGTATCCACAAAACCATTATCTTCCAAGGCTTCCCGAATAGCCAAGATACGACCATCCATCATATCACTAGGAGCCACAAAATCTGCTCCAGCTTGAGCATGCGATAAGCTCATTTCAGCTAATATATCTACGGTGTCATCATTGACAATTTTTCCTTCAGCTACAATTCCATCGTGACCATAAGAGGAATAGGGATCAAGCGCAACATCGGTCATCACTAACATATCCGGACAGGTGTTTTTTACGGTTTTTATCGCGCGTTGCATCAAGCCATGAGCATTTAGTGCTTCTCTACCTTGATTGTCCTTAAGGTTGTCTGGCACTTTCACAAATAGTAAAACAGATTTCAATCCAAGTTGCCAAAGCGCTTTCACTTCTTGTTCGAGTAAATCTAAACTAAAGCGATAATAATTAGGCATAGATGCGATCTCCTGTTTGATACCTTTCCCTTCAACAATAAAGAGTGGCACCAAAAAATCGTTGGGAGAAATAATGGTTTCTCGCACTAAATTTCTAATGGTGTCATTGGTTCTTAATCTTCGGTTTCTTCGTAATGGATACATTTAAAAAATGTTTTATTAATTATACTAGACCCAATCTTTAGGATGTTTTAAAACGTCTAAAAGCTTGGCCTCTTCACTTCCTTTTTCTGGATGATGATCATACACCCATTGCACATGTGGAGGCAAACTCATCAAGATGCTTTCGATGCGACCATTAGTTTTTAGGCCAAAAAGTGTCCCCTTATCGTGCACTAGATTAAATTCTACATAACGGCCACGACGAATTTCTTGCCAATCACGTTGCGCTTGCGTGTAAGTGAGATTTTTTCGTTTCTCAACGATGGGAACATAAGCATCGAGGAAATGATTTCCAACGTCGGTTACAAAGTTATACCAATCTTGCATGCGCATGTCTCCTGTTTGTTTGCAATAGTCAAAAAAGAGTCCGCCAATGCCTCTACCTTCTTGTCTGTGCGCATTATAAAAATAATCATCGCATCGCTTTTTGTATGTCGTGTAAAAGTTTGGGTTATGTTTATCACAGACTGTTTTACAAATTTGATGAAAATGAACCGCATCTTCTTCGAATAAGTAGTATGGCGTAAGATCTTGTCCGCCACCAAACCATTGGTCTACAATTTGACCTTGTTGATCATACATTTCAAAATAGCGCCAATTAGCGTGTACTGTTGGGACCATTGGGTTTGTAGGATGTAATACCAGACTGAGTCCGCATGCGAAGAAATCAGCATCCTTAACACCAAAATAGGCTTGCATGCTTTCGGGTAATTTACCGTGGACACCAGAAATATTCACACCGCCTTTTTCAAAGACCTCACCATTTTCAATCACTCGAGTACGTCCGCCTCCACCTTCTGGACGGTCCCAAAGATCCTCTCGAAATCTAGCTTTGCCGTCAATTTCTTCTAGTGTCTTAGTGATGGTATCCTGTAGTTCGTGTATGTAATTAAAGAAAGTATCTTTCAAAATTTAATATTTATAACGTTCATAAAGTTCCATATCCATTGGCTGTTCTCCCGTTGGTGTAAATTCTTTTTCTAAGGTGCATTGCCATTCAAAATTATTATTGAGTGCCACTTTGATGCTGGAAGGATTACTTTTATTTACGATGATTTGAATAGTCTTCAATTCTAAGGTTTCAAAAGCGTATTTGGTCAGCGCGCTTACCGCTTTAGAGGTGAGACCTTTTCCTTCGAAAGGATAGCCAATACAATAGGCAAATTCCCCTTGTTTTTTATGCCAATCTAATTCTTTGAGATAAATCAAGCCAGCGAGTTCTCTTGTTTCACTGTATTTTAGTGTAAATAAAAATGTCTCTTTATTTTGAAATCCCTTTACATGTTTATCTACAAATAACTTGGAAAGGGTCGGATTTAAATTCTGCTCTAAGGTTTTTGGAAAATAGCGTTTAAGACGATCGGCATTGGCAACCACAAAATCACAAGTTTTCCAGGCGTCACCTTCGTGAATCGGATTGAGTTCGAAACCATCAAACTTAGCTACCATTACACCACCGATTTAGAGTTTATAAGTATCTGATCTTCTTTCAACAGATTTACTGTTTTTAAGGATGCTGCAGTAACACTCATGGGTAACACTAAAATGATTCCTATTACAGGAATAAACAAAAACAGCATAAAAACAATGCCATTTCCAATGGCAATACCACGATGTCTTTTTACAAAATTAATGCTTTCACGATATTTGAAATGGCGCTCTAAGGTGTAATCCATATTACCAAAACCTGCATAATAGGCTTGTACTAAAAATAACAACACCGTAGAAGCGATATTAACAACAGGAATAAATTTCAGTAATAATATAGGAAGCGTGATCAACAGTTCTTTTGCCAAGTTTCTCAGGTTGATACGAATACCACGCCACAACTGTTCCTGAAATGTTGTATGACGATGCTCATGTTTTTCCACACCAGTTAAGTGGGCTTCAATTTTTTCTGAAACCGGACTCATAAAAGGTGCCGATAAGGCCATGATGATATGTTTGTAAAGTATCAATCCTAAGGCTAAAACGATTATGGCTCCAATAAAGGTTGAAATAGAGGTGAAGGTCGTTTTTCCAAACTCCCATGGCCATGCCCTTGAGATAAAATTGCCTATATTGTCTGATAACCCATAGGATAAAAAGCCTATAGTTAGGGCAGTAATAATACTAATAGCGATAGGAATAAAAAAGAACTTCCAAAGCTTCAACTTTGATATGAGTGCAAGGGCACCAGAATACGCTTGGATACCTTTAAGAATGTTCTTAATCATAAGAAATCATTTAAACCTTATATTCTTTAACCGCATCAATAAACGCCTTAGCATGATCGAGCGGGATGTTAGGCAAAATACCATGACCTAAATTTACAATATATTTATCCTTTCCAAAGTCATCAATCATTTGGTGCACCATTTTCTTTATTTCTGAAGGTGGAGAAAATAATCGTGTCGGGTCAAAATTACCTTGTAAAGTTATTTGACCACCTGTTAAGTAACGTGCATTCTTTGGAGAACAAGTCCAATCTACACCTAAAGCCGAAGCACCCGATTTGGCCATCACATCCAGAGCAAACCAACAGCCTTTTCCAAAGGCAATGACAGGCGCATCATCTTTGAGAGCATCAATAATTTGTTGGATATATTTCCAGGAGAACTCTTGATAATCGGTAGGAGATAACATGCCACCCCAAGAATCAAATACTTGAACAGCGTTACAACCGGCTTTTACTTTTTCCTTGAGATAGGCGATTGTTGTATCCGTAATTTTTTGCAATAAATGATGCGCTGCGATAGGATTCGTAAAGCAAAATTCTTTCGCTTTATCAAAGTTTTTAGAGCCTTGACCTTGCACACAATAACATAAAATCGTCCATGGAGATCCAGCAAACCCAATGAGCGGAATCTCATTATTTAGTTTTTCCTTAGTGGCTTTAATTGCTTCATACACATAATTAAGTGCCTCTTTAACATCCGGAACAATCACATGATCCACATCTTTTTGAGTGCGAATAGGATTGGGTAAATACGGACCAAAATTAGGCTTCATCTGCACCTCGATATTCATCGCTTGTGGAATCACCAAAATATCACTGAAAAGAATAGCGGCATCCATCCCATAACGACGAATAGGTTGAACCGTTATTTCACTTGCGAGTTCTGGTGTTTGGCATCTGGTAAAGAAATCATATTTTGCCTTGATTTCCATGAATTCTGGCAAATAGCGACCTGCTTGACGCATCATCCAAACTGGAGGACGTTCAACAGTTTCTCCTTTTAAAGCTCTTAAAAATAAATCGTTCTTTATCATGTTAGGCGTAATATTCATTCACTAATTTAATAACACTTTCCACAGTTGGCATTTTTGCTGTTCGAACATCTTTAAAATGTTTGCGTGCTTCTTTTGCTGTTGTTTCGCCAATGCAAAATGCCACCACATCATCGTCATTCTCCTGTTTGTAACTTTGTACAGTAGATGGGCTATAAAACATGACGCCTTCTACTGATTGTGGAATTTTGGTAGCATCGTATTTCGTTTCATAAGCAACAACTTCGTGGAGATCAATATGGTTGTCTTTTAATATTGAAGGTAATTCGTCAAGCCTCATATCACTGCAAAAATAGGTGGCTGTAGTTCCTTCCATAAATTCGATTAAATGTTCAGCGAGTGCTTTTGCGTTGTTTTCTGTGTGTTTGACTTTCCCAATCTTACGTTCCACCAAACGTTTGGTACGTCGGCCAACACAATAGATATTTTCAAATGGCAGCTCTTGTGGTACAAAATTGGTGAGCAATGCTTCAACCGCATTTTTACTCGTAATAATGACATTTTTAGGCATAGGCCTTAAAACGCTTGGTGTCATCCTATTGATGCTAATTTTAATAAAATCGGAACTTTCTGAAACCACCGCTTCATGAAACAATTGTTTCTGGTCGTCTGTAAGTGTTTTAGTGGAATACACATTCACCGTTTTGGATGATTTTTTTAGATCATCCATAAGACGATTACCACCACGTTCAATGATATAATCGGCACAGAAGGACGCTAAGTCATCGTGCTTTCCTAAGGGAGCACTACGTTGTACGTCTATTTTTTTACTACCATCTAAACTCAATAAGACCCCTTGAAAATGAACCTCTTCATTTTTGATGAATGCCAATGCGCCAATTGGTGCTGAGCATCCACCTTCTAATAAATTGAGGAATCGACGTTCTATGGTGGTGCAAATTTCGGTTTCCTCATGATTAATTTCTGCGCAAGCAGCTCTCGTTTCATCATCATTTTCCATGGCAGTTATCATGATGGCTCCTTGTGCTGGAGCAGGTAGCATCCAGTCTAAATTAAAGGATTGTTCTGGACGCAATCCAATGCGACCTAAACCTGCAGCTGCAAAAATAGCAGCGTTCCAATCGTTATCTTCAAGTTTCTGAAGTCGAGAGTTCACATTACCTCTTAAATCGACTAAGGTGTGTGTTGGATAGCGATTGAGCCATTGAGCACGTCTACGCAAACTACCTGTGGCGATAATGGCGTCACGTTGAGATAAAAATTCTTCATTGGTTTTATAAACCAAGCAATCCTTTACATTACCTCGTTTTAATACAGCCGCTTGTACAATACCTTTTGGCAGTAGGGTTGGGACATCTTTTAGGGAATGCACAGCAATATCAATGTCTCCATTAAGCATGGCAATATCTAAGGTTTTAGTAAAAACACCTGTGATACCTAATTCGTAAATGGGTTTATCAAGTACGAGATCACCAGTAGATTTCACAGGAACTAGTTCCGTTTTATATCCTATATGTTCTAGTTGTTGTTGTACGGTTTGAGCTTGCCATAGCGCTAATTCGCTATCACGAGTTCCTATTCTGATTGTTTTAGACATTGTCTTTAGTTGCTTCTAGTTGAAACACTTTTTTTATGAGTTCAAGGCTGTCATCGGTAGAAACATCATCGCCTTTAAGATGATGTGCAAAGTGATTGGTAATTTTTTGAATGATGTTATGGCTAATTAAGGCCGCCTGAGTCTCATTAAAATCACTCATTTTTTTTCGTTGGGTGTCCAATTCTGCGTTGGCAAAATCGGTAAGCTTATGTTTTAAGGCTTTGATCGTAGGTGCAAATTTGCGTGTCGCTAACCAAGCGTTAAAATCTGATTTGACTGTTTCAATAATAGCTTCTGCCACTGGGATGTGCGCTTTTCTACGCTCTAAGGTTTCATCTGTAATTTGGGATAGGTCATCCAAATGTACCAAGGTAACATGCTCTAAATCACAAACGTTGTCATGCACATTTTTTGGGATGGAAAGATCTAAGATTAATAACGGTTTGTCTGATTGAATACAGTGCTTATCAACCGTTGGATTCTGCGCACCAGTGGCAACAATTAAAATATCTGAGGCATTAATTTCCTCTTGGAGATTGGCATAATCTTTTACGAGAACATTAAATTTTCCGGCAACGGCTTCTGCTTTGTTTTTGGTACGATTGATTAAGGTGATATGCTCGTTTTTAGTGTGCTTCACTAAATTCTCACAAGTGTTTCTTCCGATTTTCCCTGTTCCGAAGAGTAAAATATTTTTATCTGAAACACGCTCAATTGTATTCATGATGTATTGTACAGAAGCAAATGATACCGAAGTGGCACCAGAAGAAATGTCCGTTTCCGTTTTAATACGTTTGGAGGCTTGAATGACGGCATTCACTAAGCGCTCTAAGAATGGGTTGAGCAGCGCTTGTTTTTTGGATAAGCGCGCACTCATTTTCAACTGACTTATAATTTCGAAGTCACCCAATATTTGGCTATCCAGTCCAGAACCTACTCTGAAAATATGTGAAATAGCGTCTTTGTTTTTATAGACATAGGCCACTTTTTGAAACTCCTCAACGGTCCCTTTGGTATTGTCGCAAAGCAATTGAATGAGTTGAAAAGGGTGTTGTGCGAATCCGTAAATTTCGGTACGGTTACAAGTAGAGGTGACGATAAGGCTTTCAATACCATTGGTTTTGGCTTGTTCTAAAACAGCTGACTTAGCGGCATCATCTAAACTAAAATGACCACGCACTTCAGCGTCCGCTTTTTTATAGCTCAACCCAATAGCATAAAATGTAGTGCCTCTCGACATATTGTAGTGCTCCATACCTGATTTGGAAAATTACATCAGCAAAAATAAACAGTGAGTTCGATAAAAAACAACGCTACAAGAACTTTTAGTATCGTTTGTGGGTTTTTAAGCTTTTTTCTTATTATAACATGATAATTATCATATTTTTGTAGTCATATCAACTGTTTAAACCTTTTTAGTTTAGAATGAATCTAAATAACAATCCTGAATTCTCTGATTTTTCAGATACAAAAAATACCGCTAGAGGTTCATTTGAGGAAACCAAATTAGACGATGGTTTTTTCGTGCTCACTTATCAAAATGAAACGAATACCATTCAAACCCTTGAACGCGAGATCGATAGTACATACATTCAATTTCATTTTTGTATAAAGGGCTCCAGCGTGTTTGTTTTCAATAATGGTAACTACCGTTTAGGGATTGAGGCCGAAAACTCCTTACTATTGTATAATCCACAACGTGATTTACCTATTCATCTTGAGGTACAACCCAACTCTTGGTTGGTATCTGTGTTGGTGTCTATTAAAAAGTTTCATGGCTTGTTCTCACAGGAAGCTGACTACATCACATTTTTAAGTGCCGACAATAAAGACAAGAAGTACTACAAGGATGGCAAAATATCGCCGTCGATGGCCATTGCTTTAAACCAAATAGTGAATTACAATCTCAATATCTCAATCAAAAATCTTTATTTTAAAGGAAAGGCGCTGGAATTATTGAGTTTGTATTTCAATAGAAGCGAAGATGCCGATATTGAACAGTGTCCGTTTTTGGTAGATGAAACCAACGTGATTAAGATTCGAAAGGCCAAAGATATTGTGATTGCAAGAATGGCTGAGCCACCAACCTTACAGGAATTATCTGAGGAAATAGGCTTAAGTCTTAAAAAGCTCAAAGAAGGTTTTAAGCAGATTTATGGCGATTCGGTATTTAGTTTTTTGTTTGATTATAAAATGGAAGTCGCTCGCAAACTGTTAGAAGCTGGTGACCATAATGTCAACGAAGTAGGCCTTAAAGTAGGTTATAGTACCTCGAGTCATTTTATTTCTGCCTTTAAAAAGAAATATGGCACCACACCCAAAAAATATTTAATGGCTTTGGGTTAAACATTGATCAACACCTTGGGTTGAATAACGACGTAAGAAAGCTTCGAACTTAATCGAAGCCTTTTAGAAATTATTGCTTTGTCAATGTATAAGCACCATATGGTACTCTTGGGCTATCGGGTTGGTCTTCTGGTTGCACAACAGTACCAGCACTATAAATGACGGTTTCAATTCTTTCGACGTCATTTTCTACGACATGTCTTAATACGATAGCGTCATGTAGATGTTCTCTATTTGGGTCTGGATCGTAAAAAGTTAGTGATATCCTACGTTCAGACAACAAACAAGTATCACAATCAGGTGCATCGCTAAACTTGCCAATGATGTCATTGCCCTGAAGATTGTAGTCATAAGCATCATTGTATGTACCAATTAAAGGTAAGGTGTTGATTTTTTCCAATCCATTTTCTATGTATTGATATTCTCCAACCAGTAAATCTTAATAACACTTTCCATTATAAGCTTGTTCTGCTTTTAAAAGCGTTATTTTTAATGATGTATCACCATTTTCATATATCCAAGTACCGACAAATTTGTTTAAAATATTATTGGTGTCTTTATAATAGGCGTTGTCTTGAATGCCATAATATTGTTCTATTGAGTAAATAGGACTCTGTGCTTTACATGAAAAACAAAAAATAATTACTAGTATTATTAAAAAATATTTTTTCATAAAATATGTTTTAATTACAATCTACTTTTCAAGTTTATAAATTACTATTTATTTTTATTAAGTAGCATTCAAACTTAAAACAGAAGCTTTGATTATCAAACCGGTCTTATGTGAATAGGCCTTATGGATGAGTTAAGTTCAATTTAGAATGAGCTAAGCGATTCTTTAAGATTTCTATCGTATTTTTGCAAAACAAATTGGCCAACAGAAAAAGAAACACATGAAAGGAGTTTTACTCGTTAATTTAGGATCACCAGATAGTCCAGATCCTAAGGATGTCAAAAAATATTTGGGAGAGTTTTTAATGGATGAGCGTGTCATTGATGTGCCGCTTTGGGCGAGGACCTTATTGGTAAAAGGGATCATCCTCAACACGCGTCCTAAAGCTTCGGCCGCTGCGTATAAAAAGATTTGGTGGGAAGAGGGTTCACCGCTTATTGTTCTTTCGGAACGCCTCCAAAATAAGGTGCAGCAACAAGTGGATTTTCCGGTGAGTCTGGCGATGCGTTACGGCAGTATGACCATTAAAAAAGGATTACAGGAATTGGTAGACAAAGGTGTAGATGAGGTGTTTTTAATTCCATTATATCCACAATTTGCTATGGCTACCACAGAAACAATCTTGGTATTGGCGGAAGAGATTAGAAAAGCGCATTTTCCAGAATTGACTATTACAGATTTACCAGCTTTTTACAAGGAGCCAGACTATATTGAGGTACTGTCGAATGCTATTTCCAACCATTTGAAGGATAAAAAATATGACCATTTACTGTTTTCTTATCACGGTGTGCCTGAGCGTCATATTAGAAAAAGTGATATCACGAAATCACATTGTCAAATCGATGGATTGTGCTGTAAAACGCCTTCACAAGCTCATGAGTTTTGCTATAGGCACCAGTGTTTGGAAGTCACGCGTTTGGTCGCTGAAAAATTGCAATTAAAAGAAGGTAGTTTTTCAACTTCCTTCCAATCGCGTTTAGGATTTGATCCATGGCTACAACCTTACACCGATAGAACAATAGAACGTTTAGGAAAGGAAGGCATTAAAAACATGGCTATTGTGACGCCTGCTTTCGTGAGTGACTGTCTAGAAACACTCGAGGAAATTGCAATGGAAGGCGAAGAGATTTTTCATGAAATGGGTGGTCAAGAATTCACGACGGTGCCTTGCTTAAACGATGATGACGCATGGGTGGCATTACTCGCCAAATGGATCAAGCAATGGGCTAACGCTGAAACAGTGACTGCCTAATGGCGAAAGTATCAGCACAAGATCTCGGATCACAACCCATTGGTAAATTACTTATCAAGCAAGCTGTTCCTGCGTCTATTGGGATATTGGTGATGTCACTCAATATTTTGGTCGATACTATTTTTGTGGGTCAATGGATTGGTTCTACTGCCATTGCAGCGATCAACGTAGTATTACCAGTGTCATTCTTTATTGCAGCGCTAGGGATGAGTATTGGTATTGGTGGTTCATCTATTATTTCTAGAGCGTTGGGAGCGAATCAAACAGAAAAAGCACTAAAAACCTTCGGCAATCAGCTCACCCTTACCTTGTTACTTACAGTGACTATGGTAGTTTTTGGTTTGTGGTATATCAATGATATTATTCCAGCTTTCGGTGGTAAAGGACCCATTTTTGAACCAGCAAAAATCTATTATAAAATAGTCTTGTATGGTGTCCCGTTTTTAGCCCTATGCATGATGGGTAATACCGTGATTAGAGCTGAAGGTAAGCCTAAATTTGCGATGTATGCCATGATGATTCCATCCGTTGGAAACCTGGTCTTGGATTATGTTTTTATCAATGTTTTAGACTTAGGAATGGAAGGTGCAGCTTGGGCGACCACAGGGTCGTATCTGCTTTGTTTTGCTTTTATAGCTTGGTTTTTCATTTCCAAAAATTCTGAATTGAAAATTAATTTGTCCCATTTCGGACTAGATCGACCAATTGTTTCTGAAATAACATCTTTGGGATTTGTGACCTTGGCAAGACAGGCAGTTGTAAGTATTACGTATTTATTTATGAACAATATTCTGTTCGATTTAGGTGGTGAAACTTCCGTTACAGCTTATGCCATTGTTGGTCGAATGTTAATGTTTGCTCTGTTTCCCGTTTACGGTATCACACAAGGGTTTCTTCCTATTGCTGGGTTTAATTATGGTGCTGAAAATTATAACCGTGTTAGGTTAACGATAGCAACAGCGTTGAAATATGCCATCGGATTAGCGTCCATAGTATTTGTCGCGCTTATGATTTTTCCTGAAGCGATTACGCGTTTATTTACGACAGATTCCGAAGTTATTAAGGAAACACCATCAGCCATGCGTTGGGTGTTTGCAGCCACGCCTATTATCGCTATTCAGCTTATTGGAGCCGCTTACTTTCAAGCGGTTGGCAAAGCGGTTCCTGCCTTATTACTTACCTTAACGCGTCAAGGATTTTTCTTTATTCCACTGATTTTAATTTTACCGAAATACTATGGCGAATTGGGCGTTTGGATGTCTTTTCCAATTGCAGATGTACTATCGACTGTGGTGACTGCCTATTTCTTGAACCGTGAAGTCAAGTTAAAATTACATGAGGCGCAAGCATAAATTTTTTTATGCGTATTTTTAAGCTATTAACAAAACCACCATTATCATGAGGCTAATAACCATTTTATGCTGTTTGTTTCTCTTCGGAAATGAATCATTCTTGAACGCACAATCTTTTGATGAATCTAAATATGACGCTCTAGAATATCGACTTTTAGGGCCCTTTAGAGGTGGACGAAGTGCTGCTGTAACAGGCGTTCCTAATCAACCAAACCTTTATTACTTTGGTGCCACAGGAGGCGGTATTTGGAAAACGTTGGATGGTGGACGAACTTGGGAGAATATTTCGGATGGGTATTTTGGCGGTAGCATTGGTGCTATCACAGTTGCTAAAAGCGATCCTAACGTTTTATATGCTGGAGGAGGAGAAAAGACGGTACGAGGAAATGTATCTTCAGGTTATGGTATATGGAAAAGTGTGGATGCTGGTAAAACATGGACATCGGCAGGATTAAAGAATTCTCGCCATGTTCCCAGAATTGCTGTTGATCCAACTAATCATAATATTGTTTATGCAGGTGTCCTAGGAAATATTTATAAGCCAACTTCTGACAGAGGTGTTTATAAAAGTGTTGATGGTGGCAAAACATGGAACAAGACCTTGTTTGCTAATGAGCATGCTGGCGTTGTAGATTTACTTATTGATCCTACGAACCCAAGAATATTATATGCGTCCACATGGCGAGTGCAACGAACACCATATAGTTTGAGTTCAGGAGGCGAGGGTTCCGCATTATGGAAAAGTACCGACCGTGGTGAGACTTGGCAAGAAATTTCAACAAATAAAGGGTTTCCTGAAGGCACATTAGGAATTATGGGTGTGACTGTTTCTCCATTAAACAACCAACGTGTTTGGGCTATGGTAGAGAACAAAGATCAAGGAGGATTGTATCGAAGTGATGACGGAGGCGACACTTGGAACCAAGTGAATAGTGAAAGAAAACTGCGTCAACGTGCTTGGTATTATACACGGGTTTATGCCGATACAAAAGATGTGGATGTGGTGTATGTCCTTAATGTACGCTATCATAAAAGTGTCGATGGTGGACAGACTTTTGACACCTATAATGCGCCGCATGGTGACCATCATGATTTGTGGATTGCACCCAATGATCCTAATCGCATGATTATTGGAGATGATGGTGGAGCACAAGTTACCTATGATGGTGGTGAAACATGGAGTACCTATCACAACCAACCAACGTCCCAGTTTTATCGTGTAACGACCGATAATCATTTTCCGTACCGTATATATGCAGCACAACAAGACAATTCGACGGTAAGAATTCCTCATCGAACCGATGGAAGATCCATAAGCGAGGATGATTGGGAATCAACCGCAGGTGGTGAGTCGGCACATATTGCCGTAGACCCTGAAAATAACGAAATTGTTTATGGCGGAAGTTATGATGGCTTTTTAACACGAGTCAACCATGAACGCGGCACTGTAAGAGCTATTAATGTATGGCCGGACAACCCAATGGGTCATGGTGCCGAAGGCATGAAATACCGCTTTCAGTGGAACTTTCCAATTCAGTTTTCAAAACACAATCCGAACCGTTTATATACCTTTTCACAACATGTACATGTCACAGAAAATGAAGGGCAATCCTGGGAAATTATTAGTCCGGATTTGACCAGAAATGATCCTGAAAAGTTAAAATCTTCAGGTGGACCCATTACTCAGGACAATACGTCGGTTGAATATTATTGCACCATTTTTGCCGCTCAAGAATCACCAATTACGGAAGGTTTACTTTGGGTTGGAAGTGATGATGGCTTGATACATGTCACCAAAGACGGTGGTAAAAACTGGGAGAACGTGACTCCAAAAGGAATGCCAGAATGGATGATGATCAATAGTATTGAGCCGAGTGCTTTTGATGCAGGAACCTGCTATGTGGCTGGGACGAAGTATAAAACAGGTGATTTTAATCCGTATTTATACAAGACCACCGACTATGGAAAGACCTGGAAAAAAATCACCAACGGGATTCCTTCAGAACATTTTACAAGAGTCCTCAGAGAAGATCCTAAGCAAAAAGGCTTGCTCTATGCAGGTACCGAAACAGGGATGTATATTTCCTTTGATGACGGTAACAACTGGAAGCCATTTCAGTTAAATCTACCTATTGTGCCAATCACTGATTTAGCTGTAAAAAACAATAATTTAATAGTTGCCACACAAGGAAGAAGTCTTTGGGTGATTGATGATTTATCTGTTTTGCATCAATTATATGGCGCAAAGGAAAGTGCTTTTCAGCTTTTTAAACCTAAGGATACGTATCGAATGCGAGGCAGAAGCAGAAAAGGAAGTAAAACGGCTGGTACCAATCACCCAAATGGTGTCATGACGTATTTCAGACTAGATAACTATGACGAAAAAAAGGATACCGTATCCTTGACATATTTCGATAAGCAAGGGGATACCATCAAGTCGTTTTCTACTAAACATAAAAAGAAAGACCGATTGAATGTTAAAGAGGGGATGAACCTTTTTGTGTGGGATATGACTTATGATGGTGCTGAAAAACTAGATGGCATGATATTATGGTGGGCTAGTTTGGATGGACCACAAGCCATTCCTGGAACCTATAAAGTACAGTTGAAGGTGAATGAAAATACCTTTGCGCAAGATTTTAATATTTTGGCAGATCCGAGAGCAGAGAGTTCGCAGCAGGATATGGAAAACCAGTTTAAATTTATTACCGATGTGAATGAGACTATGGATAAGGCGCATAAATCTATCAAAAAAATTCGCAATATTACATCCCAATTGACGGCTTTTGAAGCACAGTACAAAGGGAATAGCGATGTGCAAGATTTATTGGAAAAATCGAAACAACTGAGAGAGGACTTTAAAGACATAGAGGAAGCATTGTATCAAACAAAAAATAGAAGTGGACAAGACCCTCTTAATTTTCCCATAAGATTAACCAATAAACTTGGGCATTTAAATGCTTTGGTGGGTATGGGAGATTTCGCGCCTACCGCTCAAGATATTGCTGTTAAAAATGAACTCACTTCCAAAATTGAAATGCAACTGGCGGCTTTTGACCAATTGATTACAACAGAGATTAGTGCGTTTAACGCAGCGTTTAATTCCAAGAAGTTAAATTATTTATTTGTTGAAAACTGATGGCCTATTACAATTATATCAAAGCATTACACCTTATTTTTATTATTACTTGGTTCGCAGGTCTTTTCTATATTCCGAGACTTTTCGTCTATCAAATAGAAGCATTTCACAAACCCTCACCCGATAAAGAAATATTAGGGAAGCAACTCAAACTCATGGCTAAAAGGCTTTGGTATATTATTACTTGGCCATCGGCAATACTGGCGACATTATTTGCCATATGGCTTCTGGTTTTAAATCCGTATTTACTAGAGCAATCTTGGATGCATGTCAAACTAACCTTTGTTGTTTTACTTATTTTTTACCATTTAAAAACACACCAATTTTTCAAGCAGTTACAAGCGGATGACGTTAGAAAAACATCCAATTTTATGAGGCTATGGAATGAAGGTGCGACATTCATTTTATTTGCCGTCATTTTTTTAGTCATTTTAAAAAATGCCTTCAATTGGATATTCGGTGTTATCGGTATTGTTGTGCTCGCCGGACTTTTAATGTTAGGGTTCAAATTTTACAAGCAGATACGGAGCAAAAATCCAGATGCCTAACATTGGCTTAATTATTGCTACATTTATTGCAATCTAAATTTTAAGATGAAGCTGAATAAACTGTCTTTACGAGTCCGCATATTTTTTGCCATGATTTTGTTAGTGCTTATTGCCTCTGTGTTAATTGCAGGCGTGACCATTTATCAATATAATGAAGAGGCTATCGACTATCATAAAGAACGTTTAGAACGGAAAGAAAGGGCCATTATTAGTGATATTGATTATGTCATCCGTGAAACAACTTATCCTGTTGAAACAGAGAAAGTACCATTGATTTTTAAAGATGAGATTTATAGAATTGCTGAAATACATAGTCTTAGAATTAATCTATATGATTTGGATGGCACCTTACTCATTACTTCCAAAGCAAGTATAAAAAGCGATTCCATTTCGAGATGTATAGAGACTGAAGTTCTTAATGAAATCTCAAATACCGCACAACATCGTTATGTCATTAAAAATGAAAAAAATGGTGAAACCTTCCAATCATCCTACAACTACATTGTTGATTCCAGATCAAAACCTTTGGCAATATTGAATTTACCTTATTTAGAAAATGATGATTTTTTGAACAAGGAACTGAATGAATTTTTAGAACGCTTAGGTTATGCTTATTTGTTCATGATGCTCATTGCTATTATTCTGGCTTTATTACTGTCAAAATACATCACTAGAACGCTCAAAACGATTTCAGATAAAATCAATGAAACACGCTTAGAGAAACGCAATAAAAAAATTGACATTTCTTCATCAAGTGAGGAAATTTCAACCTTGGTCAACTCCTACAATAGTATGATTGATCAATTAGAGGAAAGTGCCGTTAAATTGGCAACTAGTGAGCGTGAACAAGCTTGGCGTGAAATGGCAAAACAGGTCGCGCATGAAATTAAGAATCCTTTAACTCCTATGCGATTAAGCGTGCAAAGTTTTCAAAGGAAGTTCGATCCTAATGATGCGAACATCCATCAAAAAGTTGACGAGTATAGTCAAACACTCATTCAGCAAATAGATACGATGAGTTCTATTGCCTCTGCGTTTTCGAATTTTGCAAAAATGCCTGCACAGCAAAATGAAATGCTTAATGTAACGAACATCGTAAAATTAGGACTAGATATTTTTAGCGAGGATTATATTGAGTTCATTTCCGAAGATACGGAACTGATGGCTAATTTTGATCGTACTCAACTCATTCGAGTAGTCACTAATTTAGTGAAAAATGGCATTCAAGCTATTCCAGATGAGCAGTCACATCCAAAAATTAAAGTCACGGTGTCCTCAGAGAATGATATGGCCAAAATAGCGATTACTGATAATGGTATAGGTATTACTGAAGCTAACAAGGATAAAATTTTTGAACCTAAGTTTACCACGAAAAGTAGTGGAATGGGTCTCGGATTAGCTATGGTAAAAAATATTGTGGAAACTTATCAAGGAAATATTACCTTTACATCTCAACTAGGAGAAGGCACCACTTTTATCGTCACCTTTCCGAAAGTCTAGAAATGCATAACACTATGAATTACCAAAACATTTTATCATCAACCAATAACGGAATTACAACCATTACAGTGAATAGACCTAAAAAGCTCAACGCACTGAACAAAGCGACCATTCAAGAGTTACACGAGGCTTTGGATGCGGCTAATAGTAGCAAAGACACAAAAGTTATTGTTGTCACAGGGAGTGGCGAAAAAGCATTTGTGGCAGGTGCTGATATTAGTGAGTTTGCAGATTTTGATGTTAAAAATGGTGGTAAATTGGCTGCAAAAGGTCAAGAAATCTTATTTGATTTTATTGCAAATTTATCGACTCCAGTGATTGCAGCAGTGAATGGATTTGCCTTAGGAGGTGGTTTAGAATTGGCAATGGCATGTCATTTTAGATTAGCAAGTACTAATGCAAAAATGGGATTACCTGAGGTGTCCTTAGGTGTGATTCCAGGCTATGGAGGAACTCAGCGTTTACCGCAATTGGTAGGAAAGGGACGTGCGATGGAAATGATCATGACTGCAGGAATGATTGATGCCAATCAAGCTTTAGAATACGGATTAGTTAACCATGTTACTTCAGAAGAGGAATTGCTGCCTTTAGCTGAAAAGATTGCTGGAAAAATTATGAGAAATTCTTCCGTAGCTATAAAAGGCGCCATAAAGGCCATTAATGACAACTACAAAGATGGTGTGGACGGTTTTAAAACCGAAATCAAGCAGTTTGGAAAGTGTTTCGGAACCGAAGACTTTAAAGAGGGTACGTCGGCATTTTTAGAAAAGCGTAAGGCGTCTTTTCCAGGAAAATAATAGACTACTGTAATATGTAATTGTCATTTTTAAACCTCAATCGTATGGTTTATTTAGTGATTCTTCATTTATAATTTTTTAGGATTTTTGAGGTCAAAA